>NZ_BPQM01000030.1 GCF_022179245.1 Methylobacterium gregans
GATCGCGGTGCCGACCTCGGCCTGCCGCTCCCGGTCGAGGGTGCCGCGCGAGCGGTCCTCTTGTGCGAGCAGGAGGCCCGCCAGCACGACCTCGTCGTAGTAGGTGACGAGCGCCCGCTCCTTCAGGAACTGCCGGCCCTGGTCGATCGCCTCGGCCGGGTCGTTGGCGAGCATGCGCTGGTAGAAGATCTCGGGCGGCGCCAGCGCCGGCTGGTCGCCGAGTAGCACGTCGAGGTACCAGAGGCGCTCCACGTGACGGCCGAGCACCACGAGGCAGACGGTGAGCGGCGTCGCCAAGATAAGGCCGACGGGCCCCCAGAGGAAGGTCCAGATCGTCGCCGCCAGGATCACGGCGATCGGCGAGAGCCCGGTCGAGTGGCCGTAGAGCAGCGGCTCGACCACGTGGCCGGCGATCGGCTCGACCACCACGAACAGGATCGCGGTGGCGATCACCATGCTCCAGCCGGGATCGACCGCGGCGGCGAGGATCAGCGGCAGCACCGCGGAGACGACGGCGCCGATATAGGGCACGAAGCGCAGGATGGCGGCGAGCACGCCGAACAGGGTCGGGCTCGGCACACCGATGATCCAGAGGCCGAGCCCGATCACCACGCCGAACGAGATGTTGAGCGCGAGCTGGGCCAGGAAGAAGCGCGACAGCCGGCTCGCGGCGTCGTCGATCGCGGCCGTGGTGCGGCGCAGGTCGCCGGAGCCGGCGATGCGGATCGCCCGGTTCCGCAGGTCCTCGCGCTGGAGCAGGATGAAGATCGTGAAGAGCAGGATCAGGCCGGTCGTGGCGAGCGGGTGCAGGATCGGCCCAGCGAAAGTCTGAAAGGTCTCCAGCACGCCGGCCTTCGCCGCTCTGATCTCCACGGTCAGCGGGTGCGTGGCCGAGCCAGGCTCGCCCTTCAGCTCGGCCTGGGGCGGGGGCTGGAGCGCGTTGCCGAGATCCTGGACCATGTCGACGATGCGCGAGAGCGTGCCGGCGTCGGCGGTGGCCCCGCGCAGGGCCGCGATCTTGTCGCGCATGGTCAGGGAGTAGCGCGGCAGGTCGGCGGCGAGCTGGGCGCCCTCGCTGGCGATGAGACTGCCGACACCGAACAGCACCCCGAAGGTCACCGCGACGACGAGCAGCACCGCGAGCGCACGCGGCACGAGTAGGCGGCGCAGCGCCCGTACCGCCGGCACGAGGACGAAGCTCAGGAGGATCGCGAGCGTGACCGGCATCAGGATCTCGCGCCCGAGATAGAGCGCCGCCATGACGGCGAGCACGAGCAGCACCGAGGCCAGGGCGACGAAGATCGGCATCCCCTGCCGGATCTGCCGCGCGGTGACGGGATCGTCGCTCATCGGTTTCTCGGGGGCTCCCCGCCCGGATTACGCAGGAACACGTCTTTCCCCGCATGCAAGCCGGGAAGAGAGAAGGTGAGGCTCAGCCCGCAGCAGCCGTCTCG
This sequence comes from Methylobacterium gregans, assembly GCF_022179245.1. Taxonomy (GTDB): domain Bacteria; phylum Pseudomonadota; class Alphaproteobacteria; order Rhizobiales; family Beijerinckiaceae; genus Methylobacterium; species Methylobacterium gregans. The sequence continues at coordinate 1,455 of NZ_BPQM01000030.1, forward strand.
CCGAGGGCGGCGCTGATCTGGCTGAGCAGCTTCGAGAAATCGATCGGCTTCGGGTGGTAATCGTCGCAGCCCGCCTGGATCGCCTTGTCGCGGTCGCCCGACATGGCGTGGGCCGTGAGCGCGATGATCGGGATCGCGCGGGTGTCGCCGCCCGCCTTGAGCGCGCGCGCGGCGGACCAGCCGTCGAGCACCGGCAGGTTCATGTCGAGCAGGATGACGTCGGGCCGGCCCGCGCGCGCCTGCTGCACGCCGGCCTCCCCGTCATGGGCCAGGATCACCTCGTAGCCGCGGCGCTTGAGCCGGCGGGAGAGAAAGTCCCAGATCTCCTCGTGGTCCTCGACCAGCAATATCTTCGGCATCGACGAACAACATCCTTCGGGCGCGCCGGCCGCAGCCATCGCGTTCAAGCGCCCTGACAACGCGTGACGGTCGAGAATGGACCAGGGCCGGGGCGGATTTCTCCACCCCGGCCCAGTCCGTCCTCAGGCTTCGTCGAGGTGGAAATGCACGCTCTCGATGTTGGCCCGGTCGAAGGCCTGCATCACGTGCTGGTAGGAGCGCTCCATCTCGGTCGGTGCGTCGCCGGGCGTGTCCTCGGGCTTCAGGACGAACATCAGCATCGAGCGCCCGGTGACGTCGTAGCTGTCGCCGGCCTTGAAATGCTCCACCGACTGGCTGTCGGGGAGGTTGGTGTCGAGGAGCCGCGTCCACTCCTCGCCGCCCACCGTGTCCGGCAGGGTGAAGGACACGAGGTCGTGGTAGGCGTTGTAGAGGATGAGGAGCGTGGCATCCCCCCCGCGACGGTGGACGCCGGTGGCCTGCGCCCGCCCGTCGAGCAGCACGGCGAGGGCCCGGGCGCCGCCGTCGCCCCAGTTCTCGCCCTCCATCTCGGCACCGTCCGGCCGGAGCCACGTGACGTCCTTGACGCCGAGCTCCTCGTCGAAGCGGCCCGAGAGGAAGCGGCCGCGATTGAGGATCGGCAGGGCGTTCCTCAGGATGATCAGGCGCTGGGTGAACTCGGCGAGATCCCGCTCCTCCTCGCCGATGGCGTTCCAATCGAGCCAGGAGATCTCGTTGTCCTGGCAATAGGCGTTGTTGTTGCCGTTCTGGGTGCGGGCGAACTCGTCGCCGGCCAGCAGCATCGGCGTGCCGCGGGAGAGGAACAGCGTGGCCAGCATGTTGCGCATCTGGCGCAGGCGCACCGCCCGGATCTCCGGATCCGTCGTCGGACCCTCGACACCGTAATTGTACGAGAGGTTGTGTGAGTGACCGTCGCGGTTGTTCTCGCCGTTGGCCGCGTTGTGCTTGTCGTTGTAGGCCACCGTGTCGTGCAGAGTGAAGCCGTCATGGGCGGTCAGGAAGTTCACTGAGGCCCATGGCTTGCGCCCGCGTTTGTCGAACTTGTCGGCCGAGCCGGTGACGCGGGAGGCCAGATCCGGCAGCAGGCCGGCATCGCCCTTCCAGTAGGCACGGACATCGTCGCGAAAACGGTCGTTCCACTCGGCCCAGCCCGGCGGGAAGCCGCCGACCTGATAGCCGCCCGGGCCGCAATCCCAGGGCTCGGCGATGAGCTTGACGGAGTTCAGCACCGGATCCTGCCGGCAGGTGTCGAGGAAGCCGCCGCCCTCGTCGAAGCCGTAGGGCTCGCGGCCGAGGATGGTGGCGAGATCAAAGCGGAACCCGTCGACCTGCATCTCCTGCGCCCAGTAGCGGAGCGAGTCCGTGACGAGCTGCAGCACGCGCGGGTGCGAGAGGTTGAAGGTGTTCCCCGTGCCGGTATCGTTGATGTAGTAGCGCTTCTGGTCGGGCAGCAGGCGGTAGTACGAGGCGTTGTCGACGCCCTTGAACGACAGGGTCGGGCCCTTCTCGTTGCCCTCGGCGGTGTGGTTGTAGACAACGTCGAGGATCACCTCGAGGCCGGCGCCGTGCAGGCGCGAGACCATCTCCTTGAACTCCGAGAAGGCGAAGTCCGGCACCGCGGCGTAGCGCCGGGCGGGGGTGAAGAACGAGATGGTGTTGTAGCCCCAGTAGTTCACCAGCCCCTTCTCCTGCAGGTAGTCGTCCTGCACGAAGGAGTGGACCGGGAGCAGCTCGACCGAGGTGACGCCCAGACTCTTGATGTAGTCGAGCACGTCCGGCGTGCCGAGGCCCGCATAGGTGCCGCGCAGCTTCTCAGGAACTCGCGGGTGGAGCTTCGTCAGGCCCTTGACGTGGGCCTCGTACACGATCGTCTTCTCCCACGGCACGTGCGGCTTCTGGTGCCGCCCCCAGGTGAAGGCCGGGTCGATCACGCGCGAGCGGCGGGTGTAGGGGGCGCTGTCGCGCTCGTCGAAGGTGGTGTCGTCCCCCGTCTCCATCTTGTAGCCGAACAGCGCCGGGTTCCAGGTGATGGAGCCGACGAGGCCCTTGGCGTAGGGGTCGATCAGCAGCTTGTTCGGGTTGAAGCGGTGGCCGTTCTCCGGCTCGTAGGGGCCGTGGACGCGGTAGCCGTAGATCGTGCCGGGGCGCGCGTCCGGCAGGTAGCCGTGCCAGATCTCGTCGGTGTACTCGGGCAGCTCGATCCGCTCGATCTCGTTCTCGCCCGCGTCGTCGAACAGGCAGAGCTCGACCTTGGTCGCGTAGGCCGAGAAGATCGCGAAGTTGACGCCGAGGCCGTCCCAGGTGGCACCGAGCGGGTAGGGCAGCCCTTCCTGGATACGGGCGCGCGCCACGCGGGGCTGGGGCGCGGAACGGGAATTGTCTGGCATGCTCACTCCGGGAACCGCGGCCGGCCCTCGACGCGCGGCAGCCGGTGGCCGCCGCGGGGCTCGCGATCCTGGTCTGAACGTACTGGTGTCGGCGAAGCTCCCGTGCGCTGCAGAAAATTCCTGGCCGGCCGGCGGAGGGATGTGGAGAGCGGGCACCGGGGCGAACCGCCGCCGCTTGTGCGGCGCCCACCCGCCCCTCTGCGGCGGAGGGATGCGCGTCGCGACGACCGATCCTGATGCCCGAACCCGACAGCCCGCAGATGGGTGCGGATCGACGGCCTCAGAGGCGCTCCTCGACGAAGCGCTCGGCCTCCGGATCGCGGCCGCGGCCGGTCTCGCGCAGCATCGGCACGACCGCGTCGGCGTCCGGCGCGACGAGATAGCTGAGGTCAAGCCCCTCACGGATGAAGCCCTGCTCGCGCATGTGCGCGAACAGGGTGAGGAGCGGGCTCCAGAAATCGGCCACCGAGACCAGCACGATCGGCTTGCGGTGCTGGCCGAGCTGCGCCCAGGTCAGCTGCTCGACCAGCTCTTCCAGGGTGCCGATGCCGCCGGGCAAAGCCACGAAGGCGTCGGAGCGCTCGAACATCAGGCGCTTGCGGGTGTGCATGTCGCCCACAACGATCGTCTCCTGGATGTCCTCGAGCATGTGCTCGCGAGCCTGGAGGAAGTCCGGGATGATGCCGGTGACGTGGCCGCCGCCCTGCATCACCGCGCGCGCCACCGTGCCCATCAGCCCGACATCGCCGCCGCCGTAGACGAGGCCGATGCCAGCCCGCGCCAGCGCCGCGCCGAGGCGCTCGGCGGCCACGCGGAAGGCCGGGTTCCCGCCGAAGCCGGAACCGCAATAGACACAGACCGTCTTCACCGGAGCCATCCGGCCTCCTCCGTCACTCGTCCGTGCAAGCCGCAAGATCGGGGCCGATCATCCCGAAGAGCGGGCCAAAGTGCTGATGCACCCGGGAATTCTCCGCCGGTTCCTCCGCGGACGCGGTGGGGCGGCTTGGTGTCCCGACCATGTAGAGTATTATGGGCCGGCCAGTCGATGGTTTTAGCGGAAGCGGCGTCGCCCGTGGAAGCCGCCCAGGAGGTCCGAGGCCGAGATGTCCAGCGCGGTCGCACGCAGCCTCGCGCTCGCCGCAGGCGGGCTCATCACCGGCCTGGGCCTGGTGCTGGCCCTGTTCGGCGCCGACTTGCGGCAGCACTGGTCGCCGTCGCCCCAGGCTGCCCTGCCGCTGGCCGGACACGAGATCCCGCAGGGCACAGCCGCGCCCCCGGCCGCTCCGGCGGAGGCTGCCAAGCCGGAGAGTGCCGGGCAACAGCCACAACGACAGCCGGGAGCCCTCGCCCACCACGCGTCCGCCGCCCCCCGCTTCGACCTGGTGCGCGTGGAGCCCAACGGCGAATCCGTCGTGGCGGGCCGGGCCGCACCGAACACCACGGTCGAGCTCTTGGTCGACGGCAGGCCCGTTGCCCGCACCAGTGCCGACGCGGAGGGACAGTTCGCCCTGGTGCCGCCGCCCCTGCCGCGGGGCAACAGCGAGGTCTCCCTGCGGGCGACCGGACCTGACGGCCGCGCGATCACTTCCGGCCAGAGCGTGGCGGTGGCGGTGAGCGGGACCGCCAAGCCCCTCGTCGCCCTGACCGCGCCGGACGCCCCGACCGTGGTGCTGTCGCGGCCCGAGGCGGGGGGTGCCGCGCCGAGCGCCGCCGCGCCGGCCCGAAGCCTGCGCATCGTGAGCGTGGATGCGCAGGCGGGCGGCCGCCTCGACGTGACGGGCGAGGCGCAGCCGGGTGCCGCGGTGCGACTCTACCTCAACGACACGCTGGTGGCGCCGGCCCAGGCCGGGCCGGACGGCCGGGTCGTCGTCACCATCGGCAAGGGCGTGCGCCCGGGCGCCTACCGGGTGCGGCTCGACGCGGCCGATCCGAAGACCGGCGCCGTGCAGCAGCGCGCCGAGGCGCCCTTCAGCATGCCGGAGACGGCTGCGCGGGTCGCTGCCCGGCCGGCCCCGACCGAGACCGTCCGCCCGGGTACGCGGGTCGCGGCCGGCACGCCCGAGGCTGGAATCGCGGCATCCTCCACAGCCCCGCCCGCGGTCTCGCCCGCGGCGCCATCCGCCGCCGCCCCGGCCCTTTCCGGTCCGACAGAGGAGGCGCGCACGGCGCCGCCCGGCACGTTCGTGCCCGAGATCAACACGGCGAAGATCACCCGCGGCAACAGCCTCTGGCAGATCAGCCGGCGCATCTACGGCCGGGGCAACCGCTACACGGTGATCTACGACGCCAACCAGGAGCAGATCCGCGATCCCAACCGGATCTATCCTGGCCAGATCTTCGTGCTGCCGGAGGACAAGGGCGGAACGGCCGGACGCGGGCGGGGCTGAGGCGCCCGCGCAACCGCCCCCTGCCGCCCGCGACGGTGCGCAACTGGCGCGGCCGACCTATATGCGCTTGCGCCCCCGGTGGGCCGCAACCCGCGCGGGCCCGCCCATTCCGACAGAACCGCACCGCATGACCATCGAACCCGCGAGCCCGGCGGCGGCCGCCCCGGAGCGCCCCGGACTCGTCGCCACCTACCGCCGGCTCTGGCCCTATCTCTGGCCGCACGGGCGGATCGACCTGCAGCGGCGCGTCTTCCTGGCCTTCGGGCTGCTGCTGGTGGCCAAGCTCGCCACGATGGTGATGCCCTTCACCTTCAAGTGGGCGACCGACGCGCTGGTCGCGGCGGTCGGCGGCCACACGGAGGGCGTGCCGGCGGGGCTCATCGCCGCACCGATGCTCCTGATCGCCGCTTACGGCCTCGCCCGCATCCTGATGGTGGGGCTGACGCAGGTGCGCGACGGGCTCTTCGCCAAGGTGGCGATGCACGCGGTGCGCCGCCTCGCGCTCCAGACCTTCGAGCACATGCACCGTCTCAGCTTGCGCTTCCACCTCGAACGCAAGACCGGCGGCCTGACCCGCGTGCTCGAGCGCGGGCGCAACGGCATCGAGGAGTTGTCGCGCCTGATGGTGCTGACGCTGGTGCCGACCATCGTCGAGTTCGTGCTGGTGCTGGGCGTGCTCGCCTACGAGTTCGACTGGCTCTACTCGGCCGTCGTCCTGATCATGGTCGTGGCGTATCTGGGTTTCACCTACAAGGCTACCGAGTGGCGGATCGGCATCCGCCGCCGCATGAACGCCTCCGACACCGACGCCAACACGAAGGCGGTCGACTCGCTGCTGAACTTCGAGACAGTGAAGTATTTCGGCGCGGAGACCCGCGAGACCGCCCGCTACGAGGCCTCGATGGCGCAGTACGAGAAGGCCTCGACGCAGACCTACGTCTCGCTCGCGGTGCTCAACGCCGGACAGGCTGTGATCTTCACCCTCGGCATGACCGCGGTGATGTGGCTCGCCGCGCGGGACATCTTAGCCGGACGCACCACGATCGGCGGCTTCGTGCTCGCCAACACCATGCTGGTGCAGCTCTCCATGCCGCTCAACTTCATGGGCATGATCTATCGCGAGATCAAACAGGCGCTCATCGACATCGACGACATGTTCCGCATCCTCCACCGCAACCCGGAGATCGCGGACCGGCCGGACGCGGCGCCGCTCGCTGTCGGCACCGCGGCGGTGCGCTTCGAGGACGTGCACTTCGCCTACAACCTGGACCGGCCGATCCTGCGGGGCGTCTCCTTCGCGGTGCCCTCGGGGAAGACGGTCGCGATCGTCGGCCCGTCGGGGGCCGGGAAGTCGACGCTTTCGCGCCTGCTCTTCCGCTTCTACGAGCCTCAGAGCGGCCGCATCACGATCGACGGGCAGGACATCGCCGCCGTGCGGCAGGATTCCCTGCGCGCCGCTATCGGCATGGTCCCGCAGGACACGGTGCTGTTCAACGACACGATCGGCTACAACATCCGCTACGGCCGCTGGGAGGCCTCCGACGCCGAGGTGCGCGAGGCCGCGCGGCTGGCGCAGATCGACCGCTTCATCGAGGCGCTGCCGGAGGGCTACGACACGCCGGTGGGCGAGCGCGGCCTCAAGCTGTCGGGCGGCGAGAAGCAGCGGGTGGCCATCGCCCGCACCATCCTCAAGGGTCCGCCGATCCTCGTCCTCGACGAGGCGACCTCGGCACTCGATTCCTTCACCGAGCGCGAGATCCAGCACGCGCTCGACCGGGTCGCCCAAGGCCGGACAACCCTCGTCATCGCCCACCGGCTCTCGACGGTGGTCAACGCCGACGAAATCCTGGTGCTCGACCGCGGCGCGATCGTGGAGCGCGGCACCCACGGGGCGCTGCTTGCCCGGGGTGGCACCTACGCCGCCCTGTGGAACCGCCAGCGCGAGGCGGACGCCGCCCGCGAGGCCCTGAAGCGGGCGGAGGACCGGGAGGAAACCGCCGGCGCCTCGGTCGGCGAGCCGGTGGCGGCGGAGTAGCCGCCCCGGCTCGAGTGGCGAATATTTGAGCAAGATCTGAATTCGATGCGCACGAAATCTGTGGAACCGACCGGATCGAATTGAGTTTAAGGCCATCGACCGCGCGGGGCGCGGTTCAGCCCGCTGCCATTCAGCTCTTTCCTGCTCAGACGACTCCCATGCAGATCCGCACCGGCTTCACCCTCGCCTTCGACACGCCCGGCCCGACGCCGATGAACCTCCTGCTCAACGTCCGGCCGGAGCGCCGGCCGGATCTCGTGTCCCCGGAGGTGATCCGCTTCGATCCACCGGTGGCGGCGCACCAGCACGTCGACGATTTCGGCAACGTCTGCACCCGCATCGTCGCGCCGGGCGGGCGCATCACCATGAGCGCCGATTTCGTGGTGGCCGATTCGGGGGCGCCCGACGACCTCGCGCCGGAGGCGCGCCAGATCCCGGTCCACGACCTGCCGGACGAGGTGATGATCTTCCTGCTCGGATCACGCTACTGCGACACTGACAAGCTCTCGCAGACCGCCTGGAACCTGTTCGGCTCCACGCCGGAGGGCTGGGCCCGCGTCCAGGCGATCGTGGACTACGCCCACAACCGGCTGCGCTTCGACTACCAGATGGCCGACGCGACCCGCTCGGCCCATGACGGCCACGGCCAGCAGGTCGGCGTCTGCCGCGACTTCGCCCATCTGGCGATCACGCTCTGCCGCTGCATGAACATCCCGGCCCGCTACGCCACCGGCTATCTCGGTGATATCGGCGTGCCAAAGGACCCGGCGCCGATGGACTTCTCGGCCTGGTTCGAGGTGTTCCTGGAGGGCCCTCAGGGGCCGCGCTGGTACACGTTCGACGCGCGCCACAACACGCCCCGCATCGGCCGCATCGTGATGGCCCGGGGGCGCGACGCCACCGACTGCGCGCTGACCACAAGCTTCGGCCCGGCCTGGCTTGCCCGCTTCGAGGTGCATACCGACGAAGTGCCGGAGATGCCGCTCGCGCAGGCGGCCTGATGTCCGCGCACCCGTAACGCAGCGCGGCGGATCGGCGGCCGCGACCCGCCGCACGGTTGACGGACGGCGATGGGACTGCCATCCGCGGCGGCCTGACCCCTGAACGGGTCGGCCGCCGCAGTGAGGAAGACCCGCAAGCCCATGACCGATCTCCTCGAGACGATCCGCCGGGTGCTGGTGCCCATCCACAAGGAGGGCTACCCCTTCATCCTCATCGGCATCGTGCTCACGGTGCTGGCCGGCTACTTCTCCCAGTTCTTCGGCTGGATCTTCCTGATCCTGACACTGTGGGTCTGCTATTTCTTCCGCGACCCCGAACGCGTCACGCCGGTCGGCGACGGCCTCGTGGTCTCGCCCGCGGACGGACGGGTGAACCTCATCGCCAAGGCCCTGCCGCCGCCCGAGCTCGACCTGCCCCAGGTCCCGATGACCCGGGTCTCGGTCTTCATGAACGTGTTCGACTGCCACGTGAACCGCACGCCGGTGACGGGTACGATCGGACAGATCCACTACACGCCGGGCCTGTTCCTCAACGCCGAGCTCGACAAGGCGAGCGAGGACAACGAGCGCAACGGGCTCGTCATCGAGACCAAGTTCCGCGACATGCCGGTGCGCGTCGGCGTGGTGCAGATCGCCGGCCTCGTGGCGCGCCGCATCGTCGGCTTCGTGGGCGCGGGCGACCAGCTTCAGGTCGGCGAGCGCTTCGGCCTGATCCGCTTCGGCTCGCGCGTCGACGTCTACCTGCCGGAGGGCACGCGGGTGCTGGTCGGGCTCGGCCAGAAGGCGGTCGCGGGCGAGACCGTGCTCGCGGACCTCGCCGGCGGCCCCGAGCGGCAGTTCCGGCGCATCTGACGACACGCGGGGGAGCCCGATGGACGACCTCTTTCCGCCCTTTGAGCCGGACGCCAACGAGCCGCGCCCGCGCCGGTTCAAGCCGGTGCCGTTCCGGATGATCGCGCCCAACATGATCACCCTGATGGCGCTCTGCCTCGGGCTGACGGCGATTCGCCTCGCGTTCGAGGGCAAGTTCGAGCCGGCGGTGATCGCCATCGTGGTGGCGGGGCTCCTCGACGGCATCGACGGGCGGGTGGCGCGTCTGCTCAAGGGCACCTCGCGCTTCGGGGCCGAACTCGACTCGCTGGCCGACTTCGTCAACTTCGGCTGCGCCCCGGCGCTGATCCTCTACGGCTTCGCCCTGCACAACCTGAAATCGGTCGGCTGGATCGTGGCGCTGATCTTCGCCATCGCCATGGGGCTCAGGCTCGCCCGCTTCAACGCGATGCTGGACGATCCCAACCGCCCCGAGTGGAAGAAAGACTTTTTCGTCGGCATGCCGGCGCCGGCCGGGGCGCTTACCGCGATGCTGCCGCTCTACCTCAGCTTCCTCGGGCTCGGTTTCGAGGCCTGGGCCACGCCCGCGATCCTCGTCTACGTGCTGTGCATCGCGCTCCTCGTCGTCTCCACGGTGCCGACCTTCTCGGGCAAGACCATGGGCAAACGCGTACCGCGGGCCTGGGTGCTGCCGATCTTCCTGGCAGGCGTGGCCATCTTCGGGGTGGTGATCAGCTTCCCGTTCGAGGCCCTGGTGGCGATCAGCGTCGCGTATCTGGTGACGGTGCCGCTGGGCGCCGCCCAGTACCGCCGCCGCCAGAAGCTGGAGGACGCCGGCCGGACCGAGCCCGCGCCGCCGGCCGCGCCGGTCTGAGGACGGGAAGACCGGCGCGATTCGCGGTGGACGGCGACGTCACGCCCTGGTGCGCGCCGCTCGGGCACGCCACCCTTCCGCGGAGGATCATCCGCTGCGAAGGTCGGGTATGCTGGAAGAATTCAAGAAATTCGCGTTGCGCGGCAACGTGGTCGATCTCGCGGTCGGCGTGATCATCGGCGCAGCGTTCGGAGCGATCGTCACCTCGGCGGTGCAGGACGTGTTCATGCCGGTGATCGGCGCGATCACGGGCGGGCTCGATTTCTCGAACTACTACCTGCCGCTCTCCGCGAAGGTGCAGACCGGCCTCGCCTACGCGGAGGCGAAGAAACAGGGCGCTGTTCTCGGCTACGGCCAGTTCATCACCGTGGCGCTGAACTTCCTGATCGTCGCCTTCGTGCTGTTCCTCGTCATCCGGGCGATGAACCGCCTCCAGCACGCGGAGGAGAAGAAGCCCGAGAAGGCGGCCGAACTGCCGGCCGACGTGAAGATCCTCGGCGAGATCCGCGACATCCTGGCGGCCCAGCCGAAGGCCTGAGGCCCGCTTCCGCGGACGGTCAGGCTCTCGGCGCTCCGCCCTGCCCCTGGTCGTCCGGGTCGATGCCGAAGGCGTCGAGGATGCGGTCCAGCGCGTGCTCGACCGCGACCGTGCCCTCTTCGTGGGTCTTCAGCCGGGTCTCGAGCTTTGCGATCTGGGGCGCGAAGGCGTCGGGTACCGGCTCGTCGCCGAGGAATTGCGGTTTGCCGCCGTCGACCGGGAGCGCGCCGCGCAGCTGCTGCCCGAGATGGTCGCGCACCGGCTCCGGCAGGTTCGCCTTGTCGCCCTCGTCCATCGGATCGTCTCCTGTCTTCGCGTCCGCCAACGCGCGCGCGCGAAAAGCGTTTCGCCGAGCGTGAGACCCGGCCGGGCGTGCCGTCCCCGGGCGACCGGCGCCGGCAGGGCCACCCAAATAAAAAAGCCCCGGAGCGTGGGGCTCCGGGGCCTTCGGGCCGGTGCGGGGACCGACCCAGCGTCTTAGTCGATGACCTCGACGATGCGGTGGCTGCGGTCGACCAGCACCGGACGGTCGTTCACGACCGTGTAACGGTAGCCCGGACGCACGCGGTACTCATCCGGCACCTCGTAGTAGGTCACGCCCGAGGTCGGCAGGGTGGTGCCGACGGCGACGCGGCCGTCATAGTCGTAGGAGCGCACGTTGCGCTCGCGCACGTAGGAGCGGAAGCGCGGGGCCATGTCGACGCCCAGGATGCCGCCGACCGTGCCGGTCGCCGCGCCCACCGCGCCGCCGACGATGCCGCCGATCGGGCCGGCCGCATCGGCGCCGGCCGCCGCGCCGCGCTCGGCACCCGGGATCGTGCCCTGGGCCTGGGCGGCGAGCGGCAGCGAGAGGGCGAGGGCCGAGGCGGCGATGAGGGTCTTGATGCGCATGAAAGTCTCCGTCTTTGGGACGTTCGCCGCACCGTGATGCAGCGAAGTTCGGGGCGGTAACGCGCCAAGTCCCGAAACGGATGCGTCAAAAAATGCACCTCCGCGCATGCACGATCCCGTGCGCGGAGGCTGGAGTGAGGACGCGCTCAGCCCTCGCCGGGCATCGCCGACTTGATGAAGCGGTCGGATCCGAGGTCCTCCTCGTCGTAGCCGAGGAGCTCCGCGAGCCGCCCGCGGGCGCGGCTGACGCGGCTTTTCACGGTGCCGACCTTGCAGCCCATGATCGCGGCGGCCTCCTCGTAGGAGACGCCTTCGGCACCGACGAGCACCAGCGCCTCGCGCTGGTCCGGCGGGAGCTTGGCCAGCGCGCTCTGCAGGTCCTCGACGTCGAGCCGGTCGCCCTGGTGCGGCGCGGTCGCGAGCCGGGCCGCGTAGGAGCCGTCCTGGTCCTCGACCTCGCGCACGCGCTTGCGGTGGTCGGAGTAGAAGATGTTGCGCAGGATGGTGAAGAGCCACGCGTTGAGGTTCGTGCCCGGCTGGAAGCGGGCGCGGTGCTGCCAGCCCTTGAGCAGCGTGTCCTGCACGAGGTCGTCGGAGCGGGCCGGGTTCGAGGTCAGCGAGAGCGCGAAGGCGCGCAGGGACGGCACCGCCGCCAGCAGCCCGTTGCGGAACTCGGGCTCGATCGCCTCGCCGCGGGCGCGGAGCGCCGCCTCAAGCTGGTCGATCAGCTCGGCGAATCGGGTCGGCATCTCCTCGGCACCCAGGCGCTCGTAGGTGTCGCGCAGGTGGTCGCCGAGATGGGCGCGGATCGCGTGGGGCAGGTTCGGCCGGGCGGATGTCTCGCCGTCCGCGTCACGGTAGAGGACGTTCTCGGTCTCGTCGCGGGTCATGGCATGTCGCTTGTGTTCGGCGGCAGGGCGCGCCGGGCGGTCCGGACCCGGCGCGTGGACCGTGTGGCGGCATGCTGCCGGGCCGGTCCTCTATTGACATGCGTTGTAGCGCATCGGCTCTCATCGTGCACCTTCGCCGGCCGGTTAGCGGCCGTCCGTACCCTGCGCTCAACAGGGAGGGATCTCCGTCACCTGCGCGGCGCGGCCTCGCGTGCCGGGCCGGATCAGCCGAATCACGCCGTCGCGCAGCGACAGCACGTCGCCCCGCGCGAGGTCCGTCCAGCACTCGTCGCGGGTCAGCGCCTGCGTGGCGATCACGGTCACGATGTCCCGCTCGGTGGTCTCCTGGGCGAAGTCGACCCGCCAATCCTCGTCGATCAGCGTCGCGGTGCCGAAGGGCGCCTGCCGGGTGAGATAGCAGAGCCGCTTGCCGCAATGGGCGTAGAGAGTGCGGCTGTCGGTGAGCAGCATGTTGAACACGCCGAGCGTGTGCAGCTCGGCGCAGAGGCCGGCCACCGCCCGGTCGAGCGCGGCCGGCGCCGGCAGGCTGCGAAAGCGGGCCTGGAGCCGGCCCATCATCCAGCAGAAGGCGTACTCGCTGTCGGTTGAGCCGACCGGCGTGAAGGCGCCGAGCGGCAGCCGCTTCACGCCCTTCAACTGCCCGTTATGCGCGAAGGTCCAGGCCCGGCCCCAGAGCTCGCGGGTGAACGGGTGGGTGTTCTCCAGGCTGACCCGCCCACGATTGGCCTTCCGCACATGGGCGACCACGATGCGGCTCTTGATCGCCGCGTTGCGCAGGAACTTGGCGAGTTCCGAACGGGCGGAGGGCTCGGGCTCGTGGAAGCTCCTCTGCCCGCGCCCCTCGTAGAAGCTGATGCCCCAGCCGTCCGCGTGCGGGCCGGTCTCGCCGCCCCGGCGCGCCAGGGCCGCGAAGGAGAAGCGGATGTCGGTGGGCACGTTCGCGCTCATGCCCAGCAATTCGCACATGGTCCCGGATATCCACCCCTTGCGTCCCGCGCCACGCCCGCGGAAGAGCGGGATTTAGGGGCGTTGCGGGCGCGGAACAACAGAGCGTCCGCCCTTCATCCCCTCACTTCAGTGAGGCGGCGATGGCCTGCTGGATCCCGAGCACGTTGGCCCCTCGCCGCAGGGTGCGCTGGATCGGCTCGGGCCGCCCCGAGACCCAGATCTTCAATTCCGAATCGAGATCGAAATTGCCGGCGGTCTCCACCGAGAAGGACGTGATCGCCCGGTAGGGCACCGTCAGGTACTCGACCTTGCGGCCCGTGAGCCCCTGGCGGTCCACCAGGATCAGGCGCCGGTCGGTGAAGACGAAGAGGTCGCGGATCACCCGGAAGGCAACGCGCACCGGCTCGCCCTCGACGAGGATGCCGGCCATCTGCTCGTCGACCTCGCCGGGCTTCAGGTCGCTGCCGTGGCCGAGCAGGCCGTCGAGGAACCCCATTGCCGCCTCCTTCGACGACGGGAGCGTCGCCGTGCGGACGATGTGGGGCTTGCGGGCGGGCGCGGCAATCGACAGGTGTGGCGCGACGAATCGGAACGACGAACCCATGACCGCCCAGAAACTTCGCCTCGGCGTCAACATCGATCACGTCGCCACCGTGCGGAACGCCCGCGGCGAGTCCTACCCGGACCCGGTGAGGGCCGCGATGCTGGCCGTCGAGGCAGGAGCGGACGGCATCACCGCGCATCTGCGCGAGGACCGCCGCCACATCCGCGACGCGGACATGCGGGCGCTCAAGGCACGGTTGTCTGTACCGCTCAACTTCGAGATGGCGGCGACCGACGAGATGGTGGGGTTGGCCGTGGAGCTGCGCCCCCACGCCGCCTGCCTCGTGCCGGAGAAGCGCGAGGAGCGCACCACCGAGGGCGGGCTCGACATCGTCGGCGGCCGGGACCACCTCGCGCCCCGCATCCGGCAGCTGGCGGAGGCCGGCATCCGGGTCTCGCTCTTCGTGGAGCCGGAGCCCGAGGTGATGGAGGCGGCCCACGCGCTGGGCGCCCCGGTGGTCGAGTTGCATACCGGCAGCTACTGCAAGGCGGTGGTGGCGGGCGATGCGGCGCGGATCGCCCACGAGCTCGCCCGCATCGCCCGCGCGGCAGCGCACGGGGCCGGGCTCGGCCTGGAGATCCATGCGGGCCACGGATTGACGCTCGCGAGCGTCGGCCCGGTCGCGGCGCTACCCGAGATCCGCGAACTCAATATCGGCCACGCGCTCATCGCCGAGGCGATCTTCGTCGGCCTGCCCGAGGCCGTGCGCGACATGCGGGCCGCCATGGAGCGGGCTCGTGAGGGCGTGGGGCGCGCATGATCCTCGGCATCGGCTCCGACCTCTGCGACATCCGTCGCATCGAGCGCTCGCTGGAGCGCTTCGGCACGCGCTTCACCCACCGGATCTTCACGGAGGGCGAGCGGGCCAAGTGCGACCGGCGCGCCGCCCGCGCGCCCTCCTACGCGCGGCGCTTCGCCGCCAAGGAGGCCTGCGCCAAGGCGCTCGGCACGGGCCTGAGCCACGGCGTGTTCTGGCGCGACATGGAGGTGGTCAACCTCCCGACCGGCGCGCCGACGCTGCGCCTCACAGGCGGGGCCGCGGACCGGCTCCGGGCCATGCTGCCCGCCGGTCACGAGGCCCGGATCCACGTGACGCTCACGGACGAGCCGCCGCTCGCGCAAGCCTTCGTGATCGTCGAGGCGGTGCCCTCCGGCACATCCTGAGGGTCCCGAGCGGGACGGCCGCGTTGCGGGGCGACGGCGCTTGGTCTAGACCGCCGCATTCTGCGGACACGATCGCGGCTTAATCCCGAGGGCTTCAGGCTCCGGCAGGGCGGCCCCGAACGGCCGCGCTCGGCCGGATTTCCCACTGGGAATGGCCGGCGACGGGATCGAGCTGATGGAACGCGCGCGCGTGGATCACGACAGAGACCACCAGACCGGCGACCCCGGCATCTGGGCCAGCACCCGCGAGACCCTGAAGGTCGGCATCCAGGCGCTGCTGATCGCGCTCGTCGTGCGCACGCTGCTGTTCCAGCCCTTCAACATCCCCTCGTCGTCGCTGGTTCCAACGCTCCTGGTGGGCGATTACCTGTTCGTGTCGAAATATTCCTACGGCTACTCCAAGTACTCGCTGCCGCTGAGCGAGTACATTCCGATCAAGGCCAGCGGCCGGATCTGGGGCGCCGAGCCCAAGCGCGGCGACATCGCGGTGTTCAAGCTGCCGAAGGACAACGCGACCGACTACATCAAGCGCGTGATCGGCCTGCCGGGCGACAAGATCCAGGTCATCGAGGGCGTGCTCAACATCAACGGCAAGCCGGTCAAGCGCGAGCGCATCGCCGATTACGAGACGCTGGACGCCTACGGGCAGGTCACCAAGGTGCCCCAGTACAACGAGACCCTGCCCGGCGGCGTCACCCACCGGGTGATCGAGATCAACGGCGACAACGGATTCTGGGACAAGACCGAGGTCTACACCGTGCCGGCCGGTCACTACTTCATGATGGGCGACAACCGCGACAACTCCACCGATTCGCGCGACCTCGCCAACGTGGGCTACGTGCCGTTCGAGAACTTCGTCGGCCGCGCCGAGATGATCTTCTTCTCGATCGACGAGGGCACGCCCGCCTGGCAGATCTGGAACTGGCCGACCAAGACACGCTGGGGCCGGCTGTTCAGCACCATCAACTGACGGACGCTGACGTGACCGACGACGCCGCGCGTCCCTCCGCCGCCGCGCGGCGGGGACGGCGCCCCAAGCCGCCGCTGGGCCTGCTGGAGGCCCGCATCGGCCACAGCTTCGCCGACCGCGCCCTGCTGGAGCGGGCACTGACGCATGTCAGCAAGGCCGGCGGGCGCGGGGGCAGCTACCAGCGCCTTGAATTCCTCGGCGACCGAGTGCTGGGCCTCGCGGTGGCGGACCTGCTCTACGCCGCGCTGCCCGACGCCGACGAGGGCGAGCTGTCGCGCCGGCTCGCGGGCCTCGTGCGCCGGGAGACCTGTGCGGCGGTCTCGAATGCCTGGGAGGTCGGGCCGCACCTCGTGCTCGGCCAAGGCGAGGTCAGCGGCGGCGCGCGGCGCAACCAGACGATCCTGGCCGACGTCTGCGAGGCGATCCTCGGCGCGGTCTACCTCGATGCCGGCTACCTGAAGGCCCGCGAGATCGTGGAGGCCGCCTTCCGGCCGGCCGCGCTGACCGGTGCCCCCCGCGGGCGCGACGCCAAATCGGCCCTCCAGGAATGGGCGATGGCGCGCAGTCTCCCGCTGCCTACCTACGCGGTGGTGGAGCGCTCCGGGCCGGACCACGCGCCGCATTACCGCATCGCCGCGCAGGTCGAGGGGCTGGAGCCCGGGATCGGCGAGGGCCCCTCGAAACGGGTCGCCGAACAGGAGGCCGCCCGCGCGTTGATGGAACGGGAGGGCATCGCGGACGCCGCTCCGACGGAACCGAACGATGGCTGACGAGACACCCGACACCATATCCCAGGCACCGACTCCGCTGCCGGGCACACCGGATGGCGCGCGCGCGGGCTTCGTCGCGTTGATCGGCGTTCCGAACGCCGGCAAGTCGACGCTGCTCAACAGCCTCGTCGGCACCAAGGTCTCGATCGTCTCGCGCAAGGTGCAGACGACCCGCGCGCTGGTGCGGGGCATCGTGATCGAGGGCACGGCGCAGATCGTGCTGGTCGACACCCCCGGCATCTTCGCGCCCAAGCGCCGCCTCGACCGGGCGATGGTCCACTCCGCCTGGAGCGGGGCGGCCGATGCCGACGCGGTCTGCCTGCTGGTCGATGCCCGGAAGGGCGTGGACGAGGAGGTCGAGGCGGTGCTGGCCCGTCTGAAGGACGTGCGCCGCCCGCGCATCCTGATCCTCAACAAGATCGACCTGATCCCGCGCGAGCGCCTGCTGGAGCTCGCCGCCAAGCTCAACGGCCTCATCCCGTTCGAGCAGACCTTCATGGTCTCGGCGCTGAACGGCGACGGGGTCGAGACGCTGAAGCGGTCGCTCGCCGCCCTGATGCCCGAGGGGCCCTGGCTCTATCCCGAGGATCAGGTCTCGGACGCGCCCCTGCGCATGCTCGCCGCCGAGATCACCCGCGAGAAGATCTACGACCGCCTGCACGAGGAACTGCCCTACCGCTCCACCGTCGAGACCGACCAGTGGCAGATCCGGCCCGACGGCTCGGTGCGCATCGAGCAGACGATCTTCGTGGAACGCGAGAGCCAGCGCTCGATCGTGCTCGGCAAGGGCGGCCAGACCATCAAGGCGATCGGTCAGGCGGCCCGCATCGAGATCGCGGAGGCCGCGGACGCCAAGGTCCACCTCTTCCTGCACGTGAAGGTGCGCGAGAACTGGGCCGACGACCCCGCGCGCTACCGCGAGATGGGCCTCGAGTTCCCGCGGGGCTGACCCGCTTCCCCATGACCGAACCCACAGCCATCCTGTACGGCCTGCCCCCGGCCGAGCTCGCCGAGATCCCGGCGGGCGCCGCCCAGGTCTCGCCCCTGATCCCCGGCTCCGCGCGCCTGGAGGACGTGGCGCCCGGGAGCCTCGAGGCCGCCATCCTGCTCGCGCCGCCCGGCACGGTCGAGCGCCGCTATGCCCTGGCGCTGGCGCTCCGCGCGCTGAGGCCCGGCGGGCGTCTCACCACGCTCGCCCCGAAGGACCGCGGCGGCTCGCGGCTGGCGAAGGAACTCGCCGGCTTCGGCTGCGCGGTCGACGAGGAGGCGCGACGCCATCACCGCATCTGCGCCACGCCCCGCCCGGAGGCCCCCCGGGGCCTCGAGGAGGCGATCGCCGAGGGCGGTCCGCGCCACGTCGACAATCTCGCGCTCTGCACGCAGCCCGGCATCTTCTCCTGGGACCGGCTCGATCCGGGCAGCGCGCTGCTGCTGGCCACGCTGCCCCCCTTGCGCGGGCGCGGCGCCGATCTCGGCTGCGGCCTCGGGATCCTCGCCCGCGCGGTGCTGGCCTCGGAGGCGGTGACCATGCTCACCTGCATCGACATCGACCGCCGCGCCGTCGAGATGGCCCGGCGCAACCTCGGCGATTCCCGCGCGACCGTGCGCTGGGCCGACCTGCGCACGGCCGATCCGGATCTGACGAAGCTCGACTTCGTGGTGATGAACCCGCCCTTCCACGACGGCGGCGCCGAGGACCGGGCGCTCGGCCAGAGCTTCATCGCCCGCGCGGCCGCGAGCCTGCGGGCCGGCGGCGCGCTCTGGCTCACCGCCAACGCGCACCTGCCCTACGAGCGCGTGCTGGGCGAGGCCTTCGCGGAGGTGACGCTCAGGGCCTCGGCCAACGGCTACAAGGTCTACGAGGCGCGCAGATGAGCAAGGCGGTGCGCCTCGACAAGCTGCTCGCCAATCTGGGCTACGGCTCCCGCCGGGAGATCCAGGGCCTCGCCCGCGCGGGCGGCATCGTGCGCGACGGCGCCCCGATCGCAAATGCCGGCGCGCGCATCGTGCTCGACCCGGACCTGCCCGCCCGGATGCGGATCGACGGCGAATTCCTCGACCCGCTGCCCGGCCTCTGCCTGATGCTGCACAAGCCGCTGGGCGTCACCTGCTCCCACAAGGAGGCGGGCCCGCTGGTCTACGGCCTGCTCCCCGAGCGCTGGCGCCGGCGCGACCCGGCCCTCTCGACGGTCGGACGGCTGGACAAGGAGACCTCCGGTCTCCTCCTGCTCACCGACGACGGGGCGCTGCTGCACCGGATCATCTCACCGAAGGCGAGCGTGGCCAAGCGCTACCGCGTCACCCTCGACCGGCCGCTGAAGGGCGACGAGGGCGCGATCCTGGCCTCCGGCACCCTGATGCTGGAGGGCGAGGACCGTCCCCTCCTGCCGGTGGGCTTCGAGCCGGACGGCGCGACGCGCTGCACCGTGACGCTGACCGAAGGGCGCTACCACCAGGTCCGCCGCATGTTCGCGGCACTGGGCAACCATGTGACCGCGCTTCACCGCGACCGGGTCGGCGGCCTCGACCTTCCAGAGGATCTGGCGGCAGGCGATTATCGATTGATGGGGCCGGATGAGATCGCCGCGCTGTTCGCCGGCTGATCTGCGGTCCCGCGCCCATCGCGCGATTGCCTTCAGGGCCGCCCTCTGCTATGGGCCCGCCCATTCCACACGCGGGGCTGGCCTCATGACTGAATGAGGCGTTTCCGGTGGCTGGTCGGATCGGCCGGTCGCTTCCTCCGCGGCGGTATCAACCGGAGAACAAGTGAATCATGGCCGTCGATTTCACCATGCGCCAGCTCCTTGAGGCGGGCGCCCATTTTGGTCACCAGTCGCACCGCTGGAACCCGAAGATGCAGCCCTACATCTTCGGCACCCGCAACAACATCCACATCATCGACCTGGCCCAGACGGTCCCGGCGATGCACCAGGCCCTCCAGGCCGTCAGCGACACCGTCGCCCGCGGCGGCCGCGTGCTGTTCGTCGGCACGAAGCGCCAGGCCGCCGACACGATCGCCGACGCCGCCAAGCGCTCGGCCCAGTACTACGTCAACTCCCGCTGGCTCGGCGGCATGCTGACCAACTGGAAGACCATCTCGGGCTCGATCGCGCGCCTGCGCAAGGTCACCGAGACGCTCGAGACCGGCGGCCCCGGCCTTACCAAGAAGGAGCGCCTGATGCTGTCCCGTGAGAAGGACAAGCTCGAGAAGGCGCTCGGCGGCATCAAGGACATGGGCGGCGTGCCCGACCTGCTGTTCGTGATTGACACCAACAAGGAGCAGCTGGCGATCAAGGAGGCGAACCGCCTCGGCATCCCGGTCGCCGCCATCGTCGACACCAACTGCAACCCGGACGGCATCAGCTACATCGTCCCGGCCAACGACGACGCCGGCCGCGCCATCGCGCTCTACTGCGACCTCATCGCCCGCGCGGCGATCGACGGCATCTCGCGCGCTCAGGGCTCGTCGGGCGTCGATCTCGGCGCCTCCGAGGAGCCGATGGCCGAGGAGCTGCCGGCCAACGACGACCTCGCGGTCTCGTCCGAGGCGCTCGACCCGGCCGACGTGGCGCTGCTCGCCGAGTCGACCGAGCACTTCGAGCTACTCGCCGCCCCGCGCGGCGCGCCGGACGACCTGACCAAGCTCAACGGCGCCGGCCCGCAGATCGTGCAGAAGCTCAATGACGCCGGCATCTACCACTACTGGCAGATCGCCGCGATGAGCGCGGACGACGTCGCCAAGGTCGACGGCGACCTGAAGCTCAACGGCCGCATCGCCCGCGACGGCTGGGTCGACCAGGCCCGCGGCTTCGTCGAGGCCGCTGCAGCCGCCTGAGTCTTTTCAGAAGTCCGGGTCGGCTCTCGCCGATCCGGCTTCCCTGAGAAACCCATCTCCGGGCCCGGCGCTCCACAGGGCGCCGGGCCCTCTCATCTGACGGCTCCCACGGGAGCGAGACGAAAGGACCGGCCATGGCCAACATCACTGCCGCGATGGTGAAGGAGCTCCGCGAGAAGACCGGCGCGGGCATGATGGACTGCAAGGGCGCGCTGAACGAGACCCAGGGTGACCTCGAGGCCGCCGTCGACTGGCTGCGCAAGAAGGGCCTCGCCAAGGCCGCCAAGAAGGCCGGCCGCGTCGCCGCCGAGGGTCTGGTCGCCGTCGAGTCCGCCGGCCGCCACGCCGCGGTGGTCGAGGTGAACTCCGAGACCGACTTCGTCGCCCGCAACGACGCCTTCCAGGCCTTCGCCCGCGAGACCGCCAAGATCGCGCTCAACAGTGACGGCACGCTCGAGGGTCTCCAGGCCGCCCACTTCCCGGGCGCCAGCGAGACCGTCGCCGACAAGCTGCAGGGCCTGATCGCCACGATCGGCGAGAACATGACGCTGCGCCGCGTGACCAAGCTCGAGGTCGGCAAGGGCGTGATCGCGTCCTACGTGCACAACCAGATCTCCGAGGGCCTCGGGAAGATCGGCGTGCTGGTCGCGCTCGAGTCCGAGGGCGACGTGGACGCGCTCTCCGCGCTCGGCCGCCAGATCGCCATGCATGTCGCCGCGACCAACCCGGTGGCGCTCGACGCCTCGGGCGTCGACGCCGCGACGGTCGAGCGCGAGTCGAACATCCTGCGCGAGAAGAACGCCGGCAAGCCGGACCACGTCATGGCCAAGATCGTCGAGAGCGGCCTGAAGAGCTACTACAAGGAGGTCACCCTCTTGGAGCAGCCCTTCGTGCACGACGGCTCGAAGACCATCTCGCAGGTGCTCAAGGAAGCCGCCGGCAAGGTCGGCGCCCCGGTCACCCTGACCGCCTTCGTGCGCTACGCGCTCGGCGAGGGCATCGAGAAGGAAGAGGGTCCGGACTTCGCCACCGAAGTCGCCCAGCAGGCCGGCCGCGCCTGATCGGCCGAGGGCTGTACGTAATGGAGAAGCCCCGGCCGAGAGGCCGGGGCTTTTCTCGTTTTCGGGCCACCACGTCGCTCTCCCTCCCCCCTGTGCGGGGGAGGGTGGCGCCCGAAGGGCGACGGGAGAGGGGAACCCGGCTTCAGGCAAAGGCTCAGCGTCGATGCGGAGCGCATCCTGCACCGTCGCTCCCCTAACCCCACCCCGGCCTGGCGGCCGGCCCACCCTCCCCCGCAGAGGGGGGAGGGAAAGCGCACCCCTTACTGTCCCGGCGCGGTAGCAGACAGCGGCGATACGGAAGCGGCCTGCTCACCCCGCCGAAGCCTTGCGGCGATCCGCGAGACCGGCCTCAGCATCACCAGCGCGGCCCGCGCCAGACGGATCTGTCCCGGCAGTTGCCGCGGCCCGACCGGCCGGAAGACGAGGCGCGGGCTCGCGCGCTCGGCGGCCGCGACCGCCTCGCCGACGCGGGGCATCGCGGCGATCCGACGCGCCTCCTCGGCCGGCACACCGAGCCGACGCGCCCAGGCGAGGTCGCGCCCCATCCGGCCGGACGCGTGCAGACGGCGCAGGCGGTGGCGCAGCCAGCAGCGCAGCATCAGCCGGGGCACCCGCTCCATACGGGCGTCGCAGAGGGCATCGGGCTCCTCGCAGCGGGCGCGGATCGTGTCGGCGACGCCGCCGGGTGCCCGGCCCGAGAGCCGCGCCGAGATCGTCACCACCAC
This sequence comes from Methylobacterium gregans, assembly GCF_022179245.1. GTDB lineage: Bacteria > Pseudomonadota > Alphaproteobacteria > Rhizobiales > Beijerinckiaceae > Methylobacterium > Methylobacterium gregans. The sequence goes on from NZ_BPQM01000030.1 coordinate 23,747, forward strand.
GTCGCGCGGGTGGCGCACGCGAAAGCCCTGCTGCAGCAGGGCCGCCACGAAGGCGCCGTCCTCGCCCAGCGGGATCTCCGGCATGCCGCCGACCTGGGCGTAGGCGCCCGAGCGCACGGCGAGCGAGGCGCCGATCGTGGTGCGATGGCAGGGCCAGGGATCGTGCGGGTCCGGATCGAGGCAGGTCTCAATCTCGGTGATCAGTGCGTCGTACGCGTCCTCCAGCTTGCCGCGCGCCGGCAGCGAGGGCGGCAGCAGAGCGGCCTCCTCGGGGGCGAGCTCCACCCGACCGGCGACCGCATCGGCGCCGGCGTCGAGCGCCGCGAGGTTGCGGGCGACCCAGTCCGGCGGCACCCGGCTGTCGGCGTCCGAGGTCAGGATGGTGCCGGTCCCGGGTCCCGCCTCGATCCAGGCGGCGGCCGCGTCCATGGCGGCGCGGCGCGCCCAGCCCGCATGGGCCCGGTCGTAGGTCGCGGTGATCACCCGCACGGGCATGGGCAGGGTGGCCTGCAGGTCGGCGACGATGGCCTCCGTGCCGTCCGTGCAGTTGTTGAGGAACAGCACCAGCCCGAGCCGACCCGGGGCGAGCCCGGTCTGCGCTCCGATCGCCCGCAGGCAGGCCGCGATGCGCTCGGCCTCGTTGCGCACGGGGATCGCGATCACGACGTCGGGGCCGGCGGCGGGGACGAGAGCCTGCGAGGCGGCGGTCGGAAGAGCGGTGGGCGACACGAACGGCTCCGGTCGGATGGACCGCCGCACCGGGATACCCGGCCGCGTGGCCCTGGATCGCGCCGTCGGCCGCGGGTCGCAGGGCGCCCGCCGCTGCCGGCTTCATTCCCTCCCTAGTCCGGCCAAGCTGTACGATTGCCGAACGGATCGGCCTCGGCGACGAGCCGCGCCTGAACCAGCCCGGCAACCCTCGACGCCGCCGGGCCGGTTCGCGTAGAAGCCCCTCGGTTCGAGAGCAGGCCGGCCGCGCTCCGGCGGAGGAGTCTATATGCCGGAAACGCCCTTTCGCCGTGTCCTGGTGAAGCTCTCCGGCGAGGCGCTCGCCGCACCGGACGGCTACTGGCTCCACCCGCCGACGCTGGCAGGACTGGCCGAGGACATCGCCCGCACGATCGCGACCGGCATCCAGGTTGCCCTGGTGGTCGGCGGCGGCAACATGATCCGCGGCGCGCGCATCTCGCAGGCCGGCTTCATCGACCGGGCGACGGGCGACTCGCTCGGCATGATGGCGACCGTGATGAACTCGCTGGCGCTTGAGACCGCGCTGAACGCCGCGGGTGTCCAGGCGCGGACCATGTCGGCGGTCTCGATGCCGACGATCTGCGAGACCTTCGCGCGCCAGCCCGCGCTCCACCACCTCGACAAGGGGCAGGTCGTGGTGCTGGCCGGCGGCACCGGCAACCCGTACTTCACCACCGACACGGCGGCCGTGCTGCGTGCAGCCGAGCTGCGCTGCGAGGCCGTGCTGAAGGCGACCCAGGTGGACGGCGTCTACTCGGCCGATCCGAAGACCAACCCGGACGCAACGCGCTACGACCGCATCACCCACGACGAGGCGATCGCCCGCGACCTCAAGGTGATGGACACCGCCGCCTTCGCGCTGGCCCGCGAGAGCCGGCTCTCGATCGTGGTCGGCTCGGTCCACGCGCCGAGCTCGATCACCGCGATCCTGACCGGCGGCGCGCCCTGCACGCACGTGGTGCCGTAAGCCGGGGCGAAATCCGCCCGATCCGTTTGCGGGCGCTCCGGTTTTCGTTCATTGAGGCGCCGAACATCCGGGCCCGCGCGGCCCGGGCCCTTACCTTCCGCGAACGCGTCGGGATTTGACGAGATGGCCACACCGGACTTCGACCTCAACGACATCAAGCGCCGCATGCAGGGCGCGGTGGCCTCGCTCTCGAAGGATCTGGGGTCGCTGCGCACCGGCCGCGCCACCCCGAGCCTGCTCGACCCGATCCAGGTGGACGCCTACGGCTCGATGATGCCGATGGCCCAGGTCGCGACGGTGAGCGTGCCGGAGCCGCGCCTGCTCTCCATCTCGGTCTGGGACCGCAGCATGGTCACCGCTGTCGAGAAGGCGATCCGCGAGTCCGATCTCGGCCTCAACCCGCAGACGGAAGGGCAGACCATCCGGCTCCGCATCCCCGAGATGAACGAGCAGCGCCGCAAGGAGATGGTGAAGGTCGCCCACAAGTACGCCGAAGAGTCGCGCGTCGCCGTGCGCCACGTGCGCCGCGACGGGCTCGACCACCTCAAGAAGCTCCTGAAGGACAGCGCCATCTCGGAGGACGACGAGAAGCGCCAAGCCGGCGACGTGCAGAAGGCGACCGACCAATTCATCGCCGAGATCGATGGCGTGCTGGCCTCCAAGGAGAAGGAGATCATGCAGGTCTGACGCGAGACGCGTCGGGACCGCGCGTGATGGCGGGAGAAGCGGCACCGCCGCGGAAGGCCTTCGGCAGCCGGGAACTGGGTCTGCGCGTCCTCTCAGGATGCGTGCTGGCCGCGCTCGTCGTTTCGGGACTGGTTCTGGGCGGCTGGGCCTTCGCCGGCATCTGGCTCGCGGCCGCGATCGTCGGCGCGGGCGAGTGGATCGGCATGAGCCGCACGCTGCCGCGTCGCGCCCTCCTCGGCGTCACCGCGGTCACGCTCGCCGCGCTCACGATCTGCCTGGAGCGGGAGGTTCCCGTCTGGGTCGGCCTCACGATCCTCGCCGGTGGCGCGGCGGTCTGCCTCGCCCTCCCGCACGACAACCCGGGCCGGCTCCGAGCCCTCGGAGCCCTGCTCGGCGGGGCCGTGATCGCCCTGGTGCCGCCCGCTTTGCGCGACGCGCCGGAGATCGGCATCCTCGGCCCCGCCTGGATGTTCGCGGTGGTCTGGTCGACCGACATCGTGGCCTACTTCACCGGCCGCACCTTCGGCGGCCCGAAGCTGATGCCCGCGGTCTCGCCGAAGAAGACGTGGTCGGGCGCGATCGGCGGCCTCGTGGGCGCGGTCGTCGCCGGCACGGCCCTCGTCATGCTCGCCCGCCAGCAGGGCTGGAGCCCGCTGGCCGAGACCAACCTCGCCCTGGTGGCGCTGGTCAGCGCCGTGTCCTCGGTGCTGAGCCAGGCGGGCGATCTCCTCGAATCCGCCCTGAAGCGGCATTACGGGGTCAAGGATTCGGGCCGGTCGATCCCCGGCCACGGCGGCGTGATGGACCGCCTCGACGGATTTTTCGCGGTGGCGCTGCTCGCCGGCCTGTTCCTGGTCGCGCGGCGCCTCGCCGCCTGAAGGAGTTTTCTTCCGTGGCTCTCACCGTCTCCGTGCTCGGCGCGACCGGCTCGATCGGCCGCTCGACCACCGACCTCCTCGCCCAGCACGCCGATCGCTTCCGGGTCGGCGCGGTGGTGGGCGGGCGCGACGCGGCCGCGCTCGCCAAGCTCGCCCGCGCGATGAAGGCGGAGTTCGCCGCGCTCGCCGACGCGGCGGCCGGCCCGGCGCTCGCCGAGGCGCTCAGCGGTTCCGGCATCCCGAACGGGGCGGGCGAGAACGCGGTCATGGAGGCGGTTGCCCGCGACGCCGACATCGTGGTGGCGGCGGTGAGCGGGGCGGCCGGCCTCAAGCCCACCCACGCGGCGCTCCGCCTCGGCCGCACCGTGGCGCTCGCCAACAAGGAAAGCCTCGTCTGCGCGGGCGAGGCCTTCATGCGCGACGCCAAGCGCTACGGCGCGACCCTGCTGCCGGTTGATTCCGAGCACAACGCGCTCGCTCAGGCGCTCGGCCACGGCCCGGTCTCGGACGTCGCCAAGATGACGATCACGGCGTCGGGCGGCCCGTTCCGCACCTGGAACCGCGAGCGCATCGCGGCGGCCTCCGCGGCCGAGGCCGCCGCCCACCCGACCTGGTCGATGGGCATGAAGATCAACATCGATTCGGCCTCCCTGATGAACAAGGGGCTGGAGCTGATCGAGGCGCACCACCTGTTCGGCCTCGGCCACGACCGGCTCGACGCGATCGTGCACCCGCAATCGATCGTGCACGGGCTCGTCTACTGGCTCGACGGCGCGGTGACGGCGGGCCTGGCCATGCCCGACATGCGCGTGCCGATCGCCCACTGCCTGGGGCTGGGCGAGCGCCTGACCATCGCGCGTGGCCGGCCCCTCGACCTCGCGGCGGCGGGCAGCCTGACCTTCGAGCCGGTGGACGAGGAGCGCTTCCCCTGTCTGCGCATCGCCCGCGCGGCGCTCCGTGACGGCGGCGCGGCCCCGACCGTGATGAACGCGGCCAACGAGATCGCGGTGGCGGCCTTCATCCGCGGCGAGATCCCGTTCTACGGCATCGCCGATCTGGTCGAGCGGACCTGCACGCATTTTGCCGGCATCCACCGCAGCGCCCCCGCGGACGTGGACGAGGCCCTCGCCATCGACGCCGAGGCGCGGGCCTGGTCGGCGGAAGCGTTGCCGCGGCTGCGCGCGGCGGGCTGATCCGGCGGCCTCACACCTCCGGCCCGTACCCCGCGTGGAACACCCGCACCGCCTCCGTGACCCGGTGGCGGATCTCGTCGTCGGTCGGCGCCGCGCCCGCGTTGAACAGGAGGCGCGTCAGCATCCCGGCCTGGCAGAGTTGCAGGAAGTGCTTGGCGGCGAGCTCCGTATCGCAGGCCCGCAACCGTCCGGCCGTCACCTGCGCGTCGAGATAGGCTTTGAGCCGCCCGACGCCGCAGGCCGGCCCGGCCTCGTAGAAGGCCTGCCCGAAACGGGGGAACTTCTCGCAGGCGCCGATCACCATGCGGATGATCGAGACATGCTCCGGCCGCGCCATCATCGCGAGGTAGCTGGCACCCAGCCGTGTCAGCACGGCGCGCACGTCCGGGTCCGCCTCGTCGAGACGGAACAGGTTCTCGGCGAGCCCTTCCTTCTCCTCGACCGTCAGGGCCTCGAACAGCGCCTCCTTGCTATCGAAGTAGACGTAGAGCGTGCCCTTCGAGACGCCGGCGGCCTTCGCGATCTCGCCCATGCTGGCGCCGTCGAAGCCCGAGGCCATGAAGACCTGCCGCGCGCCTTCAAGGATCTGGCGGCGCTTCTCGCCCTCGCCCGAGGATGGCCCCGGCTGGGTGCCCTGCCCCCGCGTCAGTGTCGCCGCGCCCGTCATCGCCACCGCTCAGATTGACCGAACCGTTCAGTCAGTGATACGTACTGCCTCGATCCGGTCTCCGTCAACTCGGCCCGGATAATGACCGAACGGTTCGGTCAACAGTATCGAGGATGAGCGACATGTCGCTGCGCGAGGATGCCGACCGGTCGGACAGCGCCGTCGAGGTCTCCGAGCCGGAGGAGAGCGGCGGAGCACGCGCCGCGTCGCGCGCTCACGTCCTGCCGGCGTCGCCCGCCGCGAAGCCCCGCCGCCCGCTGCGCCGCGTTGTTCTGGCCCTGCTGCTCTGCGCCGCGCTCGGCGGGGGCGGCTACGCGGGCTGGCAATGGTGGACGGTTGGGCGCTTCTTCGTGAGCACGGACGACGCCTACGTCCAGGCGGACATCTCGGTGCTCGCCGCCAAGGTCCCGGGCTATCTCGCGGCGGTGCCGGTGGTGAACGGGCAGGCCGTGAAGGCGGGCGCGGTGATCGCCCGGCTCGACGACGGCGACTACCGGCTCGCCCTGAAGGCGGCGCAAGACAAGCTCGCCACCCAGGAGAGCACGATCCAGCGCATCGGCCGGCAGGCCGAGGCGGCGCAGGCGCAGGTGCTGCAGAGCGCCGCCCAGATCGATGCCGCCAAGGCCGACGCCGTGCGGGCGGGCGCCGACTACGCCCGCGCCACGCAGATGCAGGCGGATTACGTCGCCAAATCCCGCCTCGACCAAGCGAAGGCCGACCGCGACCGCACGGAGGCCGCCGTGAAGTCGGCCGAGGCGGCGCTGGCGGCGGCGCGCGCCAACGTCGCGGTGCTGCAGGCCCAGACCCGTGAGGCGGAGAGCCTCGCGGCGGAGCTGCGCACGGCCGTTGACCGGGCGCGGCGCGACCTCGATTTCGCGGTGATCCGCGCGCCCTTCGACGGGGTTGTCGGCAACAAGGCGGTCGAGGCCGGCGCCTACGTGTCGCCGGGCTCGCGGGTCGCCGCCCTGGTGCCGCTCCAGAGCGTGCGGGTGGACGCGAACTTCAAGGAGACCCAGCTCGTGCGCGTCCGCCCCGGCCAGGAGGTCCACATCCACGTGGACGCCTATCCGGATCGCGACATCGTCGGCACGGTGGAATCGCTCTCTCCGGCCTCCGGATCGGTCTTCAGCCTGCTGCCGCCCGACAACGCGACCGGCAACTTCACCAAGATCGTGCAGCGCCTGCCGGTGCGCGTCCACGTCCCCGAGGACGTTGCCCGCGAGGGCCTGCTGCGCCCCGGCCTCTCGGTGGTGGTGAAGGTCGACACCCGCGACGGCGCCGACGCGCCGGTCCAGACGCTCGCCGCCCGGCGCTGAGGCCGACGCCATGGCCGCCACCGCCGCAGCCGGATCCGTCCCGGCCGACCCGCCGCTCGACCGCCGCCGCATGGTGGCGTTCGTCTGCATGGTCTTCGGCATGTTCATGGCGATCCTGGACATCCAGATCGTCTCGGCCTCCCTGAACGAGATCCAGGCCGGCCTCTCGGCCTCTGGCGACGAGATCCCCTGGGTGCAGACGAGCTACCTCATCGCCGAGGTCATCTCGATCCCGCTCTCGGGCACGCTCTCGCGGGTGCTCTCGACGCGCTGGATGTTCTCGATCTCGGCCGGCGGCTTCACGCTGATGAGCCTGATGTGCGCGACTTCCTCGTCGATCGGCGAGATGATCGTCTGGCGCGCCGCGCAGGGGTTCATCGGCGGCGGCATGATCCCGACCGTGTTCGCCTCCGCCTTCACGATCTTCCCGCCCTCGAAGCGCACGATCGTCTCGCCGATGATCGGCCTCGTGGCGACGCTTGCGCCGACCATCGGTCCGACGGTCGGCGGCTACCTCACCGACCTGTTCTCCTGGCACTGGCTGTTCCTGATCAACATCGTGCCGGGCATCTTCGTCACGGTCTCGACCTGGTTCCTCGTCGATTTCGACCGGCCGAACCTCGATCTCCTGAAGTCCTTCGACTGGGCCGGCCTCGCCTTCATGGCGGGCTTCCTCGGCTGCCTCGAATACGTGCTCGAGGAAGGCCCGAACCACGACTGGCTGCAGGACGAGGCGGTCTTCGTCTGCGCGCTCGTCTGCACCGTCTCGGGCCTGCTGTTCTTCTGGCGCGTCTTCACGGCGCGCCAGCCGATCGTGGACCTGCGCGCCTTCTCGGACCGCAACTTCGCGGGCGGCTGCGTCTTCAGCTTCGTGATGGGCATCGGCCTCTACGGGCTGACCTACCTCTACCCGGTCTATCTCGCGCGCGTGCGCGGCTACTCGGCGCTGCAGATCGGCGAGACCATGTTCGTCTCAGGCCTCTGCATGTTCGCGACCGCCCCGATCGCCGGCAAGCTGTCGGCTAAGCTCGACCCGCGGGTGATGATGGCGATGGGGTTTTCCGGCTTCGCGGTCGGCACCTGGATTGTCACCGGGCTGACGAAGGATTGGGACTTCTGGGAGCTGCTGCTGCCGCAGGTGCTGCGCGGCTGCTCGCTGATGCTCTGCATGATCCCGATCAACAACATCGCGCTCGGCACCCTGCCGCCGGAGCGGATGAAGAACGCTTCGGGCCTGTTCAACCTCACGCGCAACCTCGGCGGCGCGGTGGGGCTGGCGCTGATCAACACGGTGCTGAATGCCCGCTGGGACCTCCATCTCGCGCGGCTGCACGAGCGCTTCACCTGGGCGAACACGGCCGCTCTGGAGCGCCTCGACGCGATGCGCCGCCAGTTCGAGGTGCTGGGTGGCGACGCCAACGGCATGGCGCTCAAGGCCATCACCAACACGGTGCGGATCCAGGGGCTGGTGATGAGCTTCGAGGACGTGTTCCTCGTCCTCACCGTACTCTTCCTGGCGATGGCCTGCGGCACCCCGCTGATCCGCCGACCACGCGGAGCAGCACCAGCCGGGGCTGGGCACTGAATCGCACTCCCTCTCCCTATGGGAGAGGGGACCCGCGCTTTGTCTGGGAGCCTGTCCAGGGCGTCGATGAAAAAAGCCCGCCCCGGTAAACCGGAGCGGGCTTCGGCAGACGTCGGGAGCGGGCGGTCAGCCCTGCGGCCACTCGCGGATGTCGACGAAGCGGCCGGCCACCGCCGCGGCGGCGGCCATCGCCGGGGAGACGAGGTGCGTGCGCCCGCGCGGGCCCTGGCGGCCCTCGAAGTTGCGGTTCGAGGTCGAGGCGCAGCGCTCGCCCGGACGCAGCTTGTCCGGGTTCATGCCCAGGCACATCGAGCAGCCCGGCTCGCGCCAGTCGAAGCCCGCGGCCTTCAGGATCTTGTCGAGACCCTCGGCCTCGGCCTGCGCCTTCACGAGGCCGGAGCCCGGCACGATCATCGCCGAGACGCTCTGGTGCACCTTGCGGTCGCCGACAACGCGGGCGACCTCGCGCAGGTCCTCGATGCGCCCGTTGGTGCAGGAGCCGATGAAGACCCGGTCGAGGGTGATGTCGGTGATCCGCGTGCCCGGCGTCAGGCCCATATAGGCCAGCGCCTTCTCCTTCGACTGCCGCTTGTTCTCGTCGGTGATCGCGGCCGGATCCGGCACGAGGCCCTGGACCGAGATCACGTCCTCGGGGCTCGTGCCCCAGCTGACGATCGGGGGGAGGTTGGCCGCATCGAGCCGGACCTCGCGGTCGAAATGGGCACCCTCGTCCGTGACAAGGCTCTCCCAGTAGCGGCGTGCCGCGTCGAAGGCCGCGCCCTGCGGCGCCTTCGGCCGGCCCTTCACGTACGCGAAGGTGGTCTCGTCGGGCGCCACCATGCCGGCGCGGGCACCGCCCTCGACCGACATGTTGCAGATCGTCATCCGGCCCTCCATCGAGAGCGCGCGGATGGCTTCGCCGGCATATTCGAGCACGTGGCCGGTGCCGCCCGCCGTGCCGATCTCGCCGATGATCGCCAGGATGATGTCCTTCGCGGTGACCCCCGGCGGCAGGGTGCCGTCGACGGTGACCCGCATGTTCTTGGCCTTCTTCTGCACCAGCGTCTGGGTGGCGAGCACGTGCTCGACCTCCGAGGTACCGATGCCGTGCGCCAGCGCCCCGAAGGCGCCGTGCGTCGAGGTGTGCGAGTCGCCGCAGACGATCGTCTGACCGGGCAGCGTGAAGCCCTGCTCCGGCCCGATGATGTGGACGATGCCCTGGCGGCGATCCAGCGCGTCGTAGAACTCGATGCCGAAGTCGCGCACGTTCTCGGCCAAGGCCTCGAGCTGCGTGCGGCTCTCCGGATCCTCGATTCCCGCCCTGCGGTCGGAGGTCTGGACGTTGTGGTCCACGACCGCGAGCGTCTTCTCGGGGTGGCGCACCTTGCGGCCGGCGACGCGTAGGCCCTCGAACGCCTGGGGGCTCGTCACCTCGTGTACGAGGTGGCGGTCGATGTAGAGGAGGCTGGTGCCGTCCGGCTGAACATCGACGACGTGGTCGTCCCAGATCTTGTCGTAGAGCGTGCGCGGGCTTGCCATGGCTTGAGTATTCGCTGTGGAGACCATCCGGGGCACCCGATGCACCCGGCTTGGAACCTCCCTTAGTAGGGGTCTAAGGCAGGAATCGGAAGAGGTCCCGCGCCGCTGCCGCGAGATGGCTGGCCGGCTTCTGTCGCACGGGTGCTCCGGCGGGCCACGACAACGCGGTCGGATGCGGTATGTGGGACGGGAGAGGCGTGCCCCGCGCGCCGGCCGGAGTCCGAACCGTGAGCGAGCCCGCCCCGCCCGAGATCCTGATGCTCCGGCCGATGCACACGGTCGTGGCGGAGGGCCTCGGTGCCCGCCACACCCTGCACCGGCTCGACACCGCCGCCGACCCGGAGGCGCTCCTCGCCGAGGTCGCGCCCCGCATCCGCGGCCTCGCGGTCGGCGCGCAGACGCCGGTCGACGCCGCCCTGATGGACCGGCTGCCGAATCTGGAGATCATCGCCAATTTCGGCGTCGGCTACGACACGGTCGATGCCCGGGCAGCCGCCGCGCGGGGCATCGTCGTCACCAACACCCCGGACGTGCTCACCGACGAGGTGGCCGACCTGACGCTCGGCCTGCTGCTGGCGACGCTCCGCCGGATCCCGCAGGCGGAGCGCTACCTGAGGGCCGGGCGCTGGCCCGAGGCGCCGTTCCCGCTCTCGCCCTCCTTGCGCGGGCGCCGGATCGGCATCCTGGGCCTCGGTCGGATCGGGCAGGCCATCGCGCGCCGGCTCGAAGGGTTCGGGGTCGCGATCGCCTATCACGGGCGCTCCCGGCAGGCGGACGTTCCTTACGCCTACCACCCGACCCTGCTGGGCCTCGCCGAGGCGGTGCACGTGCTGATCGTGGTGGCGCCGGGCGGCCCGGAGACCGCCGGCCTCATCGACGCCGCCGTGCTGCGGGCGCTGGGGCCGGAGGGCGTTCTGATCAACGTCGCCCGCGGCAGCCTCGTGGACGAGGCGGCGCTGGCAGCAGCGCTGCGGGAGGGCACCATCCAGGCGGCCGGGCTCGACGTCTTCGCGAAGGAGCCGCACGTGCCGGCGGAGCTCATCGGCCTCGACAACGCGGTGCTGCTGCCGCATGTCGGCTCGGCCTCGCACCACACCCGGGCGGCGATGGGCCAGCTCGTGGTCGACAACCTGCTCTCGTGGTTCGAGGGCCGCGGGCCCCTGACGCCGGTGGCCGAGACGCCCTGGCGGGCCGTCGCCGGGACATCCGGGAAAGCCGGGGCGTGAGACGGATCCTCCTCATCGCGCTTGCCGGCACCTTCGGCCTCGGCGGCGCAGCGGCGCAGGAGGCAATCCCCGCGCAGCCGCCACAGCTGCCGCCCCTGATGCCGTCCGCTCCACCGGACGTGCCTCCGTCCGCGCCGGAGGCGGTGCCGGCCGCGACGCCGCCCGCCGATCGCCTGCCCGACCGCTTCACCGGCGTGCCGGGCACCTGGGATCTCTCGCGCGACGGGACCAACCGGCGCTGCGTGATGACGCTCGGCATCGACAACGGGCCGGTGGGCCGCAAGCTCGCTTTCCCGGCGGGCTGCCGCCGGGCGCTGCCGATCACCGCCACGATGGTCGGCTGGCTCTACACCGAGGGCGGCGTGCGCCTCGTCGACAAGGACGTGCGCCCGCTCCTGATCTTCACGGCGCGGCCCGACCGCGGCAGCTACGGCGCGAAGGCCGAGAGCGGCGAGGTCTACAGCTTCGTGCCCCTCGACATCGCGGCGATGCGCCCGCCCGCGCCGGACACATCCCAGCCCTCGGCCGCGACGCCCCCGGAGGCCGCTCCGCCATCAGCCGGACAGCCCTCCGCCGGGCAGGCGGCCGCGGCCGCGATTCCCGCTCCGGCGGGGGGCGAGCCCGCACCCGGCCTCTACGCGCTCGACCGCTACCGCGACCGCGACGTCTGCCGTCTCGAACTCGCCAGCGGCGGGAACGTGACGTTGCTGCCGGGCTGCCGGGACAGCGGGGTCGAGGTGTTCGGACCCGCCACCTGGAGCTTCGGTGCCGGCCGACTGACGCTGAAGGCCCGGCGCGGCCACACGGTCGGTCTGGTGCCGACCGGCGAGGGCGCCTGGCGGCGCGACCCGGAGACCGGCACCACCTTCATCCTGCGCCGCGTCGAGCCGTAGAACGCGGCTGATCCCTTCCATGCCATCGTCACGGCGTCAGCCCGGGGCCGCGAAGCGGCGCCCCGGAATGACGGCGGAGGGGCTACCGGCAGAACGGCTGAGATCCGCCCCGGTCACCCGCCCTAGCCGACCTGATCCTGCACCGGCATCATGCGCTCGTGCAGGCCGTCGCGGCGGATCGCGACGTGCCAGACGGTCGCCAGGATGTGCAGGCCGACCAGGAGGTAGACCGCCCATTGCCCGACGAGGTGGACCGAGTGGAAGATCTTCTGCAGCCCCTCGTCCTTCGGCAGGCCCGGCACGGTGAACAGCCAGAAATACGGCGTCGCGCGGCCCGCCAGCGCGCTGAGCAGGTAGCCGCTCACCGGCATGATCAGGAAGACCGCGTAGAGGAGCCAGTGGTTAATCCGCCCGAGCACCGCGAGCGCGGCCGGCATTCTGGGCTCGGGCGGCGCCGGGTGGAGGATGCGCCAGACGATGCGCAGGACCACGAGAGCGAAGAGCGTCAGTCCCACCGACTTGTGCAGCACGAACAGGTCGCCCTTGGCCGGCGCGTCCCGGGCCAGGCTCGTCGCCACCCAGGCGAGCGGCAGCACCGCGGCGACGAGAAGCGCGGTCAGCCAGTGCAGGGCCTGGGCGATGCCGTTGTAGCGCGGCATGCCGGAGGCGGTGACGTAGGTGGGCGGCATCGGATCCTCCGGGCGCGGTCTGGACTTGATCCAAGTTAGATCCGCCGGCGGCGAAGGACATCCCTCCTGTAGACCGGTTGGTCGATCGCGCTACAAAACAGGCTTCGAAGCTTTCTCTGGAGGAGGACGTCATGACCCTGCTGCGTCGCGAGGCCCTCGTTCTGTTCGGCGCCGCGCTGGCCTGCCCCGCCCGCGCGGCCGATGGCCGGGCCACCGAGTTCACCTTCGAGAAGCCGGAGGGCGGCGCGTTGCCGCTCGCCGGGTACAAGGGCCGCCCGATCCTCGTGGTCAACACCGCGACCGCCTGCGGCTTCGCCGGTCAGCTCTCGGGCCTCCAGACCCTGTGGACCCGGTTCCAGGATCGCGGCCTCGCGGTCATCGGCGTCCCCTCCCCCGATTTCGGCAACCAGGAGCCCCTCGACGGGGCGGCGATCGCCGAGGCCGCGCGGAAGAACCACGGCGTCACCTTCCCGCTCACCGCCAAGACCCGGGTGAAGATGCCGAACGCCCACCCCTTCTACGCCTGGGCGGCCGCCGAGCGGCCGGGCGAGACCCCGCGCTGGAACTTCCACAAGTACCTGATCGCCCGGAACGGCACTCTGGCCGGCGCCTTCGCCACCCCGGTCGAGCCGAACGACCCGCGGGTGATCTCGGCCATCGCCGCGGAACTGGACAAGGCCTGAGCGCGCCTGGGGCGCCGTCCGCCCAGCCGCCCGCCCTCTTGCCAAACCTGAAAAAACCCCCTATGCGCCGGCCCTCGCGTTCGCTCCGGCCGGGGGCTGAACGGACGGTGCCGCTCGTCGGCACAGGATCCTCGGATCCGTCGTCCGGTGTCTCCGCCTTCGATCAACCGCTCGGGCCATCATCACGGCTCGAAGGGCTTGGCGCCGGGCAAGCGTGAACGAACCGGCCCGGCTCCCGCTCAATCCGCGCGTCCCGGGCCTCATCCACGATGAAAGGCCCGAAATGCCTCTCTACGAGCACGTGCTCCTCGCCCGCCAGGACGTGACGTCCCAGCAGGTCGAGACCATGATCGACACCTACAAGGGTGTGATCGAGCAGAACGGCGGCCGTCTCGAGAAGATCGAGATGTGGGGCGTCAAGTCCCTCGCCTACCGCATCAAGAAGAACCGCAAGGCGCACTTCGCGCTCCTCAACATCGACGCCCCCCCGGCCGCGATCGCCGAGATGGAGCGCCAGATGCAGATCTCGGAAGACATCCTGCGCTTCATGACGATCCGCGTCGAGGAGCTGGAGCAGGAGCCCTCCGCGATGATGCAGAAGCGCGACCGCGACGACCGTCGCGACCGCGAGCGCGGCCGTCGCCGCGACGACGAGGGCTTCGGTGGCGGCTTCGGCGGCGACCGCGGCGATCGTGGGGACCGTCCCGAGCGGGGCGAGCGTCCCGAGCGCAACTTCGGCGGGGAGAACTAAGTCATGGCCTTCGGTGCTGGTGGCGGCGGTGGCCGTCGTCCGTTCTTCCGTCGTCGCAAGACCTGCCCGTTCTCCGGCGCGAACGCGCCGAAGATCGACTACAAGGACGTGAAGCTCCTGTCGCGCTACGTATCGGAGCGCGGCAAGATCGTGCCGAGCCGCATCACCGCGGTCTCCGCCAAGAAGCAGCGCGAGCTGGCCCAGGCCATCAAGCGCTCGCGCTTCCTCGGCCTGCTGCCCTACGTCATCAAGTAGGCCGTCAGGCTGCCGGTCCGGGCTGCCCGGGCCGGCCTCCACATCAGCAGAAGACGACGCCTCTCACCGGTCGCCGTCATCGTTGGGGCGCACAGCGCCTCTAACCCCGGTCGTCCCAGACCGGCGGGACAGCGGAACCCATGACCCAGTATCTCGGCATCGGCATCGGCGCGGGCCTCGTCTCGGCCCTCCTGTTCGGCGTTCTCCTGAAAGGAACGCTGCTCGCCTTCGTGCTGAACCTCGTCTCGCCGCTCCCCATCCTGATCGTCGGCCTCGGCTGGAGCCACCGCGCCGCGCTCGCCGCCGCCGTCACCGGCAGCCTCGCGCTAGCGCTCGCGGTCTCGCCCTCGCTCGGCCTCGGCTTCGCCGCCTACCTCGCCCTGCCCGCGTGGTGGCTCGCCTACCTGACGCTCCTCGGCCGCCAGAACCCGGACGGCACCGGCGCAACCGGCACCACGGAATGGTACCCGACCGGGCGCCTGCTCGGCTGGGTCGGCACCACCGCGGGCGCCGCGGTCGTCGCCATCGCGCTGCTCTCCTCGTCGAGCTACGAGGCCTACGAGACGCAGATGCGTCAGCTCGCCGGCAACCTGATCCGGGTGCAGATGCGCGGGGCCCCGGCGCCCGCCCCCGTGCCGCGTGCCGAACAGGACGGCGAGCAGGCGGCCGAGCGCGGCCCCGAGGCGCCGGCCGAATCCGCCGACCCGAAGGTGAAGGCCCAGGCCGAGTTGCAGGCGGAGCTTGCCGAGGCGATGGGACGCCTGCTGCCCGGCATCGCCGCCACGGGCCTCGCCCTGCTCCTCGTCTTCTATCTCTGGGCCTCCGCCCGCATCGTGCGCCTCTCCGGCCGCCTGCTGCGGCCGTGGCCGGACATCCCCTCCACCATCATGCCGCGGGGCATGCTCGGCCTGCTCGCCGTCGCCGTCGTGCTCACTCTGGCGCCGGGCTATCTCGGCGTGTTCGGCACGGCGCTGGTCGGCGCGCTCTGCGCGGTCTTCGCGCTCCAGGGGCTCGCCGCCTTCCACGACCGCAGCCGCGGCCGTCCGGGCCGCGGGGCGCTGCTCTTCGGCCTCTACCTCATCCTCTTCGTGACGCAAGGCATCGCCCTCGTCGCGCTGACCCTGTTCGGCCTCGCCGATACCGCCCTCGACCGCCGCCGCCCCCGGGGCGGCCCGGCGACCTGAGATCCGTTCAAACACTCCCTGAAAGGAACAGAACCATGGAAGTCATCCTCCTCGAGCGCGTGGCCAAGCTCGGCCAGATGGGCGAGACCGTGAACGTCCGCCCGGGCTTTGCCCGCAACTTCCTCCTCGCCCGCGGCAAGGCTCTGCGCGCCACCGAGGCCAACAAGAAGCGCTTCGAGGACCAGCGCGCCCAGCTCGAGGCGCGCAACCTCGACCGCAAGAAGGACGCTGAGGCCGTCGCCGAGAAGCTCGACGGCCAGAACTTCATCCTGATCCGCCAGTCGGGCGAGACCGGCGTGCTCTACGGCTCGGTCTCCACCCGCGACCTCGCCGAGGTCGTCTCGAAGGATGGCTTCACCGTCGAGCGCGGCCAGTTCACCCTGAACCAGCCGATCAAGACGCTGGGCCTGCACACCGTGCCGGTCGTCCTTCACCCCGAGGTCGAGGTGAAGGTGACCGTCAACATCGCCCGCAGCCCCGAGGAGGCCGAGCGTCAGGCCCGCGGTGAGTCGGTCACCGAGCGCGAGGCGTTCAACCTCGACGACCTCGGCCTCGAGGTCGGCGCGGCGCTGGCCGATGCCGGCGAGGGCGCCGACGACCGCGGCTGAGCCGAGAGACCGGTGGACAACGGGGACGATCGTCCCCGAGGGTTGACCGGTTCCACATTTGTTCCAAACATGGACGCCCGCCGCTCCCCCGAGCGGCGGGCGTTCTTCGTGTCGCACCCGCGGCGCGCGGACGGCGCGGCAAGCATCGGTCAACCATACCGGTGCATGGTCCGCGCGAAGTGACGGTCGCGCGGCCCGCGGTGGGACGCGCCGGAGGAGCGACCTGCCGATGGCCCTGCCCAACGCCCTGACGGCCAAGCTCGAGGCGGTGCCGACCGAGTACCGGGTCCAGCCCCACAACATCGACGCGGAGCAGGCCCTGCTCGGCGCGATGCTGGTCAACAACGACGCCTATTACCGCGTCTCGGACTTCCTGCTCCCTGAGCACTTCATGGAGGAGGCGCACCAGCAGATCTTCACGGTCGCGGTGTCGCTGATCAAGGCGGGCAAGCTCGCCACACCCATCACCATGAAGACGTATCTCGGCGACGCCGATTTCGGCGGCCAGACGGTGATGCAGTACCTCGCGCGCCTGGCGGCGGACGCGACCACGGTCATCAACGCGGGCGAGTACGGCCGCACCATCTACGACCTCGCCATCCGGCGCCGGCTGATCAACATCGGCGAGGATCTGGTCAACGGCGCCTACGAGGCCCCGGTCGAGCAGGCGCCCCGCGAGCAGATCGAGCTGACCGAGCGCCGGCTCTACGAGCTGGCCGAGGCCGGCAAGTACGACGGCGGCTTCCAGAAGTTCTCGGACGCATTGACCGCCGCCATCGACATGGCGGCCAAGGCCTACCAGCGCGAGGGCAAGCTCTCCGGCATCGCCACGGGGCTCTCCGACCTCGACGCCAAGATGGGCGGCCTGCAGCCGTCGGACCTCATCATCCTCGCGGGGCGCCCGGCCATGGGCAAGACCTCGCTGGTGACCAACATCGCCTTCAACATCGCCAAGGCCTACCAGGGCGAGAAGGGGCAGGACGGCGTCACCAAGACCGTCAACGGCGGCATCGTCGGGTTCTTCTCGCTCGAGATGTCGGCCGAGCAATTGGCGACCCGCATCATCGCCGAGCAGTCCGGCGTGCCCTCCTACAAGATCCGCCGCGGCGACATCCGGCCGGAGGACTTCTACAAGATCACCGACGCCGCCCGGGACATGCAGACGATCCCGTTCTACATCGACCAGACCGGCGGTATCTCGATCGCGCAGCTCGCCGCCCGCGCGCGCCGCCTGAAGCGCCAGAAGGGCCTCGACCTCCTGATCGTGGACTACCTGCAGCTCCTCTCGGGCTCGTCCAAGAAGGGCGACAACCGCGTGCAGGAGATGACCGAGATCACCACCGGCATGAAGGCGCTCGCCAAGGAACTCTCGGTGCCGATCATCGCGCTCTCGCAGCTCTCCCGTCAGGTGGAGAACCGCGACGACAAGCGCCCGCAGCTCTCGGACCTGCGCGAATCGGGCTCGATCGAGCAGGACGCCGACGTGGTGATGTTCGTGTTCCGCGAGGAGTACTACGTCGGAAACAAGAAGCCGCGCGAGGGCACGGAGGAGTTCTTCGCCTGGGAAGCCGAGATGCAGCGCGTCCACGGCAAGGCCGAGGTGATCATCGGCAAGCAGCGCCACGGCCCCACCGGCACGGTCGAGTTGCAGTTCGACGCCAACATCACCCGCTTCTCGAACCTCGCTCAAAGCGACCGCCTGCCCGAGCCGATGTGATCCGCCCGCCCGGAGGGCGTGGCCGGCAGACGGCCCCGGCATGGATCGGCATTGCCGCGACGGCGTATAGGAGGGCGGAAACCCGCTGGACACCGGCGCTTGCCCGGAGGAACGAACGATTTCGCCCACCGAACCCGTCGGTCACGGCGCCCGCCTCACCGTCGATCTCTCCGCCATCGCCGAGAATTGGCGCCGCCTCGGCGCGCGGGCGCCCGGTACGCCCTGCGCGGCCGTGGTCAAAGCCGACGCCTACGGCTGCGGGCTCGCGGCGGTCGCCCCCGCCCTGTGGCGGGCGGGCTGCCGCACCTTCTTCGTGGCGCATCTCGCCGAGGGCGTGGCGGCGCGGCAAGCCGTCCCGGAGGCCACGATCTATGTGCTGAATGGCCTGCCGCCGGGCGGCGCCGACGCCTTCCTCCGCGACGACCTGCGCCCGGTCCTCGGCTCCCACGACGAGCTCGACGCCTGGGCGCAGGCGAGCGGCGGCGCGCGGCCGGCCGCGCTCCACGTCGACACCGGCATGAACCGGCTCGGCCTTTCGGTACCGGAGGCGCTGGCTCTGCGCGCCGATCCTCGCATCCGCGCCGCCGGCATCGACCTCGTGATGAGCCATCTCGTCAGCGCCGAGCTGCCGGAGGATCCGGTGAACGCCCGGCAGATCCGCGATTTCTCGGCCGCGCGCGCCGCCTTCCCGGAGATCCCAGCCTCGCTCGCCAATTCCTCGGGCATCTTCCTCGGAACCACCACGCACCACGACCTGCTGCGGCCGGGCTACGCCCTGTTCGGCGGCAACCCCACGCCAGGTCGGCCGAACCCGATGCGGCCCGTGGTGCGGCTGGAGGCTGAGATCGTGCAGGTTCGCGACGTCGCGGCGGGCACGGGCGCGGGCTACAACCACCGCTGGGTCGCGCCCGGCCCGCGGCGGCTGGCCACGCTCTCGCTCGGCTACGCGGACGGCTACCCGCGCGCGGCGAGCGGGCGCGGCCACGCGCTCGTCGGCGGGGTCGCGTGCCCGATCCTCGGCCTGATCTCGATGGACCTGATCATACTCGACGTCACCGAGGCGCCCGACGCCCGGCGCGGCGCGACCGCCGTGCTGATCGGCGACGCGCTCGACGTGGACAGTGTCGGGCGCGCGGCCGGCACGATCGGCTACGAGATCCTGACCGGGCTGGGTTCCCGGTATGTTCGCACCTATGTAGAGTGAGGCGGGATCGGCGCGGCCGGTTCGACCGTCGGCGCTCGCGAGATCCATGGCCAAGATCCACCAGACCTTCGTCTGCCAGTCCTGCGGGGCGGTCTACAACCGCTGGCGCGGGCGCTGCGAGGCCTGCAACGGCTGGAACACGATCGTCGAGGAGACGCCGGGCGGCGGCGTGCAGGCGGGCCCGGCCGCGACCCGGCCGTCGCGGGCGCGGGGGCGCGTCTTCCCGCTCGAAGGGCTGACCGGCGAGGTCAAACAGGCGCCGCGCCTCCCCTCCGGCATCGCGGAGCTGGACCGGGTGACCGGTGGCGGCTTCGTGCGCGGCTCGGTGATCCTGCTCGGGGGTGATCCGGGCATCGGCAAGTCGACCCTCCTGATGCAGGCCTCGGCCGCCATGGCCGCCACGGGTCAGCGCGTCGCCTACATCTCGGGCGAGGAGGCGGTCGGGCAGGTGCGCCTGCGAGCCGAACGCCTCGGCCTCGCCGACCGGCCCGTGGAGCTCGCCGCCGAGACCAATGTCGAGGACATCGTCGAGACGCTCTCGCAGGGCCGCCCGCCCGCGCTCGCCATCATCGACTCGATCCAGACCATGTGGACCGAGACGGTCGATTCCGCGCCCGGCACCGTCACGCAGGTGCGCTCCTCGGCCCAGAGCCTGATCCGCTTCGCCAAGACCACCGGCACGGCGGTGATCCTCGTCGGCCACGTCACGAAGGACGGGCAGATCGCGGGGCCGCGCGTGGTCGAGCACATGGTCGACGCGGTCGCCTCCTTCGAGGGCGACCAGGGCCACCATTTCCGCATCCTGCGCGCGGTCAAGAACCGCTTCGGCCCAACTGACGAGATCGGCGTGTTCGAGATGACGGACGGGGGGCTTGCCGAGGTACCGAACCCCTCCGCCCTGTTCCTGGCGGGGCGCGACCACCAGGCCGCGGGCACCGCGGTCTTCGCCGGCATGGAGGGTACACGGCCGCTCCTCGTCGAGATCCAGGCACTGGTGGCGCCCTCGGCGCTCGGCATGCCGCGGCGGGCGGTCGTCGGCTGGGATCCGAACCGGCTCTCGATGGTACTCGCGGTGCTGGAGGCCCATGGCGGCATCCGGCTCTCGGGCCACGACGTCTATCTCAACGTCGCGGGTGGTCTGCGCATCTCCGAGCCCGCGGCCGATCTCGCGGTGGCCGCAGCCCTCGTCTCCTCGCTGTCGGGCGCGGCGCTCCCGCCCGAGACCGTCTATTTCGGCGAGATCGGCCTATCCGGCGCGATCCGCCCGGTGGCCCAGGCAAGCGCGCGCCTGAAGGAGGCGCAGAAGCTCGGCTTCGCCAAGGCGCTGATGCCCCAAGGTCGCGAGACCGCCGACCGGGCGATCGCCACCGAGTCGCTGCGCCATATTGCCGACCTGGTCGCGGGCATCGCGGCCAACGGACCGAAGCGCGGCGGGCGGGGCCGAAACCACAACCCCCGCTACGAGGAGGCCGATTAGCGCGCGTCCGCTGGTTGCGCGCAATCCCCGCACAAGGGTGACGGCCGAGGTTCGTCAGGATATACAGGCGCCGCGGTCCCGGGGGAGCCGCGCGACGACCTGCCATGGCCGATCCCTTGCGTGACCCGATGCGCTGATGCCGTTCTCCATCCTCGATCTCGTCGTGCTCGGCATCGTGGTGATCTCCGCGCTGCTCGCGGCCGTGCGCGGCGTGACCCGCGAGGTGCTCGCGATCATCGCCTGGGTCGCCGCCGCCGCCGTCGCCTGGAAGTTCCACCCCATGCTGCTGCCGACCGTGAAGCAGCACGTGAGCAGCGACACGGTCGCGCTCGTGGCCTCGATCGCCGCGATCTTCCTGACGACGCTGATCATCGTCTCGATCATCACCGTGAAGATCTCCGACGTGGTGCTCGACTCGCGCATCGGGGCCGTCGACCGCTCGCTCGGCTTCCTGTTCGGAGCCGCCCGCGGCTTCCTGATCTGCGTGATCGGCTGGGTGTTCCTGTCCTGGCTGGTGCAGGGCAAGGTGCCGGACTGGGCCTCGCAGGCCCGCTCGCGCCCGATGCTGGAGAAATCCGGCGACGCGCTCGTCGCGCAGCTGCCCGAGAACCCGGAAGGCTTCCTCAAGCAGTTCAAGAAGCCGAAGGTCGACACGCCGCCGAACGAGCCGGTCGACGCCCCGGCCGAGGAGGCGCCGGCCCAGCGCCGCACGGACGGCGGAGCCACGTCGGCGCCGCGACGCTGACCTGCACGCGTCGGCGCTTGGTTGGCCGGCCAAAAGCCCTTAGATAACCGCCGTTGACGCAGCCGGGTGGAATGATTCCACGCGCGGGGCCTCGATCCCGTGCCATCATATCCGGCGCGCGCCGCCGGTTACCGGCGGCCATCAGGGACAGACATCGAGCATGCCCGACCGCGCCGTTGCCTCCGCCTCCGCCGATTTCGACCTCGATCTCGACGGCGATACGCTGCGCGAGGAGTGCGGCGTCTTCGGTATCTTCGATCATCCGGACGCCTCGGCCATCGTGGCGCTGGGGCTCCACGCCCTGCAGCACCGCGGCCAGGAGGCGGCCGGCATCGTCTCCTTCGACGGCGCGGTGTTCCACTCGGAGCGCCGTCCCGGCCTGGTCGGCGACTCGTTCTCGGACGGCGAGACCATCGCCCGCCTGAAGGGCCGCGCCGCGATCGGCCACGTGCGCTACTCGACCACCGGCGGCACCATCCTGCGCAACGTCCAGCCGCTCTTCGCGGAGCTCGCCAGCGGCGGCCTCGCGGTGGCGCATAACGGCAACCTGACCAACGCCCTCTCCATCCGCCGCGACCTCGTGCGCGACGGTGCGATCACGCAATCGACCTCGGACACCGAGGTGATCCTCCATCTCGCTGCGCGCTCGCGCAAACCCCGGATCATCGAGCGCTTCATCGACGCGCTCCAGGCGATCGAGGGCGCCTACGCGATCGTGGCGCTGACGAACAAGAAGCTGATCGGCGCCCGCGACCCGCAAGGCATCCGCCCGCTGGTGCTGGGCGAGCTCGACGGCCGCTACATGCTGGCCTCCGAGACCTGCGCGCTCGACATCATCGGCGCAAAGTTCGTGCGTGACATCGAGAACGGCGAGATCGTGGTGATCTCCGAGGAGGGCGTCGAGTCGATCCGCTTTGCCGAGAAGCGGCCGATCCGCCCCTGCATCTTCGAGTACATCTACTTCGCCCGTCCCGACTCGGTCGTGAACGGCAAGAGCGTCTACGCGGTGCGCAAGAACATCGGCCAGGAACTCGCCCGCGAGACGCCGGTCGAGGCGGACGTGGTCGTGCCGGTGCCGGATTCGGGCGTGCCGGCCGCGCTCGGCTTCGCGCAGGAGACCGGGCTGCCCTTCGAGATGGGCATCATCCGCAACCACTATGTCGGCCGCACCTTCATCCAGCCGACCCAGTCGGTGCGCGAACTCGGCGTGCGCATGAAGCACTCGGCCAACCGCGCGGCGATCGAGGGCAAGCGCATCGTGCTCGTCGATGACAGCCTGGTGCGCGGCACGACATCGGTGAAGATCGTCCGGATGATGCGCGAGGCCGGCGCGCGCGAGGTGCATTTCCGGATCGCCAGCCCGCCGATCATGCACCCGGACTTCTACGGCATCGACACGCCGGAGCGCGAGAAGCTGCTCGCCGCGACCCACGACCTCGAGGGGATGCGGAAGTATATCGGCGCGGATTCGCTCGCCTTCCTGTCGATCCCCGGCCTCTACCGGGCGATGGGCGAGGCTGAGCGCAACAGCGCCTGCCCGCAATACACCGACCACTGCTTCACCGGCGAGTACCCGACCGCGCTGACGGATCTGGCCATCGCCGGGCCGAAGCGCTTCGCGATGCTGGCCGAGGCGGACTGAGCCGATGGCGGAGAAGACCCTCGACGGCCGCGTCGCCGTCGTCACCGGTGCCTCGCGCGGCATCGGCCGGGCCGCCGTGCTGGCGCTGGCGGAGGCGGGCGCGCACGTCATCGCGGTCGCCCGCACGCAGGGTGCGCTGGAGGAGCTGGACGACGCGGTCCGGCAGCGGGGCGCCAGCGCGACCCTCGTGCCGCTCGACCTCACCGATTACGACGGCATCGACCGGCTGGGCGCCGCGATCAACGAGCGCTGGAAGCGGCTCGACATCGTGGTGGGCAACGCGGGCATCCTCGGCAACCTGATGCCGGTCGGGCACATCACCCCGAAGGTCTGGGACCAGGTGATGGCGATCAACGTCACGGCGAACTGGCGCCTGATCCGCTCGCTCGATCCGCTGCTGCAGATGTCGGACGCGGGCCGGGCGCTCTTCGTCTCCTCGGGCGCGGCCTCGAAGTGCCGGGCCTACTGGGGCCCGTACTCGGTCTCCAAGGCGGCCCTGGAAGCCTTGGTCCGCACCTACGCGGCCGAGACTGCCAACACCAAGATCCGGGCCATGCTCCTCAACCCGGGCCCGCTGCGCACCAGCATGCGCGCCGCCGCGATGCCGGGCGAGGATCCGGACACGCTGAAGACGCCGGAGGACCTCGCTCCGCACATCGTGCGGCTGGCGAGCCCCGCCTCCGAGGACAGCGGCAAACTCTACGATTTCCCGACCGACCGGGTTCTGGAATTCCGCGCCCCCGAGTAAGGGGGACCGGGGCCTCAGGCCCCGGCGGGTTCGGGCAGAGCCCGCCCCCTCGCGTTCCGGGTTCGCGTGCCATGATCGACGTCCGCTGCATCTGCGCCATCGGCCAGCGGGGCCAGCTCGGCCTCAACGGCCATCTGCCCTGGGAGGGTAACACCGACCCGCTCTTCGTGGAGGACGTGACGCGCTTCTTTGCGCTCACCATGGGGCACGTGCTGATCGCCGGCCCGAAGACGGTGGCCTCGGTGCCGGAATTCGCCTTCAAGGACCGCACCATCGACGTGATCCGCTCGCACGAGGATCCGGAGGCGGTGCTGAAGCGCTATCCGGGCCGGCGCATCTTCGTGGGCGGCGGCATCACGGTCTGGAATACTTACGCGAAGTATATCCAGCACTGGGACATCACGCGCCTGCCCTACGACGGCGAGGCCGACCGCTGGTTCGACCCGGCCTGGCTGGTGGGCGGCGCGCTGCGGGCACCGTAGCGGCACCTTTGCGGGCCCTCGGGAGTTGATGCGCACGCGTCCCCGAGGGTTCCCATGCGTTCAGCCTCCTTCCGCTTCGGCATTGAGGAAGAGTATTTTCTGGCCGATGCCGAGACCCGGGGCACGCCCCGCCGCTCGGTGAAGCCGTTCCACACGGAGGTGGCCGAGCGCCTGCCCGAGACCGGGCGGGAGCTGCTGCAGTGCCAGGTCGAGGTCTGCACGCCGCCGGTCACGGAGTTCGCTGCGGCGCGCGAGAGCCTCGCCCACCAGCGCGCGGCGCTCGCCGACCTCGCGGCCCAGCACGAGCTCCTCGTCTTCGCCGCCGGCACGCACCCGGTCGCCGACTGGGCCCGGCAATTGCCGACCAAGGGCGACCGCTACCGCGGCATCCTGCGCGACGTCGGCCTCGCCGGCCGGCGCAGCCTGATCTGCGGCATGCACGTCCATGTCGAGGTGCCGGACCCGGACGCGCGCATCGACCTGATGAACCGGCTGCTGCCGTTCCAGCCCCTGCTCTTCGCGCTGTCGGTCTCCTCCCCCTTCTGGCAGGGCAAGCCCACGGGGCTCACCGCGTACCGACTCAGCGCCTTCGGGGAGTTGCCCCGGACCGGTCTGCCCGAGCTCTTCGCCGGTCCCGAGGCCTATGCGCGCTACGTCCGCATCATGGAGCGAGCCGGCTCGATCCAGGATCCGAGCTTCCTGTGGTGGTCGCTCCGGCCCTCGATCAAGTTTCCAACCCTGGAACTGCGCATCGCCGATTCCTGCACGCGGCTGGAGGATGCGCTGGCGATCGCCGCCCTGTTCCGCTGCCTCGTGCGCCTCGTCGTGCGCCGGCCCGACCTGAATGCCGGGCTCGACGGCGTCTCGCGGGCGCTCGCCGAGGAGAACCTGTGGCGAGCCCAGCGCAGCGGCATCGGGGCCGAGCTGATCGACGAGGCGCGAGAGGAGGCGCTGCCCTACGCGGAAGCCCTCGACGAGCTGCTCGACCTGATCGCCGAGGACGCCGCGGCGCTCGGCTGCGCCGAGGAGGCGGCCCACGCCCGCACCATCCTCGCCGAGGGCACCAGCGCCGACAAGCAGATCGCCGCCTTCGAGGCCGCCCGCGAACAGGGGCTCACCAACCGTCAGGCGCTCGACGCGGTGGTGGATTGGCTGGCCGCGACGAGTCGGGGTGCCGCCTGATCAGCGCTTGTCGAACGGGTTCTCCGAGGTGCGCAAGGACAGGCGGATCGGCGTGCCCGGCAGATCGAAGGCCTCGCGCAGGCCGTTGACGAGGTAGCGGGTGTAGGATTTCGGCAGGGCGTTGAGCTGGTTGCCGAACAGCGCGAAGTGCGGCGGGCGGCTCTTCACCTGCGTGGCGTAGCGGATCTTGATGCGCCGGCCGGAGACGGCGGGCGGCGGGTTGCGGCTCGTGGCCTCGGAGAGCCAGTCGTTGATCCGCGAGGTCGAGACGCGGCGGTCCCAGACATCGGAGGCCTGCACCACAGCCTCCATCAGCTTGTCGATGCCGTTGCCGGCAAGCCCCGAGAGCGGCACCACCGACACACCGCGCACCTGTGGCAGCAGGCGGGTGCAGTCCTCGCGCAGCGTCTTCAGGAGGCCTGGCTGGTCGGCCACGAGGTCCCACTTGTTCAGTCCGATGACGAGCGCCCGACCCTCGCTCTCCACGAGATCGACGATGGTCAGATCCTGCTTCTCGAACGGGATGGTCGCGTCGAGAAGCACCACCACCACCTCTGCGAAGCGCACGGCGCGCAGACCATCCGAGACGGCGAGCTTCTCCAGCTTGTCGTCGATCCGGGCGCGGCGGCGCATGCCGGCAGTGTCGTGCAGCTTGATCCGGCGCCCGCGCCATTCCCAGTCGAGCGAGATCGAGTCGCGGGTGATGCCGGCCTCGGGGCCGACGAGCAGCCGCTCCTCGCCGAGCATCCGGTTGATCAGCGTCGACTTGCCGGCGTTGGGACGACCAACGATGGCGACGCGCAGGGGGCGGCCGCCGGGGGCGTCCGGGTCGTCGTCCTCTAGGTCCGGATCGAGCTTGGGCAGGGCGGTCTTCAGCGCCTCGTGCAGCTCGCCCACGCCCTCGCCGTGCTCGGCCGAGAACGGGATCGGATCGCCAAGGCCGAGGCGGAAGGATTCGTAGGCGCCGGCCATGCCGGCGCCGCCCTCGGCCTTGTTGGCGATGAGGATGACCTGCACGCCGGAGCGGCGCACGAGCTCGGCGAAGGGCTGGTCGGCCGGTAGCACGCCCGCGCGGGCATCGATGACGAACAGCACCACGTCGGCGGCGAGGATGGCGGCTTCCGTCTGCATGCGCATGCGGCCAGTCAGCGTGGCCTCGTCGGCCTCTTCCAGGCCGGCCGTGTCGATGATGCGGAATTCCAGGCCGCCGAACTGGACGTCGGCCTCGCGCCGGTCCCGGGTCACGCCGGGCCGGTCGTCCACTAAGGCGAGCTTGCGGCCGACCAGACGGTTGAACAGGGTCGACTTGCCGACATTCGGCCGGCCGACGATCGCGACGGTCGGCAAATCCATGGGGGTCTCTCGATCGTTCGTCTCTCGCAGGGACTGCTGGCGCCCGCGATTGTTCCAATGAAGGCGCCCGCCAGCCCGGGCCTCGGAGAGCCCAGGACGACGGGCGCGTGCAGGTCGATCCTTACACCAAGTCGCGCGAGCGACGGGTACGAAAAGATCTCAGCGCGTCGGCGGGGGTGGTGCGGCTGGCTCGGCCTTGGCCTCGGTCACCGTCACGGGACCGCCCGCCACGAGCGCCACGTAGACCTCGATGCGCTGGCGCAGGCCCTGAGGCGTCTCCGGGTCGGCGTTGATCTGGTCGAACCAGCGCCCCGCCTCCTCGTACTGGCCGCGCCGGAGCGCGGAGAGGCCCAGCATCTCGCGGGCGGTGTGGCGGAAGGGCGAGCCGGCGGCGAGGCTCTGCAGGCTCGCGAGCGCGGGCGCCGGATCGGCCAAGTCGATGCGCAGCAGCGCGGCGCGCAGGCGCGCGAGGTCGCGCAGGCCCTCGCCGACGCTCGCATCGCCCGCGATCGTGTCGAACTCCGCCGCGCCCTTCGCGGGGTCGGTCTTGCCGGTCTCGGTGGCGGCGCGGATGCGCGCGAGCAGGCGGTAGCCCGCCGGTCCCTGCGCTTCCAGGTCGTCGAAGATCTTGTCGGCCTCCTGGGCCTTGCCGTCGCGGGCGAGGCGATTGGCCCGGTCGAACTGCTCGGAGGCCGCCTCCGCGGCCGAGCGCTGCGCGCTCTGCCAGTAGCGCCAGCCGCCGACGCCGGCCACGAGGAGGATGGCCAGCGCGATGATCACGCCGCTGTAGCGCCGCCAGATTTTGGCGACCTGATCCCGGCGATAGTCGTCGTTGACCTCGCGGAAGAACTCGTTGTTCTCAGCCATTCGTCCCCGGCCCGCGGCGCACCGCGGACCACCTCGCTTCCGTCAGGGCCACGCGCCTAGCACGTTGTTCGGGGCTTGGCGACCGGTCGCGGAGACCGCGCTCAGGCCTGGCCCGGCCACACGGCGACGCCGATCAGCCAGGGATGCAGCCAGCGGGCGAAGACGAACCACGCGGCGACGCCGATCACGACGGCGAGCCCGTCGTTGCGCCAGCCGGCCGGGGCGGCCTGCCCGCCGTGCTGGCCGACCACGGCGCCGGCCGGCACGGCACGGCGCTTCACGCTGATGCGGTCGACCACCGCCCAGGCCAGGAAGGCGGCGAACAGGATGATCGAGCCGAGATCGCCGTTGGCGAGGAGGTGCGCGGTCGCCCAGATCTTCACGGCGAGCAGCATCGGGTGCTTGGCGAAGGCCCGGATCCGCCCCGGCAGATAGGCCGAGGCCATCACCACGAAGGCCAGCAGCACGAGGAGCAGGGCGAGGTGCCGGGTGAAGACCGGCGGGTTCCAGACCGGGATGTAGCCCGTGGCCCGGTAATGGCCGTAGCCGACCGCGATCAGCACGATCCCGAGCGCCGAGAGCAGCGTGTAGCCGAGCTTGTACCGGCCCTCGCCGACGCGCCCCACCAGTTCGGCCCGTGGCCCGCGCGCCATCGAGAAGGCATGGGTGCCGAGAAACAGCACGAGGCCGAGGATCATGATCAGCATGGGCGGGGTCTCGGAGGGGTCTCGCGGGCTGTGGAGGGGCGCGGCGCGCTCAAGCTCCTTGTAACGGTTCCGGACTGAAAGTCCTGCGGATTGTCGGGCAAGGCGGCCCGCGCGGCGGCCTGCCGCGGATCACCGGAGACCCGCGATGCGCGCGCCAGCTACCCTCGCCCTGGCCTTCGCGCTCATCGGCGCCCCCGCGGCGGCCGAGCCCGCCGGGCCGCCCCTGTCGAGTCTGACTCTGGTGGGGCCGCCGACGACGCTGTTCCGGGCGCCCCGCGACGCCTGCGACGGGGTGGACCTACCGGACGCCCCGCTGCGCGCCTTCCGCGACGCTGGCGGAGCGGTGGTGGCCTTCGGCCTGCATCACCGCAACCGGGCGCTGCGCGGACCGGATCTCGACCGGTTGAAGCTCGATTGCGCGGTGGTGCTCGAATCCGGCCACAAAGCCGATCCGGCGCTCTACGACGACCGTTCCTGGATCACCGCCACCTGGACGGAGGACGGGCGCGCGGTGGCCGCCCTCCTCCACCACGAGTACCACGCCGACGCGCATCCGGGCCGCTGCCGCGCGCAGAGCCTGATGGCCTGCTGGTACAACACGGTGACGGCCGCCGCCTCGCGCGACGGCGGCCGCAGCTTCGTGCGCGCGGATCCGCCCGCGGTGGTGGCCGCACCGCCCTTCACCCAGGATGTCGGCCAGACCCGGCACCGGGGCTTCTTCAACCCCTCGAACATCCTCGGCGACGGGCGCTGGCGCTACGCGCTCATCGCCACGACCGGCTGGGAGCGGCCGGGGAGCGATCAGGCGGCGGGCGTCTGCCTGTTCCGCAGCGACGACCCCGCCGACCCGCGCCGCTGGCGCGCCTGGACGGGGACCGGCTTCACCGCCGCCTTCCCGGATCCCTACCGGAGCAAGGCGAAGCGCGCCGATACCTGCCGGCCGGTCGGGCCGTTCCCAGGCCCGGTCGGGGCCGTGGTGCGCCACCGCGGCACGGGTGCATACGTCGCGGTCTTCATGGCGGCGGCCGGCGGCGAATTCCCGCAATCCGGCTTCTACTGGTCGAGTTCGCGCGACCTGATCGCCTGGGACCGGCCGCGGCTGCTGCTGGCGGGCGCCACCCTGTACGACGATCCGTGCGCCGCGAAGGGCGAGTTGATCGCCTACCCGTCGCTCCTCGATCCCGCGGCGAGCGGCCGCAACTTCGACGATGCCGGCGAGCGGGCGCTCCTCACCTACGCGACGCTCCGCACCGAGGGCTGCACGGTCACGGCCGAGCGCGACCTCGTGCGGCGCCCGGTGTCGATCAAGGTCTGGCCGTAGCGTCGCATGAGCCCTCCCCCGCTTGCCGGAGAGGGCTGAGGAAGCGGATGCGCGTTACCGCCCCTCGTCGATGCGCTGGCCGAGGAGCGCAATCGCCTTCTGGTAGACGCCGGCGGCGTTCCAGCCCTGGATCGCCGCGAAGTTCGGCTCGCCAGGCTGGTAGCCGGCGCCGGCCCGCCAGCCGTGGCCCTTGAGGAAGTTGGCCGTCGACATCAGCGCCGTGCTCGAATTGTCGAGGCTGCCGCCGGTGCCGTAGGTCAGCACGTTCTTGGGCAGGAACTGCGTGTGGCCGACCTCGCCGTGGGCGGCGCCGCGCGTCGCCGCGGTGAGCACGCCGCGGTCGACGAGCGTCAGCGCCGCGTAGAGCTGCTCGGTGAAGTACTCCGAGCGCCGGCAATCGTAGGCCAGCGTCGCCACGGCCGAGAGGGTGTTGATGTTGCCCTTCACGGCGCCGAAGCCGGTCTCCATGCCCCAGATCGCCAGGAGCGGGCCCGGCGGCACGCCGTAGCGCTGCTCGATCTGGGCGAAGAGCGCCGCGTTCTGCTGCTTCAGTTGGCGACCGCGGGCCACGATGGTGTTGCCGCCGCGCTTGGCCAGGAACTGGTCGAGCGAGAGCTTGAAGCTCTTCTGGCCCCGGTCGGCCGAGATGGTGGCGGTGGAGTACGAGGTCTCCGCAAGGGCGGCGAGGCTCTGGGCGCTCGCCCGCCCGCGCGCCTCCTGGGCGAACTCGCGCTTCCAGGCCTCGAAACCGGCACCGGTATTGCCGCACTGCGCGGCCTCGGCCTGGCCACCGAGGGCGGCGAGCACCGAGGCCGCCACGATCCCTGTGGCGATCCAAGGTGTCGTGAACCCGCGTCCGATCATCTAGAACTCCTGTGGAGCCAGCCGGCAGGGCAGCCCTGCCGCATCCGTGGGAGTGGCTATAATCCTGTGCGGGTACACAACCCAAGCGTTTTCCCGCTGCGCTTGCAGGCCTCCGGTCGTCTCTCCGTCGGCGCGTGACGGCAATACCGCGCGGGCGCGTGGTGACGCTCTGAGCTTCGGCGCGTGCCGTCAGCGATCGCGGGCAATCGAATCGGGGCGCCAGATCTACGTGGCGGCATCTACGTGTCGGCCCGTCCGGTCGATCCGGTCGATCCGGCCATGGCCGCGTTCAACTCGGCCATGGTCTCGTCGAAACTGTCGATCCCCGCGCGGGCGTAGCGCACCGCTTCCTCAGCGGTCAGCAAGCGGTCCGCCTGCGGATCATAG
This sequence comes from Methylobacterium gregans, assembly GCF_022179245.1. Taxonomy (GTDB): domain Bacteria; phylum Pseudomonadota; class Alphaproteobacteria; order Rhizobiales; family Beijerinckiaceae; genus Methylobacterium; species Methylobacterium gregans. The sequence goes on from NZ_BPQM01000030.1 coordinate 54,314, forward strand.
GCCATGCCGCCATTCATCCGGACCCAGGCCGCGATCGCCATCCAGGCGCCCACGCAGCCGGACAGCGAGGAGAAGTAGAATGCATATACGCACGGCCAAGGGCGCACGAAATCGACGTCGTCGTACGTTTCCGTCAAGTCCGCGAAGGTGAACGGATTGACCTCGAACCCGACCTCGCGTCCCCGCCACGTCGCGGGCAGGTGCCCCTGATGCCGGACCAGCTCACGGCTCGGCTGAAGTGTCAGGCCAAAATCGAGGGCCTCGATCGCGCGCTGCCAATCCGGAAATCCGTCCGGGGCGCGGTCGCAGAGGACGTAAGCTTCCATTGTCATGAGAGACCCTCACCATGCTCACATCCATCGGAAGACGACAGACTTTACGCTGACGCCTCGTTCGATATGAATCTCTATGACGGGCACGTCTTTACCGACGTTCAGCGCGGCGCGGATGTCTGCCACTCGCTTCGCCGACAAGCGCGCTCTACCGGTTTTGATGTCCCAAACAGCAAGGATTGGCGCCGACTCCGTACGACCATCGCGAAGGATCACATCCGTTCGGACACTGCCGTCCAGTCCGTAACGGACGAGCCCACCGCCACTGAAACTTTGCTCGACACCGTGACGTCCGGTGCCAGGCAGGTCGAGCGAGCGAATTGCGCGCGCCGACTGCAGATGGACCTGGATACCAAAGCCCGCACCGGATCCACCGCCGAGGTCCTCGACAATCTCTTTCACGACATCAACGAGCGTTTTGGTCCGCGCGTCGATCCTCGCGTTACCCGTCGCTTCGACACGCGTGACTATGACCGTGCCCCGACCGCCGTCCCAACGCCCTCGGGCGTCGCGCGACTGGTCATGCCGGAAGCCGGCCTTGATGCCTTCCACTCCCGCATACAGAAACGCGAGTTGTACCCGGAGTGCCGCGATCTCCAGATCGAGCGTCTGAGATGCGTCGTGTTGCGGCATTGGCCACCCCCGATTCGACCCGCATAGATTGTGTTATTTTTCCTTTTAGGTCAACAAATACCTATATCGCAGCGAACTGGTTCGCTCGCCTGCGAGGCTTCCGAGGCCCACCCACGCGGCTCCATCAAGTTTTTCTGAAGCTGCCGGCAAAAACGCCTACGGTTGGCGGATACCGCCGCCGTGTGTAGAGTCGCGCGGCGCAAAAGCCCGCCCGTGCACGCCGACGGACGACGGGTCCACCCGCCCGCATACAAGAACAGAGGCCACGCCATGAGCGCCGGTACCGCCGCCGACAAGCATTTCACCGACACCTTCTTCGCCGCCCCGCTGACGCAGGCCGATCCCGAGATCGCCCGGGCCGTCGAGCAGGAGCTCGGCCGCCAGCAGCACGAGATCGAGCTGATCGCCTCCGAGAACATCGTCTCGCGCGCCGTGCTGGAGGCGCAGGGCTCGGTGCTCACTAACAAGTACGCCGAGGGCTATCCGGGCCGGCGCTACTACGGCGGCTGTCAGTTCGTGGACGTGGCCGAGAACCTCGCCATCGAGCGCGCCAAGCGCCTCTTCGGCGTCGGCTTCGCCAACGTGCAGCCGAACTCCGGTTCCCAGGCGAACCAGGGCGTATTCATGGCCCTGATGCAGCCCGGCGACACCTTCATGGGCCTCGACCTCGCCGCCGGCGGCCACCTCACCCACGGCGCGCCCCCGAACGTCTCGGGCAAGTGGTTCAAGCCGGTCTCCTACACCGTGCGCCGCGAGGACCAGCGCATCGACATGGAGCAGGTCGAGCGCCTCGCCCACGAGCACAAGCCCAAGGTGATCATCGCGGGCGGCTCGGGCTACCCGCGCCACTGGGACTTCGCCAAGTTCCGCGAGATCGCCGACGCGGTGGGCGCCTACTTCTTCGTGGACATGGCGCACTTCGCGGGTCTGGTCGCCGCCGGCGTGCACCCCTCGCCGTTCCCGCACGCGCACGTCGCCACGACCACCACCCACAAGACGCTGCGCGGTCCCCGCGGCGGCATGATCCTGACGAACGACGAGGCGCTGGCCAAGAAGTTCAACTCGGCGATCTTCCCCGGGTTGCAGGGCGGTCCGCTGATGCACGTCATCGCCGGCAAGGCTGTGGCCTTCGGCGAGGCGCTGAAGCCCGAGTTCAAGATCTACGCCCGCCAGGTGATCGAGAACGCCAAGGCGCTCGCCGACACCCTGATCTCGGGCGGCTACGACATCACCTCGGGCGGCACCGACAACCACCTGATGCTGGTGGACCTGCAGAAGAAGGGCCTGACCGGCAAGGCGGCGGAAGCCGCGCTCTCGCGGGCCGACATCACCTGCAACAAGAACGGCGTGCCCTTCGACCCGCAGAAGCCCACCATTACCTCGGGCATCCGCCTGGGCACCCCGGCCGGCACCTCGCGCGGCTTCGGCGTGGCCGAGTTCAAGCAGATCGGCGGCTTAATCGTCGAGGTGCTGGACGGTCTCGCCGCCAAGGGTGAGGAGGGCGACAGCACGGTCGAGGCCAGCGTCAAGCAGCGCGTGCACGCGCTGACCGATCGTTTCCCGATCTACGGCTGAGGCTCCTCTGTAACGGCCGCCCTTTCAGCGACCATGCGGGTCGCTCTTTCGGCGGTCGGCATGACGGTCTAGGACGCGGGCCGCGGATCCTTTCGGATCCGCGGCCCGTCTCGTTCCACGGCACCAAGGTCCCCCGATGCGCTGTCCCTATTGCGGCGGCTCCGACACCCAGGTGAAGGATTCCCGGCCGAGCGAGGACGGGGCGGCGATCCGCCGCCGCCGGGTCTGCCCGGACTGCGCCGGCCGCTTCACCACCTTCGAGCGGGTGCAGCTGCGCGAGGTCACGGTGGTCAAGCGCTCCGGCAAGCGCGTGCCCTTCGACCGGGACAAGCTGCAGCGCTCCATCGACGTGGCCCTGCGCAAGCGCGCGGTCGATCCGGAGCGGGTCGAGCGCCTCGTCAGCGGCATCACGCGCCAGCTCGAGAGCAGCGGCGAAGCTGAGGTCACCTCGGAGGCGATCGGCGAGTTGGTGATGGAGGGACTGAAGGGCCTCGACGACGTCGCCTACGTGCGCTTCGCCTCGGTCTACAAGAACTTTCGCGAGGCCAAGGACTTCGAGGAGCTGCTCGGTACCCTTGGGGGGACGCTCGCGGCGCCCGCGGAGGACGAGGCCTCAGCGGACGTGGCACCGACGTCCAGGCGCCGCGCCCGGCAGGCCAAGCCATGAGCGCGTCCAAAAGCACCTCCATGAGTCCCTCCAGGAGCGCGACCATCAGCGACGCGCGCTACATGCGCCTCGCCCTGGCGCTCGGGCAGCGCCATCTCGGGCGGACCTGGCCGAACCCCTCGGTCGGCGCTGTCGTGGTCGCGGGGCCGCCGGGCCAGGAGCGGATCGTCGGCCAGGGCGTCACCGCACCGGGCGGGCGGCCGCACGGCGAACCCCTGGCGCTCGCCCAGGCGGGCACGGCGGCGCGCGGCGCGACCCTGTACGTGACGCTGGAGCCCTGCTCCCACCACGGGCGCACGCCGCCCTGCACCGAGGCGATCGTCGCGGCCGGGATCAGCCGCGTCGTCAGCGCCATCGAGGATCCGGACCCGCGCGTCGCCGGCCGCGGCCACGCCCTGCTCCGGGAGGCCGGCATCGTGGTCGAGACCGGCCTGCTCGCTGCAGAGGCGCGGCGCGACCATATCGGCCATATCCGGCGGATCGTGAGCGGCCGTCCAGCCATCCACCTGAAGCTCGCGCAGACCCGCGACGGCTTCGCGGCCGCCTCCGGGCCGGAGCGCCTGCGCATCACCGGCCCGGTCGCCGACGGGGCCGTGCATCTCTGGCGCGCCCACGCGGACGCGATCCTCGTCGGCATCGGCACGGCGCGGGCGGACGATCCCTCGCTGACCGTGCGGCTGCCGGGCCTGACCCAGCGCTCGCCGCAGCGGGTGGTGCTCGATTCCCGGCTCGTGCTGCAGCCGTCGAGCGTGCTGGTGCGCACCGCCCACGACGTCCCGACGCTGGTCCTCACCACCCGCGGCGCCCCGGCCCATGCCAAGCGGATGCTGGAATCGATGGGGCTGGAGGTGGTCCGGGTCAGCGAGGACGGGCACGGACGCGTCGATCTCGTGGCCGCGCTCGCCGCCCTCGCCGAGCGCGGACTGACGCGCCTGTGCAGCGAGGGCGGCCCCCGCCTTGCGGACGCCTTGGCGGAGGCCGATCTGATCGACCTGTGCACGCTGATGACCGGCCCCGCCGAACTCGGGCCGGCGCGCGGCCTGCCGGCGATCGGGCCCCATCTGCGGGCTCGGCTCGACGGCGGCGGGCTCGTTGCGATCGCGGCGCGCACCTTCGGGCCCGACCGGGCCGTCACGTACGAGCGGATGCCTTAGATGTTCACCGGCCTCGTCAGCGATATCGGAACCGTGCTCGACGTGACGGGCGACGACCGCCTGCGGCGGCTCACGATCCGGTGCGCCTACGACCCGACCGGCATCGCGCTCGGCGCCTCGATCGCCTGCTCGGGGCCTTGCCTCACGGCCGTCTCGGTCGAGCCCACCGAGGGCGGCGCGGTCTTCGCCGTGGACGCGGCCGCCGAGACGCTCGCCCGCACCACGGTCGGCGCCTGGCAGCCGGGCCGGCGGATCAACCTCGAGCGCTCCCTGAAGATCGGCGACGAGCTCGGCGGCCACCTCGTCACCGGCCATGTCGACGGGCTCGCCGAAATCGTGGCGCACGAGCGCGTGACGGATGCGGAGAGTTCCTGGGGCGCGAGCGAGCGCTTCACGCTCCGGGCCCCCGCCGACCTCGCGCGCTTCATCGCGCCGAAGGGCTCGGTCTGCCTCGACGGCACCTCGCTCACCGTGAACACGGTCGATGGCGACCTGTTCACGGTGCTGCTGATCCCGCACACGCTGGAGGTCACCACCTGGGGCGAGCGGCGCCAGGGCGACCGGCTCAACCTCGAAGTGGATCTCATCGCCCGCTACGCCGCGCGGCTCACAGAGGCGCGGGCGCGGACGGGGGACTGAGCCCGTCAGCGCGGCGGGATCGAGTAGGTGCCGGTGGCGTGGCAGACGAGGTCGTCGCTGCCCGCCGCGGTGATCAGGACCTCACCCACCACGAGCCGGCGGCCGAGCTTCAGCAACCGGGCCTCGGCCAGCAGGTCGCCCGAGGCGGGCTTGCGCAGGAAATTGAAGTTCAGGCTGGTCGTCACCGCGAGCGCCACCGGCCCGATATTGGCGAGGATCGCCGCGTAGAGGGCGTAGTCGGCGAGCGCCATCATGGCAGGGCCCGACACGGTGGCGCCGGGCCGCAGGAAGCGCTCGTGCGCCTCCAGCCGCATCCGGGCGCCGAGCGGCGCGACCGCCTCCAGATGATAGGCCCGGCCGCCCGCCTGCATCTGCGGGAACTCGCGGTCGAGGAAGTCCCGCGTCTCGGCGAGGCTCAGAACGGTCGTGCTCATGGCCTCATGCAGCACGACCGACCGTGGCCGGCAAGGTGGCCGGCAAGGGATCCGCGTGGCCGCCGCCCACGGATCAGAAGAAAATCGGCCGGGCGCTGGCGTGGTGCTCGGCCAGCACCGTGCCGCTGGCGGGCTCGATCTCCTTCAGCACCACGTCGTACCCCCAGAGATCGGCGAGGTGCTGGAGCACGCGGGCCGCGTCCTCCTTCTGGAGCGTGATCTTGTTGAGCGCCTTGTGGTGCAGGATCAGCCTGCGGTCGCCCTCGAGATCCACGTCCACCACCTCGATGTCCGGATCGAGCCACGCGACGTCGTACTGGCGGGCGAAGGAGCGGCGCATCTTGCGGTAGCCCCGCTCGTCGTGGATCGCCGCGACGCGCAGGTCCGGCTCGTCGGGGTCGTCCACCACGTGGAACAGGCGCAGGTCGCGCATCAGCTTCGGGGAGAGGAACTGCGCGATGAAGCTCTCGTCGCGGTAGTTCTCCCAGACGTCGCGCAGCACCGCCATCGCGTCGCCGGTGCCGGCAATCTCCGGGAACCACTCGCGATCCTCGCCGGTCGGCTGCTCCACGATGCGCTGGATGTCCTGCATCATCGCGAAGCCGATCGCGTAGGGGTTGTGGCCGCCGTAGGAGCGGTCGTCGTAGGTCGGCTGCCGGATGACGTTGGTGTGCGACTGCAGGAATTCCAGATAGGCCGCCTCGCCGATCTGCCCCTTCTGCGAGAGCCCGTTCATGATGCGGTAGTGGACGTAGGTGGCGCAGCCCTCGTTCATCACCTTGGTCTGGCGCTGCGGGTAGAAGTACTGCGCCACGAGGCGGACGATGCGCAGGATCTCGCGCTGCCAGGGCCGCAGGCGCGGAGCCACCTTCTCCAGGAAGTAGAGGATGTTCTCCTGCGGCAGTTCGAGCAGCGCGCGCCGCCGCTCGGCCGCCGCGTCGGTGCGGGCGGCGCCGGGCTTGGCCGGCAGCGTGCGCCAGAGGTCGTTGTAGATCTGCTCGCCGTGCTCGACCCGCTCGCGCTCGCGGCGCTGCTCGGAGGCGAGGTCCGGCCGCTTCTTGCGGGGATAGCGGTGCACGCCCTGGCTCATCAGGGCGTGGGCGGCATCCAGAACCTGCTCCACCGCCTGATGGCCGTGGCGCTCCTCGCAGCGGGCGATGAAGCCCTTGGCGAAGTCGAGATAGTCGAGGATGCCCTCGGCATCGGTCCACTGCTTGAACAGATAGTTGTTCTTGAAGAAGTGGTTGTGGCCGAAGGCGGCGTGGGCGATCACCAGCGTCTGCATCGTCGCCGTGTTCTCCTCCATCACGTAGGAGATGCACGGGTCGGAGTTGATGACGATCTCGTAGGCCAGCCCCATCAGGCCGCGGCGGTAGCCGGCCTCGTGCTGGGCGAAGTGCTTGCCGAAGGACCAGTGCTTGTAGAACAGCGGCATGCCGATCGAGGCGTAGGCGTCGAGCATCTGCTCGGCCGTGATGATCTCGATCTGGTTCGGGTACCAGGACAGGCCGAGTTCCGGCCCGGCGATGGCCTCGCAGGCGTCGTGGATGCGCCGGATGGTCTCGAAGTCCCAGTCGTTGCCCGTGAACAGCAGCTCGCCGGGTTTCGGCGGCTGGATCCTGGGGCGGCTCAGGCTGGTCACCATCCGGCCAATCTCCTCGCTGTCCTGTCCCCTCCCCGCGCGGGAAGGAGCCTCACGCCTCCGCCTTCGCGTCCTTGCGGCCGAACAGCTCGCGGAACACGGGGTAGATCTCGCGGCGGTGGTTCACCTTGCGCATGGCGATGGCGCCGCCGGATTTCGCGACGGCCTCGTAGGTGCGCCAGAGCGTGGTGCGGTGCTCGACGAAGCCGGCCCGCGGCCCGTTCTCGTCGCCGACCTCCAGATAGGCGAAATGCTGGCAGGCCGGCAGGATGTGGGCGCGCAGGAGCTCCGTCGCGGTCGGCCCGTCGGAGGAGACGTTGTCGCCGTCGGACGCCTGGGCCGCGTAGATGTTCCAGTCGTTCGGGTCGTAGCGCTCCTGGATGACCCGCTTCATCTCCACCAGCGCCGAGGAGACCAGCGTGCCGCCGGTCTCGCGCGAGCCGAAGAAGGTCTCCTCGTCCACCTCCGTCGCCCGGTCGGTGTGGCGGATGAACACGATCTCGACGTGCCGGTAGCGGCGCGTGAGGAAGATGTGGAGCAGGATGTAGAACCGCTTGGCGAGGTCCTTCATGTGCTCGGTCATCGAGCCCGAGACGTCCATCAGGCAGAACATCACGGCCTGGGCGATCGGCTTCGGGTAGGGCTCGAAGCGGCGGAAGCGCAGGTCGATCGGATCGACGTAGGGGATGCGCTTCGAGCGCTCGCGCAGCAGCGCCAGGGATTGCACGAGGTCTGCGCGCTCGGGCGCCTCCTCGGGTAGGGCTTCGATGCGCGCCTCCAGCGCCGCGATTTCCTCGGGTTTCGGGCGCTTCAGGGCGATGCGCCGGGACATTGAGTTCCGCAGCGTCCGGCCGAGCGCGAGGTTGGCGGGCGAGCCGGTCACCGTGTAGCCGGCCCGGCGCATGCCCTCGGTCTCGACCACGGCGAGGCGGCGCTTGGCGAGGTCGGGAAGCTCCAGATCTTCTAGGAAGAGCTCCAGAAATTCCTCGCGGGTGAGCACGAACCGGAAGGCGTCCTCGCTGTTCTCGCCGCCCTCGCCCCCTTCGCCGGAGCCGCGGCCCCCTCCCCCGCCGGGCGGGCGCTCGATCGTGTCGCCCTCCACGTAGGTCTTGTTGCCGGGCAGGATATGGTCCTGCAGGCCGGTGCCGGGCTGGCGCGCGAAGCGGGGCTCGCGCACCCCGTCCGCCGGCACCGAGACGCGGCCGTCCTTGCCGAGATCCTTGATGTCGCGCTCGCGGGCGGATTCGCGCACGGCCCGCTGGGCCACATCCTTCACGCGGCGGAGGAAGCGCTGCCGATTGGGGAGGCTCTTGCCCCCGGGATTGAGCCGACGGTCGACGATGTGCATTCGGTGTCCGAACCCTCGTCCGCTTGTTCATTCCGGCCGGCCATCATCGCCGGCCGGCCGCTCGAAACTATGGCGGCTTGAGGGTCAGGCCGGCTGGGGCCGGCCGAAACGCCTCACCCCGCCTGCTTCACCCGCATGTACCACTCGACCAGACGGCGGACCTGCCGCTCGGTGTAGCCGCGCTCGACCATGCGCTCGACGAATTCGCCGTGCTTCTTCTCGGTCTCGCCGTCCTTCTTGGAGCCGAAGGAGATGACCGGCAGGAGCTCCTCCACCTGGGAGAACATCCGCCGCTCGATCACCTCGCGAAGCTTCTCGTAGCTCGTCCAGCTCGGGTTGCGGCCGCCGTGCTGCGCCCGGGAGCGCAGGGCGAACTTCACCACCTCGTTGCGGAAGTCCTTCGGGTTGGCGATGCCGGCGGGCTTCTCGATCTTGGTCAGCTCTTGGTTCAGGAGCTCGCGGTTGAGGAGCTGGCCGGTCTCCGCGTCCTTGAAGTCCTGATCCTCGATCCAGGCGTCCGCGTAATCGATGTAGCGGTCGAACAGGTTCTGCCCGTAATCGTGATACGATTCGAGATAGGCCTTCTGGATCTCGTGGCCGATGAACTCGGCGTAGCGCGGCGCGAGCTCTGTCTTGATGAACTCCAAGTAGCGCTTTTCGGTTTCCGGCGGTAGTTGCTCGCGCTTGAGCGCCTGTTCCAGCACGTACATCAGGTGCACGGGGTCGGCCGAGACCTCCGTGGTGTCGTGGTTGAAGGTCGCGGCCAGCACCTTGAAGGCGAAGCGGGTCGAGATCCCGTCCATGCCCTCGTCGACGCCCGCGGTGTCCTTGTACTCCTGCATCGAGCGGGCGCGGGGATCGACCTCGCGGAGCGACTCGCCGTCGTAGACCCGCATCTTGGAGAACAGGTTCGAGTTCGCGTGCTCGCGCAGCCGCGAGAGCACCGAGAATCGGGCCAGCATCTCCAGGGTGCCGGGCGCGCAGGCGGCGGTCGAGAGTTCCGAACCCGTGATCAGCTTGTCGTAGATGCGCTGCTCCTCGGTGACCCGGAGGCAGTACGGCACCTTGATCACGTAGATGCGGTCGATGAAGGCCTCGTTGTTCTTGTTGGTCTTGAAGCTCTGCCACTCGGCCTCGTTCGAGTGGGCGAGGATCACGCCCGTGAACGGGATCGCGCCGATATTCTCGGTGCCGACGTAGTTGCCCTCCTGCGTCGCCGTGAGCAGCGGGTGGAGCATCTTGATGGGCGCCTTGAACATCTCGACGAACTCCAGGACACCCTGGTTCGCCCGGTTCAGTCCACCCGAGTAGGAGTACGCATCCGGGTCCGCCTGGCTGAGGGTCTCGAGGCGGCGGATGTCGACCTTGCCGACGAGCGAGGAGATGTCCTGGTTGTTCTCGTCGCCGGGCTCGGTCTTGGCGATGCCGATCTGGCGCAGGCGCGAGGGCCTGACCTTGATCACCTTGAAGCGCGAGATGTCGCCGTTGAACTCGTCGAGGCGCTTGAGGGCCCAGGGGCTCATCAACCCGGTGAGGCGCCGGCGCGGGATGCCGTAGCGGCTCTGGATCTCGGCGCCCATGGTCTCGGGGTCGAAGAGACCCAGCGGGCTCTCGAAGACCGGCGAGACCTCGTCGCCCGCCTTCAGCACGTAGATGGGATGGACCTCCATCAGCGCCTTGAGGCGCTCGGCGAGGGACGACTTGCCGCCGCCGACGGGGCCCAGCAGGTAGAGGATCTGCTTGCGCTCCTCCAACCCCTGCGCGGCGTGGCGGAAGAACGAGACGATCCGCTCGATCGTCTCCTCCATGCCGTAGAACTCGGCAAAGGCCGGGTAGGTCCGGATGGTCCGGTTCATGAAGATCCGGCCGAGGCGCGAATCCTTGGCGGTGTCGATGAACTCGGGCTTGCCGATGGCCTCCAGGATGCGCTCGGCCGCGGAGGCGTACATCAGCGGCTCGTCGCGGCAGGCCTCCAGATACTCGGAGAGGGTCATCTCCGTGTCGCGGCGCGCCTCGTAGCCTCTGGCGAAGCTCTGGAAAAGGTCGTTCGTCGCATGCATCGGCATTCGATAACCCTCTCAGACCACGGTTAGCTTCATCCTGTCCTGGCCCGGATGCAACTGACAGGCCCGCTTTTGTCGCACTGCGACGGAGACGCCGCAGCGGCGTGTGCCGCCTGCAACACTCCGCCTTTCGGCGGGCCGGATCAACAGTCTTCCGGCTCGCTTGCGCGAGGCTGAGCGGCCACGGGGCCCCGGGAGGTCCTGCGGCCGGTCATGGACGAGCGGTCGATTGTGCAGCGCACAACGAGCCCGATGCGCCGCGAGGCCTCAGAGATCGTTGCTCTCCTTCTTGGCGTCGCCCCCGCCCTTGGAGGCAGCCTCGACCGTGATCTTGAAGACCCGGGTCTGAACGTCGCCGTCGGCGCTCTTCACCTCGAAGGTCAGCTCGTCCGAGCCGGTGAAGCCGTCCTTGGGCTGGTAGAACACGCCCATCACGCCGGCCTCCTTGTTCGGGCAACGGAAGCTCGCCGGGGTCTTCTGCTTGCCGGCCTTCACGATCACCGCGCCGTTCTTTGGGTAGGCCGAGAACCGGAATTCCGGCATCGGGCCCTCGGAGCAATCCTTCTTCAGGTTCGGCGTGACGAGGAGCCGGCCCGTCTTGCCGGAGGCCACCGTCTCGGTCTTCTGGACCGTCTCGGCCTGGACAGGGCCTGCGGCGATCAGGAGGCCGCCAGCGACGAGCGCGGCGAGCGGGCGGACGAAGGTCATGCTGGGCTCTCCCCTGGAGCGTTCTCGAACCGGCGCCGGCTGCGCCGGGACACGCCATGTGGGGAGGCGGCGGCACGCCGTCGAGGGGCGACGTGGCTCGGCAGCGCGCCGGGCGGACGGCGCCGGGCTCAATCCTGGAGGGTGGCCGCGACGATGCCGGTCACCCGCGCGAGGACGGCGGGCTCCAGCTCGTCCTTCAGCATCGCGGCGAGCCGCTCCTCGACGCGGACCCGCTCGCCCGCGTCGGCGAGGGGCGTGACGGGGATGTCCGCCTCGTCGATGCGGCAGACCCGGCGAATGGTCTCGGCGGCGGCGAGCAGCGCCGCCCGGTCGGCGGGACCCATCTCCCAGAGCGGGTTGCGCAGGCGGCTGATCACCCGCCTCGCGTCGCGGTAGGCGTGGTCGGCCTGGGTCGCCGCCTCGATGCGGCTGGCGAGATAGACGAGTTCCAGCACCTCGGAGGCCGCCTGCGGGCAGCTTCGGACGACCCGCATCAGGCGGCTCGTCAGTTCCTGGGTCGGCGAGAGCGGTCTGTGAGGCGCCTTCATGCGCCCGTCAACGCCGGTCCTCCCGCAAAGTTTCGCGCTCCGCCGGGCGGAAAAGCTGGTGGCGGCACAATGGGTTGCGCGCCATTGATCTGGCGATCGCGCCGCCTTCCCGTGTCGGCGGTCAGGGCACCAGCAGAGAATGGGCATCCTGCCTCGGCCCGGGCGAGAACCGCGCTGCGCCTCCTCTCCCGCCTCCGCGCCCGCTCGGCATCTGCGATCGCCCTTCCGTGCGGAGATGGGAAGCGACGCAGCCTATTCCGGCCTCCGCCGCAAAGCCGCCAGCGCGTCGCGGCAGGCGTGGAGTTCGGCCAGCACCGCCTCCAGCAGCGCGCGCTGTGGCACGTCCGGCACGGGCGGCGCCGCGTCCCGCTGGGTCTCCGGCGCCTCGGGGGCCGCCGCCACGGCCTCGCCCCGGCCGACCGCCTGGACGAAGCGGACGCCGTTCTCCCGCAGCACCCGCTGGGCGCCCTGGATCGTGTAGCGCTGCACGTGCAGCAGATGACGGATGCCGGCGATCAGCGCGACGTCCTCGGGCCGGTAGTAGCGCCGTCCGCCCGCGCGCTTCAGGGGCCGCACCTGCCCGAACCGCGTCTCCCAGAAGCGCAGCACGTGCTGGGGCACGTCGAGCGCCTCCGAGACCTCGCTGATCGTCCGGAAGGCGCCGGCCTGCTTCGCACCGGGCTCGTCGGCGGGGATCGCGGCGGGAGGCGCTGGCGGCATGACGGATCCTGGCAGGGCGGCGCGGACGAACCGCCCGCGGGCGCGATCATAGGCCGGCCCCGCAGATCGCGGCCAGGGCGCGCCCAAAAAGAAAGGCCCGCGGAGAACCGCGGGCCTCTCTGTATCCTGGGTCGCGGCCCGGATGGGCCGCGCCGCCTCAGCGCGAGTAGAACTCGATGACGAGGTTCGGCTCCATCTGCACCGGGTAGGGCACCTCGGAGAGGCCCGGCACGCGGGTGACGCGGGCGGTCATCTTCTGGTGATCGACCTCGATGTAGTCCGGCACGTCGCGCTCGGCGAGCTGGGTGGCGACCACCACGAACTCGAACTGGCGGGCGGCCTCGCGCACCTCGATCACGTCGCCGGGCTTCACGAGGTAGCTCGGGATGTTCACCCGCTGGCCGTTCACCTTGATGTGGCCGTGGTTGATGAACTGACGGGCGGCGAACGGGGTCGCGACGAACTTCGAGCGGTAGACGACCGCGTCGAGGCGGCGCTCCAGAAGGCCGATCAGGTTCTCGCCCGAGTCGCCGCGCAGGCGGATCGCCTCGGCGTAGTAGCGGCGGAACTGCTTCTCGGTGATGTTGCCGTAGTAGCCCTTGAGCTTCTGCTTGGCGCGCAGCTGCGTGCCGAAGTCGCTCATCTTGCCCTTGCGGCGCTGGCCGTGCTGGCCGGGGCCGTACTCGCGGCGGTTCACGGGGCTCTTCGGGCGGCCCCAGATATTCTGGCCCATGCGGCGATCGAGCTTGTGCTTCGCCTGAACGCGCTTCGACATCGCGGTTCCTCTGTTGTCTGTTCGTGCTTCGAGGAACGCGCCCTCCTCTCCCCCGGCCGGAGCCGAGCGGGGCGACAGGGCGGGGTTGAGGCCGCCCACGGGTGCGTTGAAAATGCAGCGGGGCCCCTCATCGGAGCCCCGCGACGGCGCGTCTGTAGTGCAGACGGCCGGCTCGGTCAACCTGCGACTGGATCGTCAGTTGCCGTATGGGTTGTACGGGTTGGCGGCCCCGAGATGGGGCAGGCCCGCGAAGGCGTAGCGCAGGCCGATGCGGAACTCGTTCGCCGTGAGGTCTTTTAGGCGGGTGCCGTAACCGTAGGCGTCGAGGCCCGTGCGCAGCTTGCCGAGATCGACGTAGCGGTAGGCCGCGTCGATGCTCAGCCCGTGGCCGAGATCGTAGGACAGGCCGGCGGTGAGCGCCCAGGCGAGGGACGCGACGGCCCGCTTCGGCCGCAGCACGGGGTCGCGCGGGCCGGTGCCGGGGGAGCCGTCGCAGCCGTCGATGAAGCAGGTCGTCTGCGTGTAGTTGCGGGAGGTGCCGATGTCGGCGACGCCGACGCCCGCGCCGATATAGGGGGTCAGCCCCCACCACGTGCCGAGATCGGCGTAGACGTTGACGAGAGCGGTGAGCGCGTCGACGCGGCCGGTCTCGATGTTGCCGCCGGTCACGAAGTTCGAGCGCGACGAGAAGGCGCTGAAGCGGCTCGGGCCGCGCTGGTCGATCGTGGCGTCGATGCGCAGCCACGGGTTCACCCGGTAGCCGACGCCACCGCCGTAGCCGCCCGTGTCGCCGACCCGCAGGCCGACGAAGGGCGGCCGGTCAGGGTCGCTCGGGTCGGCCGGGGTGTCGTCATGGGGACGGCCGTAGCTCGCGTGGGTGAAATCGCCGCGCAGGTACCAGCCCGAGCCGATCTCGACCGGCGCCGGAGCCTCGACCGGCGGGGGAGGCGGCGGCATTGTCGGCAAGAGGTCGGCGGCCGCGGCCTCGTGAAGGGAGCCGGCGAGCGCGAGCAGAGCGCAGATCGGCAGACGTGTAGACGCAACCATGGATCGTCCCGACGCTTGGGCCCGGCGAGCTCGATGACCTCGCGCAGGCGGCGGACCAGAGGCCCGGGGAGCCGGACGGACCGGCTGGATCGAATAGTGACAAACAAGAGTTAGGAGGGACTTAACCCTAACGGGCGCGCTCGCCGCAGGCCGCACCAGAGCGCCACCGAGTCTCATCCGGCAGGCCTGCCTGGGACGTCCACCTGAAACCGCGAGGGGCGGCGCGTGGATTCGCGCCGCCCCCGGAGCCGCTCGGGTCTTCCCGACGGCCGTCAGTACTTGCGCACCAGCGGGCCGGGCGGAGGCGGGGGCGCATACTCGGCCATCAGCGGCGGCAGCGGGGCCGCGACGACGCCGCCCAGCAGGTAGCGGAAGCCGAGCCGCACGTCGTGCGCCTCGATGTTCTTGAACTTGTAGACCGTGCCGGGGCACCCGTCGCTGCCGAAGCAGTTCAGGCTGGCGGTCTTGACGCTGCCGAGGTTGAGGTACTCGTAGGCCAGTTCCAGCCGCAGGTTCGGGGTCACCGCGTAGCCGAGGCCGGCGTGCAGCCCCCAGGCGAAGGTCGTGGTGTCGCTCGGGCGGATCACGCCCGCCCCGCCCGCCGCGGTCCCGGCGCCCAGGTCGGTGATCGTGCCGAGGTGGTGGAAGGCGGCGCCGACCGAGCCGCCGGCGAAGAACGACACGCCGTTCCAGGTGAAGACATCGTAGGAGCCGCGGGCCATCGCGACGATCGAGGAGATGTGGCCGGTGTAGAGGTCGAGCCCCTTGCCGGGCGACTTGCAGTACCCGTCCGCGTCGAAGTTCGCGTTGAAGCAGCCCGCGTAGCTCTCGCCGAAGCGCAGGGTTGCGGAGGTGCGGTACTGGGCCACCGCCTCCAGGCGCAGGCCGTTGCCGAACTCGTAGCCGAAGCCGCCGCCCGCGAAGGCCTGATCACCGATCTCGCGGTACTCCTCGTGGTAGCCGCCCTTCGGCCCCTCGAAGCCGGCCTTGTCGTAACCCTCGAACTTGTTGAGGCGCAGCGCGC
Source organism: Methylobacterium gregans (assembly GCF_022179245.1). GTDB lineage: Bacteria > Pseudomonadota > Alphaproteobacteria > Rhizobiales > Beijerinckiaceae > Methylobacterium > Methylobacterium gregans. The sequence continues at coordinate 69,623 of NZ_BPQM01000030.1, forward strand.
TCACGCCGACCTCACCGCGCAGGTACCAGCCGCCGCCGACATCCACGACCGGGGGCGGCAGCGGCGGAGGCGGGGGCGGCGGCAGCAGATCGGCGGCCTGTGCGAGGCAGGGCGCGCCGACGCTCGCAGCGAGCGTGAGGCAGCGCACCAAGGCCGGAAGCTTGGGGCGGGCCATAAACAATTCCTTCACTCGAATGCGTGCCGGAAGCTGTGTTGGATGGCTCCGGAGGACATTCGGAAGGATGGACCTAAGAACTTAAGCCGGACTTAACGTTAAATGTTAGCCTTGCTGTTTCACGCCCCTGTGAGACCTGCCGCGCCTCAGCGCCGGGCGTGCGGGGGATCGCCGAGGAAGAGGCCGTGCCGGCGCAGGCCGTCCGCGAGCCGGCGTCGCTCCGCCTCGCGCCGAGCGGAGGTCCGGGTCGCCTCGCCCTGGGCGACGCGGAGGATCTCGTAGATCGTGCCGAGCCGGCGCGCGGTGGCGAGTCCGTCGAGGACGTGCGGGACCCCACCGGCTTGCTCGGGCGCGTCGACGATGGTGCCGACCCATTCCCGGATCGTGCCGTTCTCGTGCTCGACCGGCACGCCACGCGCCAGCATCCAGCGGTAGCTGCCGTCCTGATGGCGCACCCGGTAGGCGATCTCCAGGGGCTCGCGGGCGCGCCGCGCCGCAGCCCAGACTCCGACCGTGCGCGCCCGATCGTCCGGATGCAGCGCATCGAGCCAACCGCGTCCCGTGAACAGCTCCGGCTCCTGGCCGGTGCGCTCGGTCCAGCCGTAGCTGTGCGTGATCTGGCCGTCGGGCGCAGCGCGCCACTCGATCACGGCGCTCGCCCGCACCAGAGCGAGATAGCGCTGCTCGCTCTCGTGCAGGGCGTCGCTCGGGCTGGCATGCGCGAAAGAGCCGGCCGGAGCCGCGGGCGGCTCGGCGTCGACACGGCGGAAAACCGGCTCGTAGTGGCCCCGCGGCAACTCGATCCGGAGCGGGCGGGCGCAGCCGGGCTCCGCGTAGATGGCGGCGAGCACCCCTCGCAGGCGGCGCGCCTCCACGCGCACGATCGCGTCCGTGACCGGGTCGAAATCCGCGGCGCGGCCGAGCGCCTGGGTGGCGATCGCGTAAGCCTTCAGCCGGTGGCCGCGCCCTTCGAGGCTCTCGCGCACGACGTAGCCGAGAAAGGCCGAGAGCTTCGGCGCCTTGCGCATGGCCGGGTGCTTCAGGAGGGCCGCAACCTCCCTGGAAATCTCCTCCCGTTCGATCGTGCTGCGGTTCATCTGTGCGCGTGCGAGCCCCGCGACGGGAATGACATCCGCTAGCACAACTTTTAGTAGGTATACAGATTTTCCTCTCGCCATGCGACAGATCGCCCAGGCGTGTTCGGTCAACGGGCGAAGGGGCGGAAAGGAAGGGTGTCGGAAAGTTCGGCGCTGTGCAGACCCATCCGTCGAGGAGGCCGTCGCGTCACGGAACGGATGGTCGTTCGGCTCTGTTGGCTCCTCGAACGCGCGTCCGGCACCGTGCGCGCAGAACCGAGGCCTACCAGCATCACAGGAGAGCGCCGATCATGTCCCTGAAGACCCTGTCCGCCCCGCTTCTCGCCCTGGCTCTCGCGGCCGGCAGCCTCTCGGCCGCGCAGGCCCAGAGCAACACCGCGACCCCCGGCGCTCCCGCCGGCGACAGCGGCGGCAATGCCTCGACCGGCAGCACCGCCGCGCCGAGCGGCAAGTAGGCTCTCTCTCCGGAACCATACTGAAGAAGGCCCCGCGTGCCGTCCGGCGCGCGGGGCCTTCTCTCATGGTGCGGCAGCCGGCGCCTCGGGCCGACGGCATGGCGATTGCCCAGGCTCGCCGGCTGCCAAGCAGGGCAGCCGCGCGCGGCTCAGGCCCGGCAGCCCTCGAACCCGACACGGATCGCCTCTGGGTCGAGATTGCGCCCGATGAACACCACGCGCGAGACCCGCGGCTCGTCGGCGCGCCAGTCGGCCTGCAGATCCCCGTCAAGGATCATGTGGACGCCCTGGAAGACGAAGCGCTTCGGCTCGTCAGGGAAGGCGACGATGCCCTTGCAGCGCAGGATGTCGGGACCCTGAACTTGGGTCAGGGTCGAGATCCAGGGCATGAACGTCTCCGGATTCACCGGCCCGTCGATCCGGGCCGAGACAGACTGGATCTCACTGTCATGGTGATGGTGGTGCCCCCCCTCGAGGAACTCGGGCTCGAGGTCGAGGATGCGGCCGAGATCGAAGGCGTTGCGTTCCAGCACCGCGTCGAGGGGCACGGCGCAGTCTTTCGTACGATGGATCTTGGCGAAGGGGTTGATCACGCGGATCTCGCCCTCGACGCGGTCGAGGTCCGCGGGCGTCACGAGATCCGACTTGTTGAGCAGGATCACGTCCGCGAAGGCGATCTGGTTCCTGGCTTCGGGCGCGTCCTTCAGCCGGGCGGTCAGCCACTTGGCGTCCGCCACCGTTACGACGGCATCGAGCCGGGCGGCCTCTCCGACATCCTGGTCGACGAAGAAGGTCTGGGCGACGGGGGCGGGATCGGCCAGTCCCGTGGTCTCGACGATGATCGCGTCGAACTTGCCGCGGCGCTTCACCAGCCCGTCCATGATGCGGATCAGGTCGCCGCGCACCGTGCAGCAGACGCAGCCGTTGTTCATCTCGAACACTTCCTCGTCGGCGCCCACCACGAGGTCGTTGTCGATGCCGATCTCACCGAACTCGTTGACGATCACGGCGTAGCGCCGGCCATGGTTCTCGGTGAGGATCCGGTTGAGCAGCGTCGTCTTGCCGGCGCCGAGATAGCCCGTGAGCACCGTGACGGGGATCTTGGCGGACGTTTCGGCGGAGGCGGCGGGGGACGGGGCGTCGGACATGGCTTCCCTTCGGATTCTCTTCGCGCGTGTCGGCCACGCGGGTGCACCGCGCCCTCGGGTGCGGCCATGCCCTGTCATATCGTTACGTGCGCGCCCGATGGAAGGCGGTCCAGTCGACAGCGAGGTGGGTCCGATCCGGCCGGGATGAGCAGAAATTGTCCAGTTGCACGACAAATTCCATATTATCTTCCAGGGCATGCATAAAAATTTCCGGGGTGCGGATCCAGAATTTCATGGTATTGCTCAACCCAGGCGGGTAAAACCGGCCGGCATCGTCCCAGGCCATTGGAATGAAACACTGCTTTGATCTACAGGGCCTCAGCTCAGGCAGGTATGAGGTCGACCAGCCGCACCACGTCACGCGGGCGGGAGGGCGTCATGACTGATGCCGTCGCCAACGCGCTGCACGTCCGGGTCAGGACATCAGGGGACGAGCGGCTCCTGCGGATCGCGGAACTCGTCGGCTGCCCCATCGAAGCCTTCCGCACCCCGGAGGGCGACGCACTCAGCGACGCCCTCGAACTGGTGAAGCTCTGGGAACGGATCGACGCCACGGGTCGTGCTCGTCTGCTCGCTTGCGCCCGCACGGAGGCGGCGCGCACGGGCGAGGCGCAATCGACGGGCCATGCCGGCGCAGGCTTCCGCAGGCCCCTGCGCTGAAGCGTGGAGCGATGGCAGCCCACCGGAGACGCGGAGAGCCCTAGCCTCGCAGCGGGCGCAGGGACTGGATCAGGCGCGGAAACAGGCGCCGTGGAGCCTCGGTGTCCTCAGCCTCCTGCATCGCGCCAGCCTCTCCGGCCCCCTTCTCGGCGCCAAGCGCGGCTTCGGCCTCATGCACCTCGCCCGCCTCGGCGCCATCCTCTTCCGTGCTGCGCAGCGCTCGACTGAGCACGTCCACAACCGGGTCCGGGATCGGGCGGTCGTAATCCTGCAGCAGCAGCGCCGCCTTGCCGAGTGCGGTGAGCTTTGCCAGCGACGTCTCGCCCTCCATGGACTCGCGTAGCACCTGATCCGCCAGGACACCTGCAAGTCGCGAGACCTCCGAGAGGCGCTCGCCGTTCAAGCCACCGTCCACCATGCCGCCACCCTCACAGCACGAAGTCTCGACGTCCCGAGAAACAACCTTTGTTAAGGGCGCGATCGACTTCACTCATACTAACGCTCTGAACGATACGCAGTGCAGAGTATTATTTCAATCGCGCCCGTCACTTGACTGCATCTTGAACACAGGCATCTCGACGCGCACGCCGATTGCCGGACGCGCCAACGCCCCGGTCTTAACGATCTGGTGAGCCTGTTCCGGGAGGGTGCGCGCCGGATCAGCCAGGGAGTGAGCATGTCCGACACGATCGACACCGTAGGCGTCGCGGGCGACCGCATCCGCTCCATCATCGAGCGCATCGAGCGGCTCGACGAGGAGATCAAGGACCTGATGGAGACCAAGAAGGAGATCTTCGCCGAGGCGAAGGGCGAGGGTCTCGACGTGAAGGTGCTGAAAGAGATCCTGAAGCTGCGCAAGCAGGACAAGGACGAGCGCGACGAGCAGGAGAGCCTGCTGGAACTCTACCTGCGCGCGATGGACGCGCCGAGCCCGGCCCCGATCGCGCAGGCGGCGTGAGCGGCGGGCGGCCCTGAAGCGCCGGCACGGCGGACCGGAGGTCTCCCGTGCCGGCTCTCGAACGATCGAATCCTGGGGAGCGCGGCGAACGGGCGCGGACCCGGGAGCGGGGCTCGGGGGTTTTGAAGGGACATCGTCGCGAGGGGGCAGCGGCCGCGGGCAGCGGCGGGTGGCCCTTGCGAGGAACCCTGCCAGCCACCGAGCATCCATGGCCAAGCGGAAGACGAGAGCCGAGACCAAGGCCGAGACCCAGTCCGAGACGGAGGCGCCGCTCGTACCCACCGGCGCGCTGGCGGTCGCCCTGCTCGGGCTCGCCGGACAGGGCGCCCCGCTCGTCCACGTCGCCCGCGACGAACGGCGTCTGGAGGCGATCGCCGCGATCCTGCGGGCGCTCGATCCCGGGCTCGGCGTCGCGATCCTCCCGGGCTGGGACTGCCTGCCCTACGACCGGGCCTCGCCCTCGCGGGGCGTGATGGGCGCGCGCGCCGGCGTGCTGCGCTGGCTCACCGACGCGCAGAACCGCCCCGGCATCGTGCTGACCACACCGCCGGCCCTGATTCAGCGGGTGCCCCCGTTCGCCACCTGGGCCGATGCCCGCGTGGTCATCCGCGTCGGCGACATCCTCGACGCGGAGGCGATGACGGCCGCGCTCCGGCGCCTCGGCTACATCCTCGACGACCGGGTGGACGAGCCCGGCGAGTTCGCTATCCGCGGACGCACTCTCGACGTGTTCCCGGCCGCCTCTCCCCTGCCCTGCCGGGTCGAGCACGACGGCACCCGGGTCGCGCGGATCCGCGCCTACGACCCGCTCACGCAGCGCTCGCACGACGAGACCGCGGAGCTGGTGATCGACCCGGCGACCGAGATCATCCTGCCCCCGGGCTCCGAGGAGCGCCTGCAGCCCTTCACGGGTCAGGAGCACGGGCTGGCCCGGTTCTACCCGGCGCTCGCCGGGGTGCTCGACGACCTGCCCGGGGCCCGCCTTGTGATCGAGGCGGGTGCCGAGGCGCGGGCCGAGGCCTTCTTCGAGCAGATCGCGGACGGGCGCGACGGCGGGGAGGCGGCCGGCCAGGGTCGAGGCAAGCCTCACGGCAAGGCGGGCGCCGGGATCGCCGCCGATCCGCTCTACCTCGATCCGCTTGACTGGGCACGCCTCCTCAGGGAGCGCCGGCTCGCGGCCGCCACAGAGACGGCGGACGTGTCCCTGCCCGCCTTCATCCGCCAGTCGCGCCCGACGGCGGCCTTCGCCAAGGCACTGCGGGAGCGCCTCAAGGCCGGCGACCGGATCGTGCTCGCCGGGCCGGAGCGCCCGCTGCGCCGCCTGATCCGCCAAGCTGAGCGCTCGGGCGAGCGCCGGGTCCGCTCGGTCCCGGACTGGGCCGCGGCGGAGAGCGCCCGCCCCGGCGAGATCGTCGCGCTCACACTCCCCCTCGATGCGGGCTTTCGGGTGCCGGAGGGGGGGCTCAGCGTGTTCGCGGCGGCCGACCTGTACGGCCAGCAGGCCGGCGCGGCGAGCCCGCGGATCGCCAGCCTGCCGCTCGGCGAGGTGGAGTTGCGCACCGGCGACGTCGCGGTCGACCGCGACAACGGGCTGTGCGTCTTCGAGGGGCTGGAGCAGGTCGGCGGGGCGGAAGCCCTGCGCCTGCGCTTCGCCGGGGACGACGTGCTGATGCTGCCCGTGGCCCAGGCCGACCGGGTCTGGCGCTACGGCTCGGATCCGGAGGCGGTCGGACTCGACAAGCTCGCCTCCGCCTCCTGGCGTCGGCGCCACAGCGAGGCCGAGGCCACCATCGCCCGTACCGCCCGCGCCATGGTGGCGCTGGCCCAGGAGCGCACCGACGCCCGCGCACCGGTGCTGCGGCCGCCGGAGCGCGAGATGGAGCGTTTCAGCGCGGGTTTCGGCTTCAGCCTGACCCCGGACCAGGCCGCGGCCACGGACGCCGTGCTCGCCGACCTCGCCTCGGGGACGCCGATGGACCGGCTGGTCTGCGGCGATGTCGGCTTCGGCAAGACCGAGGTGGCGCTCCGCGCGATCGCGGCGGCGGTCTTCGCGGGCAAGCAGGTCGCGCTCGTGGCGCCCACCACCGTGCTGGTGCGCCAGCACGTGCAGACGCTGGAGCGGCGCTTTGCCCGTTTCGGCATCGCGGTTGCGCAGCTCTCGCGGCTCGTCGGGCCGGCCGAGGCCAAGCGCGTCAAGGCGGGGCTCGCGGACGGCTCGATCCGGGTCGTCGTCGGCACGAACGCGCTGGCCGCCAAGGGCGTCGCCTTCGCGGATCTCGGCCTCACGGTGATCGACGAGGAGCAGCGCTTCGGCGCGAAAATGAAGGAGTCCTTGCGGGCGCTGGCCGGGGGCGGCCACGTCCTGACGCTCACCGCCACGCCGATCCCCCGCACCCTGCAATCGGCCCTGGTCGGCCTGCGCGCGCTCAGCGTGATCGCCACGCCCCCGGCGGTGCGCCAGCCCATCCGCACGGTGATCGCCCCCTTCGAGGCCGAGACGGTGCGGGCCGCGCTGATGCGCGAGCACCGCCGCGGCGGCCAGAGCTTCGTGGTCTGCCCGCGCATCGAGGATCTGGAGCCGATGGCCCGGCGCCTGAAGGCCATCGTGCCGGAACTCGCGGTCACGCTGGCGCATGGCGAGATGAAGCCCGCCGAGATGGACGCGGCGATGATCGGCTTCGCGGACGGGACGGGCGACGTGCTGCTGGCAACCTCCATCATCGAGAGCGGGCTCGACGTGCCGCGGGCCAACACGATGCTGGTCTGGAACGCCGAGCGCTTCGGGCTGGCGCAGCTGCACCAACTGCGCGGTCGGGTCGGGCGCGGCCAGCGCCGGGGCGCCGCCTACCTGCTGAACGATCCCGAGCGCCCGCTCTCGCCCGGCGCCGAGAAGCGCCTGCGCACGCTGGAAGCCCTCGACCGGCTGGGAGCGGGCTTCACCATCTCGGCGCGCGACCTCGATCATCGCGGCGCGGGGGACCTCGTGGGCGACGCCCAGGCCGGCCACGTCCGGCTGATCGGGCTCGGGCTCTATCAGCACGTGCTGCAGCTGGCGCTGCGCGCCGCCAAGGGCGAGCCGGCCGAGGACTGGCGGCCGGAGATCAATCTGGGGCTGGAGGGCGCGATCCCGCCCGACTACATGCCCGAGCCCGAGGTCCGGCTCGGCCTCTACACCCGCCTTCTGCGGGTGAGTTCCGCCCAGGAGATCGACGCGCTGTGCGCCGAGACCGATGACCGCTTCGGCCGGATGCCGGAGAGTGTCGAGAGCCTGGTGACGCTGGCCCGACTCCGGGTGCTGTGCGGAACGCTCGGGATCAGCCGGCTCAGCGGCGGCCCGCAGGGCGTGGCGGCGGATTTCCGAGACGGGCGCCGCGCGCGGGCGCTGGCGCTCGACGGCGACCTGACGGTGCGGGACGGCCGGGTGATCCTGAAGCGTGCGACCCAGGACGCGGCCGAGCGCGGCCGCCTCGCGGTCGAGCTGCTCGACCGCATCGCCGAGGCTTGCGAGGTCGGCTGAGGAGGTCGCCGGACCCCTCTCGCCGCATACGGGGAGAGGGGAGCCCGCGTCAGAGCATCTGCTTGCGGGCCAACATGGCCCCGGCGAACAGCACGGCGGAGCCCGCGGCGACGATGCAGATCATCAGCAGGCGCCGCGGCTGGGTCGCCGATTCGGCGAGCACCGGCGGCACGATCAGGCTGAAGAACTCGATCTGGCGCGAGGCGATGATGCGGGCACGCTCGTTGGCCGCCAGCACCATCGCGTAGTACTTCTCCGCGTTCTTGCGCTCGTTATCGAGCGCCTCGAAGCGGGTCAGTGCGTCGGCGAGCACGCGCTTCTGCTCGGCATCCTGGCTCGCGGATTGGCGCTCGATCCGGGCGATGTTCTCGTCGAGATCGCGGATCTGCGTCTTCAGCTCGATGATACGGTTGGAGCTCGGTCCGAGGTCGCGCTGGGCGATCGAGAGCTGGATCGACTTCTCGATGCGGGTGGAGCGCAACTCGCCGATCGTCTTCAGGTTCGCCTCGTTGGTCTTCTGCGCGTCGAGCACGCCGTCGCGGTTGCGCAGGTCGCGCACCTCCAGGCGGACCTTGCGCATCCGCTCCTCGGCGAGCTTCAGCTCGCGGTTGCTCTCCGCCACCGCATCGGTGCGCGCGTTGAGGCTGAGCCGGTTCACCACGGCCTCGGCCTCCTTCAGGATGGCCTGGATGAGAGTGAAGGATTCCTGCGGATCGAAGGCGTTGACCGTGAGGACCATGATGCCGGAACCCGACTCGACCGAGATGGCCACGCGCTCCTGCCAGTATTTCAGGAACTTCTCGATCGGCTTCTCGGGGTTGAAGCGGGAGAGGGCGTCGATGCTGTCGCGGCTGAACCACGCGCGCAGCGGCAGCTCCTTCTCCAGCGTCTCCAGCATCGGCCGGCTGAGCACGTACTGGTAGGTGATCAGGGTGTCCTGGGCGATGAGCTCCTTGGGCACGCCCGAGTTCGTGCCGACCGAGTCGGGATTGGCCTTCTCGGCGCCGCCCAGCGCCGGGCGGATCGCGAAATGCGCCTCGGTGACGTAGCGGTCGGAGGCGATGAACCCGTAATACACGGCGCCCATCAGGGTCGGCAGCACGAAGCAGACCACGAACAGGACGGGCAGCCACGGATCCCGCTTCACGTGGCTCTGGTAGGAGCGGATGCCCTTCCGGCGGTCGGCGAAGCGCGACATCCGGGCGAACTGGCGCAGGGACTCGGCCACCGCGTTGGACTTGTCCGCGGTGGTGAGCGGCTGACCCTGCGGGTTGCGGATCTCGACGTTCATGGGGCTGTTCGTGTCCAGGTCCGGGAGGCATGTCCGGGGCGGCGCGGCCCGCATCGCATGCCCGCGCGGCGAAACCATGTCCGTTCAGACCACGCGAGGCCGGTGCAGAGCTTGCGCGCTCAGGCGTTCAGGCGGCGGTAGACCTCGATGGCGTCGTTGACGTCCTCGTACACGATGGCGCGGCCGTTGAGCAGGACGATGCCCTGCTGGCACCACTCGCGAATCGTCTCCATCGAGTGCGAGACCATGATGACGTCGGCGTTCTTGCGCCGGCTGGCGAAGACCTCGGTGCAGCGCTTCTGGAAGCGGGAATCCCCCACCGCCGTGACCTCGTCGATCAGGTAGCAGTCGAACGGGATGGCCATGCTCATCCCGAAGGCGAGGCGGGCGCCCATGCCCGAGGAGTAGGTCCGGATCGGGACGTCGAGGTAGCTGCCGAGCTCGGAGAAGTCCTCCACGAACTCGAGCACGCGCTTGGGGTCCTCGCCGTAGATGCGGGCGACGAAGATGACGTTGTCGCGCCCCGTCATCTGCCCGTGGAAGCCGCCGCCGAAGCCGAGCGGCCAGGAGACCCGCAGGCCCCTGTGGATCCGGCCCCGGGTCGGATCCTCGACGCCGCCGATCAGGCGCATCGTGGTCGACTTGCCGGCGCCGTTGATGCCGAGGATGCCGTAGCTGATGCCGGGCTTCAGAGTCAGCGAGACCCGCTCCAGGATGGTGCGGCGATGGCCGTCCGTCTTGTAGATCTTGGTGACGTTGTCGAAGCGGATCACCGGGATTGGGCCCTGTGGGATGACGCCGCCCGAGCGGGCGGATTCGATGGCCCGGCGTGGCCGGTGAAAGCGGCGAATCTGAGGATGGTGGAGGAAGCGCGGACCCTCCCTACGGCAGGACGGTCCTGTCGTGGTGAGGGCACGCGATGCCCGAACCCGCGTCAGGCCGCGGGCGCGTCCTCCTCCGGCTCCGGATCGGCGGTCCAGGCGGTGGCGAAGGCGGCGAGCTGGCGCGCGTCGGGGAAAGCCAGCACCGTCACGGTCCGCTCCGCCGGCGCGCCGCCCGGATAGGGCGCGAGCGCGATGCCGACCCGGGCGAGCCGAGCCTCGGGCGCCTGCTCCGCGATCCAGGCGGCGGCCGCGTCGCTCAGCCGGTCCGGCGCGGCGAGCGCCCGCGCATCGGCCCGGAGCACGATCACGTAGGAGCCGAGGCTCGGATCCGCCTCCTGGACCGCCTTGACGATGTCGATCACGCGCCGCTCTCGGGGAATTCGTTGATCTGGACCTGCGCCTGCCGGTCGGTGAAGTTCGGGATGTCGCCGAAGATCTCCGGACCGTGCGCGGCGGCCGCCTTGCCGAAGGCCTCCTGCGACGCCCAGGTCAGCAGCGCCATCACCTGATAGGGCGCCTCGCCGCCGTCCGGGGTCGAGACGCCGCGCACGATCTTCGCCTCGTGCAGGCCGAAGGAGGACCAGCGCTCGCGCACCAGCGGCATGTGGTGACCCAGATAGTAGTCCATGTCGAAGCGGCCGCCGGCCGGGTACATCACGCTCACGAGGATCATCGTTTCTCTCCCGGTGCCCGCTTGGCGGGCGTTGCCCGCTGGCGGGGCTTTGTGGCCGGGCGCGGACGCGCCCGGCGGGAATCTAGGGCGGCTCAGTGCAGCTTCACCCGCGGCTCGGTGCGCCGGGTCAGCGCCCGGGCGGCGGCGTCGAGCCCGGTCTTGAGGGTGCCGTGCAGCGCGCGCTCGTGCATCTTGTAGAGCGAGCGGTACATCAGCCGGGCGAACAGCCCGGCGATGAACATGTTCTTCCCCTGGATGAAGCCCATCAGGCTGCCCACCGTCGAGTACTCGCCGAGCGAGACCAGCGAGCCGAAATCCCGGTAGCGGAACGGCGTCAGCGGCCGTCCCGCCATCTTGGCCGGGATCTGCTTGATCAAGTAGCTCGCCTGCTGGTGGGCGGCCTGGGCGCGGGGCGGCACCGGCGTGTCGGAGCCGGCCTCGACGAGGTAGGCGCAGTCGCCGATCGCGAAGATGTCCGGGTCGCGCGTGGTCTGGAGCGTCGGCGTCACCACGAGCTGGTTGGTGCGCGTGGTCTCGAGGCCCCCGATGTCCTTGAGGAAGGGCGGCGCCTTCACGCCGGCGGCCCACACCACCAGTTCGGAGGGGATGAAGGCGCCGTCGGCGAGCGCCACGCCGTCGGCCCGCACCTCGGTGACGCGGGCGCGCACCCGCACCTCGACGCCGATCTTGGTGAGCAGCGCCATCACCTCCGCCGAGAGGCGGTGCGGCACGGCCGGGAGGATGCGGTCGGCCGCCTCCACCAGCGTGATCTTGAGGTCCTTGTCCGGGTCGATCCGGTCGAGGCCGGTGCCGACCACGTGTCGGAGCGTCCGGTGCAGCTCGGCGGCGAGCTCGGTGCCGGTGGCGCCCGCGCCGATCACCGTGACGTGGAGCTGGCCCGGCCGCACCGGGCCGGTCTGGGTGTGGGCCCGCAGCATCGCGTTGACGAGGCGCTGGTGGAAGCGCACCGCCTGCGCCTGCGTGTCGAGGGCGATGGCGTGCTCGGCCACCCCCGGCGTGCCGAAATCGTTGGTGGTGGACCCCACCGCCATGACCAGGGTGTCGTAGTGAATCGCCCGCTCGGGCGTCACCTCGCGCCCCTCGGCATCGTGGCTCGCGGCGAGCTGGACCGTGCGCGCCGCGCGGTCGAGCCCCGTCATCTGGCCGATGCGGTAGCGGAAATGGTGCTCGTGGGCGTGGTGCAGGTAGTCGACCGCGTGGTGGCCGATATCCAGGCTGCCGGCCGCTACCTCGTGCAGCAGCGGCTTCCAGATATGGGTGCGGGCGCGGTCCACCAGAGTCACGTGCGCCTTGCCCTTGCGGCCGAGCTTGTCCCCGAGCTGCGTGACGAGCTGCAGGCCGGCGGCACCGCCCCCCACCACCACGATGCGGTGCAGGCCGCTCTCCTTCTCGGCAGGTACCATTCTGTCCCCTCAGCGCTCGTCGGCCCGGCACGTCCGGCCACCGCGATCCCATCCCTGCTTACACAGGATACCCATCTGTATGCCAGATCCTGCCGGGGCCGCGCGCCCTCTTGCGCGAGGCCTGGCTCAGCCCTGGGGCGCGCCCGGCTGGCGCAGGGGATGGGCCTCGGCGACGGCAGGCAGCGCGAGGCACGCCTCCGCGATGCGGGCGACAGTCGGGTAGGGCTCGGTCGGCACCGCGAAGATCTTCGTGCCCACCCAGAGGCTGACGAGGCAGAGGTCGGCGTGGCTGATCTGATCGCCCTGGCAGAACCGGCCGGTGCCGGGCTCGCCACCCAGGCGCTTCTCCAGGGTCTCCAGCCCGGTGGTGAAGCTGTGGCGCACGAAGTCCATCATGCGCTCCTTCGGCAGCCCGTAGGCCTCCATCAGGTAGGTGCGGACCCGCGGCACGTAGAGCGGATGCGTGTCGCAGGCGACGACCTGCGCGAGGGAGCGGGCCCGGGCCCGGGCGCGCGGATCTTCGGGCAGCAGCCGCACGCCGCCCTTCGTCTCCTCCAGATAGTCGAGGATGGCGAGCGACTGGGTCAGGGGCGGCCCGTCGCCGTCGAAGAGGGCCGGCACCGCGCCCTGCGGGTTGATCGCCCGGAATGCCGGCCTGTGCTGATCGCCCGCGTCGAGGTCGATGAAGGTCTCCTCGTAGGGGATCTGCTTGAGCTTCAGGGCGATCCGCACCCGGAAGGCGGCGGCCGAGCGCCAATTGCCGTACATCTTCATGCGTGGTCCCGAGCCTCCTGCGTGCCGGAGCACAACCCAGCCCGGCCCGAACCGCAAGGGCCGTCCCGGCCATGATCGACCGGGTTCCCCGCCATCCCCCGGCCGCGCGCCTGCCCGGCGCTGCGGCGCGTTGCCCCGCCGGCCTCTTCCTGCAAAGACAAGCCGAGTCAAAAAAGACACGCTTCGGGCCCGCACCGGCCCGGCGCACCGCGACGGAGCACCGGGATGCAGATCGCCACACCCTACCTGATGTTCCTCGGCGATGTGCCGGACAAGCTCGCGGCCAAGACCGCCTACGGCATCGCCGACTGGCGCCCCGACTGGTGCGTCGGTCAGATGCGCCTGCCCGGCTGCGCGGCCGATCTCGGCATCCCGGACCTGACGCTCGACGAGGCGATCGCCAAGGGCTGCAGGACGCTGGTGATCGGCGTGGTCAACGCGGGCGGCGTTCTGCCCGAGCACTGGGTCTCGGAGATCGTGGCCGCGCTCGATGCCGGGCTCGACGTGGCGAGCGGGCTGCACGCCCGGCTCGGCGCGGTGCCGGCCATCGCCGAGGCCGCCGAGCGCAACGGGCGCCAGCTCCACGACGTCCGCCACACCAGCGAGACCTTCGCCACCGGCAAGGGCACGCGGCGGCCGGGACTGCGCCTGCTCACGGTCGGCACCGACTGCTCGGTCGGCAAGAAGTACACGGCGCTCGCCCTGGAGAAGGGTATGCGCGCGCGCGGCCTCGACGCGGATTTCCGCGCCACGGGCCAGACCGGCGTGTTCATCTCGGGCCGGGGCGTGGCCATCGACGCGGTGGTGGCCGACTTCATCTCGGGCGCCGTCGAGTGGATCGCGCCGGCCGCCGCGCCGAACCACTGGGACCTGATCGAGGGTCAGGGCTCGCTCTATCACCCGTCCTTCGCGGGCGTGAGCCTCGGGCTGCTCCACGGCGCGCAGGCGGACGCCTTCGTGGTCTGCCATGAGCCGACCCGCACCACGATGCGCGGCGTGCAGCATCCGCTGCCGACGATCCGCGAGGTGATCGACCTCACGGTGCAGCTCGGGCGGCTCACCAACCCGGAGATCCGGGCGGTCGGCATCGCGGTCAACACGCAGGCGCTGGACGAGGCCGAGGCGCGCGCCCTCCTCGACCAGCTCGCCGCCTCGCACGGCCTGCCCGCGACCGACCCGGTGCGCTTCGGCGTGGACGGTCTCGTCGACCGGATCGTCACCGAATTCCCGCAGGACTGAGCCCCGAGCCCGAGGATCCGATGACCCGCCGCCTCACCGTCGCCATCGAGCGCTTTCCGATCGCGGGCGCCTTCACGATCTCCCGGGGCAGCCGGACGGAGGCCGCGGTGGTGGTCGCGCGCGTCGCCGACGAGACGGGGTTCGCCGGCCAGGGCGAGTGCGTTCCCTACGCCCGCTACGGCGAGAGCGTGGAGAGCGTCGCCGCGCTGATTGCGGCGCAGGGTGAGGCCGTGGCCGCCGGGCTCACCCGCGCCGAGCTGCTGGAGCGCCTGCCAGCGGGCGCCGCCCGCAACGCCCTCGACTGCGCGCTCCTCGACCTCGAGGCCAAGCAGCTCGGGCGGCCCGCCCACGAGATCCTGGGCCTGACGGCGCCGACATCCGCGGTGACCGCCTACACGCTGAGCCTCGGCACGCCGGAGAGCATGGAGGAGGCGGCCCGCAAGGCCGCCGCCCGCCCGCTCCTGAAGGTGAAGCTCGGCGGCGCGGGCGATCCGGAGCGGATCGCCGCCGTGCGCCGGGGCGCGCCGGAATCCCGTCTCATCGTCGATGCCAACGAGGCGTGGCGGCCCGAGACGCTGGAGGCCAACCTCGCGGCCTGCGTGGCGGCCGGTGTCGGCCTGATCGAGCAGCCGCTGCCGGCGGGCGACGATGCGGTGCTGGAGGGGATGCAGCGCCCGATCCCGCTCTGCGCCGACGAGAGCCTGCACGACCGCACCGGCCTCGACGCGCTGGCCGGCCGCTACGACGCGATCAACATCAAGCTCGACAAGACCGGCGGCCTCACCGAGGCGGTGATGCTCGCCCACGAGGCCCGTGCGCGCGGCCTCTCGCTGATGATCGGCTGCATGGTCGGCACCTCGCTCGCCATGGCGCCCGCCATGCTGCTCGCCCACCACGCGGACTACGTCGATCTCGACGGCCCGCTGCTGCTCGCCCGCGACCGCGAGCCGGCTCTGCGGTTCGAGGGCAGCACGATCCACCCGCCGGAAGCCGCTCTCTGGGGCTGACCGTCTAGCGCTGCGGCGTCGCCACCACGGCGAGGCCGAGGCGGTCGAGGGCATCGCGCAGGCCGGCGTCCTCGATGCGCGAGACGGCCTTGGCCACCTCGCCGCGCCGCCCGGGATCGACCTCCCGCCGCCGGGGGGGCACGCCGGGCCGTCCGACGCGGTCCTGCTTCATCACGATCCGGCCGATGCAGGCCCAGCCGTAATGGGCGTTGATGCGCTGGATCACCACGGGCGCGAGGTGCTGCAGCTCGATCGCGAACACGCTCTCGACCTGCACCACGAGGGTTCCCGAATCGGGTGCCTCGGCGCTGTTGCGGCGCTTGCGCGGCCACTCGATCCGCGCCGGGCGGCAGTAGCGGGCGAGCCGCGCGCCCACGATGTCGGGCCAGGCCGCTAGGATGTCGGTCGAGGCGAAGCCCTGCGCGGCGAACGCCGGCCCGATGCAGCCCTCGATCAGCTCCGCCAAGGGTTTGACGCGCGCCATGGTCTCTCGAACGCCTCAGCGGCCACATCCCGAGTGTAACCCGCCGATGGTTAACGCGGCAGCCCTTTGAACGGGCCCCGGCACCGGCTATCACCGCCTGGATGCCTGCGCCCGAACCGTCCGACCCGGGCCTACCGCCCGCCCGCGCGGCCGACCTCCTCGCCTGGTACGACCGGCACCGCCGCGTCCTGCCCTGGCGGGCGCTCGCCGGCGAGACGCCCGACCCCTACCGGGTCTGGCTCTCCGAGGTGATGCTGCAGCAGACCACGATTGCGGCGGTGCGGCCGTACTTCGAGAAATTCCTGGCGCGATTTCCCGACATCGAGGCGCTGGCGGCGGCGCCCGAGGAGGCGGTGATGTCGGCGTGGGCCGGGCTCGGCTACTATTCGCGTGCGCGCAACCTGCACGCCTGCGCGAAGGCGGTCGCGACCGCCGGATCCTTTCCCGACACGGCGGAAGGGCTGCGCAAGCTGCCCGGCATCGGTGCTTACACGGCGGGCGCCATCGCGGCGATCGCCTTCGACCGCGCGGAAGCCGCCGTCGACGGCAATGTCGAGCGGGTGATGAGCCGCCTCTACGCGGTCGAGGCGCCGCTGCCCGGGGCGCGGACGGAGATCCGGCGCCTGACGCAGGCCCTGGTACCTGCCGAACGGCCCGGCGACTTCGCGCAGGCGCTGATGGATCTCGGCGCCACGATCTGCACGCCGAAGCGGCCCGCCTGCGCCCTCTGCCCATGGCTCGCGCCCTGTCATGCTCGGGCAGCGGGCACGCAGGAGACGTTCCCGCGCAAGATCAAGGCGGTGAAGGGGGCGCTCCGGCGCGGCGCCGCCTTCGTGGTGGTGCGCGCGGGCGACGAGGCGGTCCTGCTGCGCACGCGGCCTCCGGAAGGGCTTCTCGGCAACATGGCCGAGCCGCCGACGAGCGCGTGGGAGACGGAGTACGATCCGGCGGGCGCACTCCTCGACGCGCCGCTCGATGCCCGGTGGAAGCGCCTGCCGGGCCTTGTGCGGCACGGCTTCACCCATTTCCCGCTGGAGCTGACGGTGTTCCTGGCCCGCGTCGCCCTGAACACGTCGCCACCTCCGGGGATGCGCTTCACGCCCAGGCGGGACCTGCCCGAGGAGCCGCTGCCCGGCCTGATGCGCAAGGTCCTGGCCCATGCCTTCGACCCGCAGCCGGAGCCCGAGAAGAAGCCGCGCGGCCGCCCGAAGAAGGAGCCGCCGCCGATGCCGCTGCTCGCCGTATTCGACGAGCCAGAGGTGGTGGTCGAACCCCCGCCCCGCTTCCGCCCCGTGCCGAAGCCGCGCCCGCGAACGGTCGATGTGCCGAGGGAGCCGGACGCGGACGAGATGTTCCCGGACGAGCCGCCACTGGAGGTCCCGGTGCCGCGAAGGCCCGTACGAGGGACGGGCGGCCGGCGACGCTGAGGCGGCCCGCCTCTCAACGCTCCGCGAACAGCTCCGGGTGCCTCAACCGCAGCGCGTAGACCAGCACCAGGGTCTTCAGGTCCGTGATGGTGCCGCGCTCGCTCATCGCCGCGACCTCGGCGAGCGGCAGCTCGTGCACGGTGATCGCCTCGTGCTCCTCGGCGAGGCCGCCGCCGGGCCCGGCCTTGTCGGCCTCCGAATAGGGGGCGAGGAACAGGTCCATCCGCTCGGTCGAGATGCCGGGTGCGGTCCAGGCGCTCGTCACGAGCTCGAGCGCGTCCAGCCGCAGCCCGGTCTCCTCGAAGGCCTCGCGACGGGCGCCATCCTCGGGATTGCCCTCGTCGAGGATGCCGGCCGGGGCCTCGATCATCTCGGGGGGACCGTCGGCGTAGAGGACGGGCGCCCGGAACTGCGAGATCAGCACGGCGGTGCGCCGAACCGGATCGTAGGGCAGGACCGCGACCGCACGCCCGTGATCCTCGATCTCGCGCTTCACGCGCGTGCCGTCCTCCATCGTCACCTCGGCGACGAGGAAGCGGGCCCAGCCGTCGTGGATGAGGCGGGTGCCGCCGATATAGGGTGCCATATGCCCGAAATTCCTGCCGTTCGTCCTCAGCGCTGCGAGGAGCGCATGGCTCAGGAATGCGGCGTCATCGCGAACCCTGGAAGAAACCGTCGCGATTCCGTGTCGGGGCAGCGATCATCCGGAAGGATCGGGCCCGCGGCGGATGGAGAAGCGGAGCACGCCGCCCTCGCGAGCGCTCGACACAAGGCTGTGGCCGTCCTCCCGTAGAAGGTTCGGAATGTCGATGGCCGCCATCGGATCGGTGCAGGTGAGGGTGAGGTGCGCGCCGGGGGCGAGCATCCGCAGGGCCTTCCGCGCCCGCAGGACGGGCAAGGGGCATTTCAGGCCCGTCAGATCCAGATCGACGCCGTCCGCCATGACCGCACGCGAAAAACCCCGCCGGCGCGGCGCGCCGACGGGGCTTCCTAGAGGGTCCGGTGCCGGCTGTCAGCCTTACCAGCCGTAGCCGTAGTAGCCGCCATAGGCCGGGTAGCCGTAGCCGTAACCGTAGCCGACCGGAGCGTAACCGTAGGCCGGGTAGCCGTAGCCGTAACCGCCGCCGTAGTAGCCGTAGCGCGGGGCCGCGCTCGCCGCGATGGCGCCGCCGATCAGGCCAAGGGCCGCGCCGGCCGCGAGCGCGCCGCCGACATTGCGGCGATAGCCGTAGCCCCGGTAGCCGTAGCCGCCGTAACCGCCGCGCCAGCCGTAGCCGCCGCCGTAGTAGCCGCGCCGCCAGCCGACGTGGTCGACCGCGGTATTGGCGCCGCCGACCTGATGGCCCGACAGGGCCGGAAGCGGGGCTGCCTGCGCGGTCTGAACGGCACCGACCGAGGTCCCGAGCGCCGTGACACCGGCCAGAGCGAGAGTCATGAAGCGCGACATGATCGCGATCTCCTGAGCATGGGAAGGTCCCAGGAAACGGCGGGCGCGGCCGTCTCGTTCCAGCCCGTACCGTCGCAGGCTCGGAAACGTGCGCGACCGCACATCGCGCGCGGCTGCCGGGAGGGCCGCCGGATCAGAAGATGCAGGCCTCGAAGGCAGGCTCGACCGAGCGCTGCCAGGAGCCCTCGTAGGCGGAGAGCCGATCCTCCGCGCGCGAGCGGCCGGCGGCGACGATGGCCTCCAGCGGCTGCAGGTAGATCGTCTCGTCGCGGCCCGCGGCGTCCCGGCGGGCGCGGGCCTGGAGGCCGGCGCGGGCGATGGCCAGGGCCTCCGCCGCGACTCCCCCGAGGCTGCGCCCGCAGACCGGCGTGGCGAGGCCGAGGCGCGGCGCCGTGGCGCGCATGGCCTCCCGCCCCTGCGCGCTCCAGCCCTTCGTGAGGTCGAGCGCAGCGTCGAGAGCGGCCTCGTCGTAGAGGAGCCCGGTCCAGAAGGCGGCCTGCGCGGCGATCATGTCCGGGCCGCCGACATCGGAACCACGCATCTCAAGGAAGCGCTTCAGGCGCACCTCCGGGAAGGCGGTCGAGGCGTGGTTCGCCCAGTCCGAGACGGTCGCGTACTCGCCGGGCAGCTGGGGCAGCTTGCCGGCCATCAGATCGCGGAACGAGGCGCCCGAGACGTCGTGGTAGGTGTCGCCACGCTTGACGAAGTACATCGGCATGTCGAGCAACCAGTCGACGTAGCCCTCGTAGCCGAAGCCCGCCTCGAAAGCGAAGCCCAGCATGCCGGTGCGGTCGGCATCGGTGTCGCGCCAGATCTCGGAGCGGCGCGAGAGGAAGCCGTTCGGGCGCCCGTCGGTGAAGGGCGAGTTGGCGAAGAGCGCGGTCGCCACCGGCTGCAGGGCGAGCGAGGCGCGCAGCTTCCTCACCATGTCGGCCTCGGAAGCGAAGTCGACGTTCACCTGCACGGTCGCGGTGCGCAGCATCATGTCGAGGCCGAGCTGCCCCACCTTCGGCATGTAGCCCGCCATGATCTTGTAGCGGCTCTTGGGCATGACGGGCGTCTCCTCGCGCCGCCATTTCGGGCTCATGCCGAGGTCGAGGAAGCCGATGCCGAGGGGATCGGCGGCCCGCTTCGTGGCGGCGAGGTGCTCGTCGAGCTCCCGCACGGTGGCGTGCACATCCGGGAGGGCCGCGCCCGAGAGCTCGAACTGCCCGCCGGGCTCGATCGAGATGGCGCCGCCCTCTTCCGCGTGCAGGCCGATGATGTTGCCGAGATCGATGATCGGCTCCCAGCCGGTCTCCCGGCGCAGGCCCTCGAGCAACGCCCGGATGCCGCGCTCGCCCGCATAGGGCACAGGCGCGTTGTCCGCCCGGTAGAACGGGATCTTCTCGTGCTCCGTGCCGATGCGGAACTGCTCGCGCGGTTTCTCGCCTTCGGCGAACCACGCGATCAACTCGGCGCGCGTGGTGAGCGGGGTGGTGTCGGAGGTATCGCGCGCCATGCGCCTTCTGCCCGTGCGTCGTCGTCTGCGATGGGTGGAAGCGCGCCGGGCGCTCCGGCGAGTCCAGTATCCCGGCCCGTTGAACGGGATGTCGTGCGCTTAATCCACCCGGCAAGGCGCGACAACGCGGACGAATGCGACCCTGCCGCGCCGTTTCCGCCCAACGAGGCCGCGTGGACATGGCTATGTGCGTCCGCGCACACGGCCAAGCTCCAACCGGAACGGGGATCCCGAAGGGCCTCGGGGCGGTGCCCCGATCGGCCCTGCCGAACCGCTAGGGCTCCGCCCTGGACCCGCCGAAGGTCACGGATCTTTGGGATCCGGGACTTGTCAGCCGCTATCGGGCATCGCCGAGCACGGCCTGGACCAGGGCCAGCACCGCGACCGCCGCGGTGTCGGCCCGCAGGATGCGGGGCCCGAGGGAGAGTGCGACGGTGTTCGGGCGGGCCGCGATCAACTCCCGTTCCTCGGGCGCGAAACCGCCCTCCGGGCCGACCAGCACGGCGAGCGGAGGCGGTGCGGCCGGGTCAGTCGCCCCGCGAAGCGCCGCGACCGGATCGGCGACGGGCGCGTCCTCGTCGCAGAAGACCAGCAGGCGCTCCGACGCGAGGTCCGCCAGCGCCTCGGGCAGGCGCGCGGGCTCGGCGACCGCCGGAATCGCCAGAATGCCGCACTGCTCAGCGGCCTCCACGACGTTCGCCCCGAGACGCTCTAGGTTGATCCGTTCCCCTTGCGTGTAGCGGGTGAAGACCGGACGGATCGCGCCCGCGCCCATCTCGACGGCCTTCTGGGCGAGGTAATCGAGCCGCGCGCTCTTCAGGGGCGCGAACAGGTAGTGCAGGTCGGAAGCCGCCGTCTGGGGCCGCGTCCGCTCCAGCACGGCCAGGTCGGCGCTCTTGCGGCCCGAGGGCACGAGGCTCGCCCGCCACTCGCCGTCGCGCCCGTTGAAGAGCAGGACCGGGTCCTCGGGCTTCCGGCGCAGCACGTTCAGCAGATAGTTCGCCTGCGCCCGGTCGAGGGGCAGGCTGGCGCCCACATGGAGATCCGCCGCGACGTGGAGCCGGGGCGCGGTGAAATCGTAGGCCGCCATGCCCGTCTGGTCGCGCGGGGCGCGGCGCCTGTCAACGCGGGGCGCGCCGGAGCACCAAAGCGTTGCCAAATGGCTACAGTGAGGCTTTTTCAGCCAGAACCGCGCGCTGTGCGGCAACCCTTCGTGCCTTCGCGGTTGGCAGCCGCTCACCGCGTCTTGATTGACGCCACATTCCTGTGGCGAACCGGACCCCAAGAACACGGACGCCGTTCCGGCCGGGCTCCGGCGCCCGAAACGGCCACAGGGATACGGCCCGAAGGACCTCAGGAGTCTAGGCTATGGCATTCAGGACCTGCGTACTGGCCGCGACGGCGTTGGCCGCCAGCACCCTCTGGGGCGCCGCCGCCCTGGCGCAGTCGAGCGATTGCGGCGCGATCCAGAAGACGTTGGAGGAGCGCAAGGCCCTGGTCGCGAAGGCGAACGCCGCCTCGACCTCGAAGAAGAAGATGACGCCCCAGGAAGCCTGTGCCCTGTTCGGCAAGCTGCAGCAGAACGGCGTCTCCGGCATCAAGTGGATCGAGTCCAACAAGGAATGGTGCTCGATCCCCGACTCGTTCGCGCAGGGGTTCAAGGCCGACAACCAGAAGGTCGGCGAGGTCCGCACCAAGGTCTGCGGCATGGCCGCCCAGGCCGCCAAGATGGAGGCGCAGGCCCGCGCCCAGGCGGCGAATGGCGGCGGCGGCGGCCTGCTCGGCGGACCCGGCCTGACCGGTTCGTTCAAGATGCCGCAGGGCGCGCTCTGATCCTCCGGTGCGCGCGGCGCACGGCGTGAGCGGCCCCGCGGACGGGCGCGTCGCGGACGCGGTGGCGGGACACTGGGTTGACCGGCTCGCCCCGCGGGCTACCCGCCCTTACCTGCGGTTAGCCCGCATCGATCGTCCCATCGGCTGGTGGCTGCTGCTGCTGCCCTGCTGGTGGTCCGCCGCGCTTGCCGCGACGCGGGCCGACCATCCCTGGCCCGACCCCTGGCACCTCGTGCTCTTCCTCGTCGGTGCCGTGGCGATGCGCGGGGCGGGCTCCACCTACAACGACATCGCCGACCGCGACCTCGACGCGCAGGTCGAGCGCACGCGCTCGCGCCCGCTCCCCTCGGGGCAGGTCCGCCCTCGGGCGGCGGCCCTGTTCCTGATCGCGCAGGCGCTGGTCGGCCTCGCGGTGCTGCTGCAGTTCAACGGCACGGCAATCCTGGTCGGCCTGTGCTCACTGGCGCCGGTGGCGATCTACCCGTTCATGAAGCGGGTGATGTCGATGCCGCAGGCCGTCCTCGGCCTCGCCTTCGCCTGGGGGGCGCTGATGGGTTGGGTCGCGGTGTTCGGCACCCTCGGCGCGCCCGCCCTGCTGCTCTACGCGGGCAGCGTCGCCTGGGTGATCGGCTACGACACGATCTATGCCGTGCAAGACATCGAGGACGACGAGATTGCCGGGATCCGCTCCTCGGCCCGGCTGTTCGGCGACCGGCTGAAGCTCGCCGTGGGGTTGTGCTACGGGCTCGCCGTGCTCTGCATCGCGCTCGCCGTGCGGGGCGCTGGCGGCGGGCCGCTCGCCTGGCTGGGCGTCCTGGCCTTCGCGGGCCATCTCGCCTGGCAGGTCTGGTCGCTACGAGAGCGCGACGGGCGCGGGGCCCTCGCCTTGTTCCGGGCCAATCGCGGCGCCGGCCTCATCCTGTTCGCCGGGCTCGCCGCAGACACGGTCGCGCTCGGCTGGCTGTACTGACACCCCGGTCGATCCGCTCTCAGGTCCGGGCGATGATCTCCTTCTCGCCCCGGTGGATCAGCGGACGGGCCGGCAGGCGGCCGGTCTTGCGGCGGACGAGGAAGCGCGGGCGCCGGTCGCAGAGCGAGCCGTGGCGGCGGCGCATCCGGGTCTTGCCCAGCGCGAGCTGGCCGAGCTGCTGCGAGACGGGGCAGAGCACGCCGTCCTCACGCACGATCATCCGGGCGAGGCCGGCCTTCTGGGCGATGTCGCGCCACACGGCCACCACCTCCTCCTCGCAGAACGGGCCCAGCTGATCGAAGACCCGGCCCTCGGCATCGACCAGCGCCAGCATGAACCAGTCCTCGCCGCTGGCTTCGCTGGCGTCGCCCGCGAAGGCCAGCGCGACGCCGGCAGGCTTGGAGCCCTGCTGCGCGGCGCCGAACACCGGGAGCGCCGGGAAGGCGGCGGGCCAGACCGGGGCCGCGGCACCGTCCTGGCAGTGGATCTCGTGAGAGCTCGCCATGGTTTCGAAGGTGTTCATCGGTTCGATGCCCTGTTGCAAGTGGCGATCTCTGTCGGACCGTCCGTTATGCAGAGCAGATTGGCCCCTCACCTCCCTCGATGACCTTAAGAGCCAGCGTTAAGCGAATCTGGACCTGGGGCTTGCTGGTGGAATGCTCAACGCTTCCTTGCCCCGATACGAGGGATTCGGGCGATGCGAGAAGCGCCTCGCGCTGCTTGTGGCCCTTCGCACCGCATCTTAGAACAGTGGGCATGCCAGTCTCACTGGCCCAACCCTCTCCGTCCCCGTGTCGTCCGGTCCGCCCCAGGGATCGTCGCGCCGCTTTGGGGCCGGCCCGAACCGGATCACGGATGCCTGACCCGATCTCCGCCGATTCCGTGTCCGCGCTGATGCCCGCCCTGCGCGGCGTCCTCCGCGAGGCGGCGGATCTCGCCCTGCCGTTCTTCCGTCAGGGCGACCATACGTCAGCGCGGGTCTGGTCGAAGGCCGGCGGTTCGCCGGTGACGGAGGCGGACGTCGCCGTCGACACCTTCCTGAAGATCCGCCTGAGCGAGCTGGTGCCGCAGGCCGCATGGCTCTCGGAGGAGACGGCGGACGACCATGCCCGGATCGGGCGCGACCTCGTCTGGATCGTCGACCCGATCGACGGCACCCGCGCCTTCCTGTCGGGGCACCCCGACTGGTCGATCGCGGTGGCGCTGCTGTCGGCTGGAGAACCGCTCATCGGCTTCGTGCACGCGCCCATCTGCGGAAAAGCCTACGAGGCCGTGCGCGGACAGGGCGCCACCTGCAACGGGCAGCCGATCCGGGTCTCCGCACAGGCGGAGTTGCCCGGCGCACGCGTGACCGGCCCGAAGCCGATGTTCGACCGGCTGGAGCGCGGCGTGTCACGGACCGGCGCGCAGCCGGATTTCACGATGATCGAGCGCATTCCCTCACTGGCCCTGCGGCTGGCGCGGGTCGCCGAGGGCGCGATCGACCTCGGCCTGATCACCGCGAATGCGCGGGACTGGGATCTAGCGGGGGCGGATCTCGTCTTGCGCGAGGCCGGCGGAAGCGTTCGCGACCGCGAGGGACGGATGCCGGTCTACAACCGGCCGGAGCCCGTGCACGGCGAACTCGTCGCCGTCACGGACGCGCTCCGTGCGCAGGCCTTGTCGGCTTGGCAGACGGGCGGTTGAGGGAGGCGGGGCCGGTCAGATCGCGGTCTCGTGCAACCGGACGCTGTCGGGTGCGAGGCCGAGGCGCTCGGCGAGGTGCCAGCGCAGCTCACGCGGCGAATGGTAGCCGTAGCTGCGATCGATCAGGTGAGAGAGGTCGGCCTTTCGCCCGGCACGGGAGGCTTCGTTCAGGGTCTTGACCCGGAAGGTCGGCGCGTCGGTGACGGGCGACCGTGCGCTCTTGAGGCGCGTGTACTCAAACTGCATGTCTTTTCTTGTTCTATCCCATGTCCGGCGCAGGTCTTGTCCGTCATCCGGCCCCTGCGCTCAGTTTCTTCTGTTATCGTCCGTCCGGCGCGACCGGTCCCGCGTGAAACGCGTCGGGACGGCAGCGTCGGAGGGCTTCGGCCGGGTTTCGGCCGCGTGAGCAGGCTCCGATTTCGAGAGCCGCGGGAGGTGTGTCAGGCCGCCTGGAGGTTGCCTGCCGCTTCCTTGCCGCTGCGCTTGTCGGCTACGATCTCGTAGGAGAGCTTCTGCCCCTCGACGAGGTTACGCAGCCCAGCGCGCTCGACAGCGGAGATGTGGACGAACACGTCCTTGCCGCCGTCATCGGGCTGGATGAAGCCGTAGCCCTTGGTCTCGTTGAACCACTTCACGGTGCCGGTATTCACGTATAGTACCTCGTATCGTCCATAAGACGAGGGTTCGTGCGCCCGAGGACGCTCGTCGCTTCGTCTTCGAAAGTCTTGCAGAGCAGGCAGGGCGCGAGACGCTGAACCTTCAAAAGCGCCGGTCTCGATCAGTGGCCCTCCGAGGACATATCTAGGAGGTCCTTGCGGCCGCAGCAAGGCGAGGGGGCCATCCAATTTCCATGTCGACCCGCGGCGTTCGCGCCGGGGGCTGCAGCGCGGCCCTGTGAATCGCGGGCGGCGCGGTGCATATATGGTACGCGTTCAGGCAGTTAGGCGATCCATGGCAGGCATCTCGGTTTCGTTGGAGGGGGCGAACATCCAGCTCTCCTTCCAGAAGGACGATCAGGCAACCGCCGTGGTGATGGACGCGCGCGCCGCCCGTGCCCTCGTGCGGGCGGTCGGCCAGCTGCTCACCGCGATCGACGACTCGGAGGAACCGGAACTGCCGGAGGATCTGAGCGACGAGGAGGTCGCAATGCTCGACGTCACCTCCTCGGCGATCGAGGTCGGGACCGACGAGCAGGGCCAGGCCGTGGTCGCACTGCAAGCGGGGGCACTGCCGCCCTTCCAGCTCCGGCTGACAGACGAGGAGGCCCGCCACGTGGCGACGAGCCTCGCCGAGATCCTGAGCGCGCCGCGCGACGTGCGCGCCTCGCACGGCGGACACTGAGGCCGCGACACAACGAAAAAGCTCCTCCCCGCGAGGGAGAGGAGGACCGTATCCTTACATCCGCACACCGGGATCGGTCGGGCTGCCGGGGAAGACGTCCGGCTCGGAGCCCGGTCCGCCCGGCTCGCCGATGCCCGGATCGTTGACCGGATAGGGCGTACGCGGCCCAGTCGGGCCGATATCCGGCAGCTCGTCGGGCTGGGGTGGCGGCGGCAGGTCGCCGGGCGTGGGGTCGGGCGTCGGAAGGCCGGGATTGGCCATGCGCGGATCTCCTGGCTGTCGGGAACGTGCGGGCTAACGGCCGCCGCCGGCCGCCTGTTCCGGCCTGAGGTTGACGCAG
Organism: Methylobacterium gregans; assembly: GCF_022179245.1. Taxonomy (GTDB): domain Bacteria; phylum Pseudomonadota; class Alphaproteobacteria; order Rhizobiales; family Beijerinckiaceae; genus Methylobacterium; species Methylobacterium gregans. Next base: position 95,954 of record NZ_BPQM01000030.1, read on the forward strand.
AAGAGCCACACCCCTCCTGCGCGGAACGTCGCCGCGCCGCTCCCGTTGCCCGTCCAGTTCAACGACGGAACGGGAGAGCCCGCCATGCCCGACATCAAGCAGTCCAAGGTTCTGATCCTCGCCACCGACGGCTTCGAGGAGACCGAGCTGACAGTGCCGCTGAGCAAGCTACGGGCGGCAGGTGCCACGGTGCACGTCGTCGCCCCGAAATCCCGCGAGGCCAAGGAATCGATCCGCGGCTGGGACAAGACCGACTGGGGCAAGAATGTCGCCGTCGATCACGATCTGGAGGCGGTCGACGCCTCCGCCTACGACGTGCTCGTCCTGCCGGGCGGCCAGATCAATCCGGACAAGCTGCGTCTCGAGCCGAGGGCGCTGGACGTGATCAAGGGCTTCCTCACCTCCGGCAAGGTGGTCGCCGCGATCTGCCACGCGCCCTGGCTGCTGATCGAGACCGGCGCCGTGAAGGGGCGCGACGTTACCTCGTTCAGCTCGATCAGGACGGACGTGATCAACGCGGGCGGGCGCTGGCACGACGAGGCGGTCGTGACCGACCAGGGCATCATCACCAGCCGCAATCCGGGCGACCTCGACGCCTTCGTGGCCAAGATCATCGAGGAGGTGAAGGAGGGCCGTCACGAGGCCCGCCAACTCGCGGCCTGATCCCGCGCACCGGCCCCAAAGCGAGAGAGGCCCGCACGCCGTCGACGTGCAGGCCTCTTGTTGAATGCGCCGAGGCCGGAGGCCTCAGTTCGCCTCCTCGTCGCCGGGCTCGAAGGTCTCCGGCATGGTCGATTCGGCGCTGGCGACCGGGGTCGGCGCGCTGATCGTCGAGGGCACGTTGACGCCGTCGCGCTTGTAGATGTCGTCGCGGAACTGCACGAGCCCGTCCGGGGTCGACCAGGCGGTGATGTAGGTCCAGTAGACCGGCACCGGCTGGGTCAGCGTCGCGTCGATGCGCTTGCCGCTCTCGATCGCCTGCTCGACCTGGTCACGGCCCCAGCCGGGCGTGTCCTTCAGGAGCCACGTGATGTACTCGCGCACGTTCTGCACGCGCACGCAGCCCGAGGAGATGAAGCGGAAATCGTCGCCGAACACGCCCTTGGTGTTCGTGTCGTGCATGAACACGCCGTAGGGGTTCGGGATGTTGATCCGCACGATGCCCATCGAGTTGAAGTCGGCGCCCGAATCCTGTCGGTAGGTGTAGCGCGTGCCCTCGTCCGAGAACCAGTTCACCGACTTCGGCGAAACCTCGCCGGCACCCGAGAGGATGCGGATCTTGTTGTCGGTGAGGTAGTTCGGATCCTTCTGCATCTTCGGGATCAGGTCCTTCTTCACGATGGAAGCCGGGACCGTCCAGGTCGGGTTGAAATTGATCTGCGTCGCCTTGGTGTTCATGATCGGCGACTGGCGGTCGATCTTGCCGACGCCGGCGGCGTGCAGCGTCACGACCTGCCCGTTCTCGACCGTCTGGACGAGAGCCGCCGGGATGTTGGTGATGACGAAGCGGTTGCCGAGGTTGCCCGAGTAGGAGCGCAGGCGCACCGCGTTGATCTCGAGCTGGCGCAGGCGGATATCGGCCGGCACGTTCATGGCCTGCTGTGTGGCGAGGCTCATGGCGCCGGTCTGGCTGAGGCCGTGACGGGCCTGGAAGCGCTTCACGCCGGCCGCGACGTAGGAATCGTAGACGCCCGAGTTGCCGGCGGCCGCGTCGAGATCGCCCGTCACAATGAGGCGCTGGCGGACGGCCGCGACCGCCGGCCCTTTCGCGCCGATGCGCAGGCGATCGGCACCGCTGACCTGCCGCCAGCCGCCGCGGGCCACGATGTCCTTGTAGCGCTCGACCATCTGCTCGGTCGTCGCCACGGTCTGGGGCGACAGGATCGGGGTCGACGAGCGCTGCACCTGCATGGCGGCGGGTGAGGCGTAGTCCTGCGCCCACTCGGCCTGGGCGAAGCCGCCCGGATCGCGGGCGAGGGCGCCCCCCACGGTGGCGGCGGTGGCGAGGAGCGCGAGGCTGGTGGAGACCCGCAGGGTTGCCAGTTTCAGCATGGGCCGGTGGCTCTGTCCGTCGGAAGGCGAGAACGGGTGCGGCAGGCCGGATCGCCCGCCGCGCCCCTTGTCGCCGGGGTATCTGGGTACGGTTAAGAACCCATGGGGACCCGGCCAGAATGTGGCGCGCGGGTGCGGCGGCGCACCCGGCACGGCCCCGCTCGGGGCACGGACCGGGCGGCCAAGCGTGGCCGTGGCAGATTTACCGCACCTTGGTGCTCAGCCGAATAGAACGCGGTGCATCACGCGCCCCGGTACCAGCGTGAACAGTCCGGTGATCAACAGGGCTCCGAGGAACAGGCCGAACATCGTCCAGTGGTGGGCCGCAACGTGGCCCCGGCGGGCGAGCCCGACGGCGAGGACGAGCGTCGCCAGAGTGAACAGCGACAGCCCGTGGATCCAGCTGAACGGGCCGACCTGCCGGAGCCCGCTGATGCCGAAAGAACTCAGCGCGACGAGGGCCAGCAGGCCGACCCAGAAATAGCCGACGACCTTGTGGCGCCGCCCGCCCTTTGGCAGAGCGAACTGCGCGGCGCCGAGCCCTACCGCGGCGGGCGCGGCGGCGGCGTGGACTTGGATCAGCAGACCGGCGGTGGCCAGCGGTTCGAGCACCATGCCACGTCGCTCCATCCGGGCTGAGATGCATCTTCCTAGCACACCGACCGGGGCAGCGCAGCGGGCAATCGTCTCAACATGGGACAACAGCCTCGTTTCACGCGGCTGCGATCTTAGATGGCGGCCTCAAGGCAGGCGCCGATCTTGATCGGACCGGCTGCGCCCCGCATGCGTTAACGCTATGTTTAGCTTTCGTTACCGGACCGCCTGTCCGGGCGTTAGGTTTGCGTCGGCGGCCACGAGATCGGCGCGCAGGTCCCAGGGCGGGACGCGGACCGAGCCGGGTTCGGGTTCAGGAGGCAAGATGAACGGCTTAGACGTCACGTTCCGCGACGAGCGCGACTGGGTGGATTTCGGCCGGACTTACGTGAGTTCGGACGCTTTCCGCACCCTCTTCCGCGACGGCATGGCTCTGGTCGAGGAGACCGCGGCCTATCTGGATGGCGAGGGCCGCGAGGAATCCCGCCTGATCTCGCGGGATGCCACGCTCTGCTACGCCTCCGAGAGCATGCGGCTGACCACGCTCCTCATGCAGGTGGCCTCCTGGCTCCTGGTGCAGCGCGCCGTCTCCGAGGGCGAGCTGACCCCGAGCCAAGCGCTCCAGGAGAAGAACCGCGTCCGCCTCGCCACCGCCGAGCCGCCGAAGCCCGAGAGCTTCAGCCTGCTGCCGGTGCGGCTTCAGAACCTGATCCTGCGAACCCGCCGCCTGCACAGCCGCATCCTGCACCTCGACGGCCTGATCTCGGAGGACCGCCCCGCCCCGGTGCCGCGCGAGAGCCCGGTGGCGGCCCAGCAGGGCCTGCTCCGCTCGGTCTTCCAGCATCACTGAGGCCAGTACCATTGCGGAATGCCCGTCGTCCCCTCTCCCTCTGCGTGGGGAGAGGCCGACGCACGGGTCCCGAAGCACCGTGCGGGCATGAAAAAGGGGCGCCTCCTTCCGGAGGCGCCCCTTTTTCTCGTGCCCTCCCGAAGGCCGGCGCGCCGCCTCAGCGGCGGCCGACGAGGTTGCCGAAGCGCGAGTTGAATCGCGAGACGCGGCCGCCGCGGTCGAGCATCTTCTGCTCGCCGCCGGTCCAGGCCGGGTGGGTGAGCGGGTCGATGTCGAGGTTCAGCGTGTCGCCTTCCTTGCCGTAGGTCGAGCGCGTCCGGTAGTCGCTGCCGTCGGTCATCACGACCTTGATGAAGTGGTAGTCGGGGTGCTCGGTCCCCTTGGCCTTCGCGGCCGCGTCCTTCGCCATGACCTTTGTCCCTGCAGTGCCGTCCGGAGAAGGGAAGCGCCCTCCCCCGCCGGGTTGACCTGGTGTTCTTGGAATTGTTGCAATGAACCCGGGGTTCATGGCAACGGCTCGTGCAACGCCGACCGGCCCGTCTCAGAGGCCCGCGGCCATTCAACACGCGCAATCGGATGAAGCCGCGCATATATCCCAGGCTCCGTCCGCGAACAAGCGCACTCGCACAGGGACGGACCCGAACGGAACGCCATGGGTAAGAAGACACGCGGGGCCGAGGGCCGCGGCAAGGCATCGCTCAGCGCCCTGCGCCCTCTCCTCCCCTACGCCGCGCGCTATCGCGGCCGCATGCTGGCGGCGCTCGTCGCGCTCGTGGCCGCCTCGGCCGCGACCCTGGTTGTGCCGATCGCGATGCGCCGGGTGATCGACCACGGCTTCTCGGCGGAGGGCTCCTCCGTCATCGATGCCTATTTCCTGGCGCTGCTCGGCGTGGTCACGGTCCTGGCGCTGGCCTCGGCCGCGCGCACCTACACGGTGACGACCTTGGGCGAGCGAGTGGTGGCGGACCTGCGCAGCGCCGTGTTCGCGCGCCTCACGGTGCTCGACCCGGCCTTCTTCGACCGCACCCAGTCCGGCGAGATCGTGTCGCGGCTGACCGCCGATGCCACGCAGGTGAAGGCGGTGTTCGGCGTCTCGATCTCGATCCTGCTGCGCAACCTGTTCCTGTTCATCGGCGCGGTCGCCATGATGGTGGTGACGAGCCCGAAGCTTTCGGTGATGGTGCTGGCCGCCATCCCGCTCATCGTCTTCCCGCTGATCGTCTCGGGCCGCGGCGTGCGCCGCCGCTCGCGCGCCGCGCAGGACCGGCTCGCCGACGCCTCCGCCTACGCGGCGGAGGCCGTCGGGGCCGTGCGCACCATGCAGGCCTTCGGCCGATCCGAGGCCACCGCCGCCCGCTTCGCCGAGGCCTCCGAGGAGGCCTACGGAGCCGCCCGCGACTCGATCCGGGCGCGGGCGCTGCTCACGGGGGTCGCGATTTTCCTGATCTCGACGAGCGTCGTCGCGGTGATGTGGTACGGGGCCCAAGGGGTGCTCAGCCACCAGATGAGCGCGGGCCAGCTCTCACAGTTCGTGCTCTACGCAGTGTTCGGCGCGGGCGCGCTCGGCCAGCTCTCCGAGGTCTACGGCGAGATGGCGCAGTCGGCCGGCGCCGCCGAGCGGCTCGCCGAGATCCTGGCGGCCGAGCCGGCGATCGGGCGCCCGGCCGACCCGGTCGCCCTTCCCGCCCCGGCCCGCGGCGCCGTGACCTTCGAGGCCGTGCGCTTCGCCTACCCGACCCGCGAGGAGAAGCCGGCGCTCGACAGCCTGAATTTCCGCGCCGCGCCCGGCGAGCGCATCGCGCTGGTCGGCCCGTCGGGCGCCGGCAAGAGCACGGTGCTGCAACTGCTCCTGCGCTTCTACGACCCGCAGGGCGGCCGCGTGCTGGTCGACGGCATCGACGTGTCCCGGACCGACCCGGAGGCGTTGCGCGCCCGCATGGCCCTCGTGCCGCAGGACCCGACCGTGTTCTCCGGCACCGTCATGGAGAACATCCGCTACGGCCGCACCGAGGCCGGCGAGGCTGAGGTGCGCCGCGCCGCCGAGCTCGCCCACGCGGCCGGCTTCATCGAGGCGCTGCCCCAGGGCTACCACACCCAGATCGGCGAGCGCGGCGTGACGCTCTCCGGCGGCCAGCGCCAGCGCATCGCGATCGCGCGGGCGATCCTGAAGGATGCGCCGATCCTGCTTCTCGACGAGGCGACCTCGGCGCTCGACGCCGAATCGGAGCGCGCCGTGCAGCAGGCGCTCGACACGCTGATGCGGGGCCGCACCACGCTCGTCATCGCTCACCGCCTCGCCACGATCCGGGCCGCCGACCGCATCCTCGTCCTCGACGAGGGCCGGATCGTCGAGGAGGGCACGCACGAGAGCCTGCTGGCGCAGGGCGCGCTCTACGCGCAGCTCGCCGCACTCCAGTTCACCGATGCCCTCGACGAGACCGCCCGCGGCAAGGGCCAGCGGGCTCGGACCGAGCCGCTTCCGGCGGCGGAGTAGCGTCCTCCTAGCTCAGAGGCGTTGTCGCCAGTCGCGCCGCAGGGCCGGGGCGCGGCGTGACGATCCCAGGGATCGTGGCGACGGACGCAGCGAGATAATCGACGAGCAAGCGGACCCGGCCGATCTCCGCCCGCTCCGGCACGATCAGGAGGCTGAGCGGCACGGCGGACAGCCGGTACTCGGGCAGGACCTGCTCCAGCCGCCCGGCCGCGAGATGGTCGGCCACCAGCCAGTGATGCGTCGGCCCGATGCCCCGGCCGGCGACGAAGGCCTCGCGCGCGGCGAGCCCATGGTCGACCCGCAGCCGGCCACCGAAGGCGACGGCGTGGCGCGCCCCGTCCGGCCCCGCCAGCACCAACGTGTCGCTGCCCGCGACATTCGTCATCCGTACGCCCTCGTGCTCGGCCAGATCCTCCGGGACGCGGGGCCGGCCGCGAGCGGCGAGATAGCCCGGGGCCGCGACGAGCAGGCGCCCGCTTTGCCCGAGGGTGCGCAGCCGGAGCGCGCTGTCCGCGAGCGGGCCGAGCCTCAGGGCCAGATCGACGCCCTCGCGCACGAGGTCGATCCGCTCGTCGGTGAGCCCCAGATCGATCTCGATGCCCGGGTGACGGTCCTGGAAGGCGAAGACGAGCCGCGTGACGTGCAGCACCCCGAGTGCGGCCGTGCAAGAGATCCGGATTCTCCCCTCCGCCGCGCTGCTCCGGTCCCGCACAGCCTCTCCGGCCCGCTCGACCCGGCGCAGAATCTCCAGGCAATCCGCATAGTAGCGGCGCCCCTCATCGGTGACGGCGAGGCGCCGGGTGGTGCGGCTGATCAGGCGGATGCCGAGTGCGGCCTCAAGCTCTCGTAGCTGCCGGGTGACCGTCGATTGTCCGATCCCGAGCTCACGCGCGACTGCCGAGAGGCTGACGCGCTCGACCACGCGCACGAAGCAGCGCATCCGCTCCAGGGTGACCGACGATTGATCCACGAAACGGCACAATCCTATTCGGAACAGCGGGATATCGGATAGACGGCACGTCGCCTAGCTCGAGGCTTCTTTCCTCAGCCGATGGTGGCCATGAACGTCTTTATCGTCTTCGCGCATCCCGATCCCCGCTCGCTCAACGGTGCATTCCGCGACGTGGCCGTCGCCGAACTCCGGGCCCAAGGGCACGCGGTGCAGGTCTCGGACCTCTACGCCGCCGGCTGGAAATCTGCGGTCGATGCCGCCGACTTCCCGGCTCGCGCGCCCGGGGAACGGCTCTCGGTCGCCTCGGCCTCGCAGGGAGCCTTCGCGGCCCGTGCACTCACCGACGACGTCAGAACGGAGCAGGAGCGGCTCCTCTGGGCCGACGCCGTGATCCTGCAATTCCCGCTCTGGTGGTTCGGCCTGCCGGCGATCCTGAAGGGCTGGGTCGACCGGGTCTATGCCTGCGGCTTCGCCTACGGCGTCGGCGAGCACAGCGACCGGCGCTGGGGCGACCGCTACGGAGAGGGCACCTTCGCGGGCAAGCGGGCGATGCTGATCGTGACCACGGGCGGCTGGGCCGAGCATTACGGGCCGCGCGGCATCAACGGGCCGATCGACGACCTGCTGTTCCCGATCAACCACGGCGTTCTGTACTATCCGGGCTTCGCGGTGCTGCCGCCTTTCGTGGCCTACCGCACCGACCGGCTCGACGCGGCCGGGTTCGAGACGGAAGCGGAGCGCCTGCGCGACCGGATGCGCAGCCTCGCCGACACGGCGCCCATTCCCTACCGGCGCCAGAACGGGGGCGACTATCTGATCCCCAGCATGGAGCTGCGCCCGGAACTCGGCGCGCCGGGAGCGACCGGCTTCGCGCTGCACCTGCGCCCGGAAACCTGAGCGCTGCGGATCGGAACGGATCTCAGCGCCGCGCAGGGATCAGCGCAGCGATCACCGCGGCGAGCCATCCGAGCATGAGGGCCGTGCCGCCGATCGGCGCGGCCATCGGGAAGAGCGGCCGGGTATAGAGCGCCCGCAGCGCGAGGTCGCCGCTGAACAGGGCGAGGCCCACGAGCAGCAGGACAGCGGCGAGGCGCGTCGGCAGCGCCCGCGTCAGGCCCGTACCGCCCAAGGCCGCGAGCGCCAGGATCGCGGGCGCGTGGAAGAGCAGGAACTGCGCGGCGGTCTTCAGCGAATCACTGCCCGTCCCATGAGCGGCCGCCGCGGAGGCCGCGACGCCGAGCCCACCAGCGAGCGCTGCAAGCGCGACGATCAGCCGGTCGGTGATACTCACGCGGCGCGCTCCGACAGGAGCCGGGCGATCGCCGCACGCAGCTCCGGAACGCCGCTGTCGTCGCGGCTGGAGGTCAGGATGATCTGCGGGAAGGCTGCCGGGCGCCGGGCGAGCGCCGCCTCGATGCCGGCGAGCCGGTTCGCGACCTCGGACTTCTTGAGCGCGTCCGCCTTGGTCAGCACGATCTGGTAGCTCACCGCCGCCTTGTCCAAACCGTCGAGCACGTCGGTGTCGAGGCTCTTCAGGCCGTGTCGGGCGTCGATCAGCACGAAGACCCGGGCGAGGTTGACGCGACCCTTGAGGTAGTCATGGATCAGCTTGGTCCAGGCCTCGACCTTCGCCTTCTCGACCGCGGCGTAGCCGTAACCCGGCATGTCCACGAGGCTGAGGCGGGGCCCGACCTTGAAGAAGTTGAGCTGCTGCGTCCGGCCCGGCGTGTGCGAGGTGCGTGCCAGGGTGTTCCGGCCGGTGAGCGCGTTGATCAGGCTCGACTTGCCGACATTCGAGCGGCCCGCGAAGGCGATCTCGACATCCTCCATCGGCGGCAGCCGGTCGAGGGTCTGGGCGGCGGCGTAGAAGTCGGCGGCACCTGCGAAAAGCAGGCGACCGGCCTCGATGAGGCCGGCCTCCCTGTCGTCGTCCGTCTGGGTCACAGAATGCGTCTCAGCTCTTGGCGGCGGCGTTCTTGCCCGCGCCGCGGCGGAACGTGCCCCTGAGGTTGTCCCACAGCTCCACCTTCACGCCGTTGCGGCGCATGATGACGTATTGCTGGATCACCGAGAGGGTGTTGTTCCAGGCCCAGTAGATCACCAGACCGGCCGGGAACGAGCCGAGCATGAAGGTGAAGATGATCGGCATGAAGGTGAAGACCTGCGCCTGGACCGGATCCGGCGGCGCGGGGTTCATCTTCATCTGCACGAACATCGTGATGCCCATGATGATCGGCCAGATGCCCAGATGCACGAAATCGGGCGCGGCGTAGGGCAGCAGGCCGAACAGGTTGAGGAAGCTCGTCGGATCCGGCGCGGCGAGATCCTGGATCCAGCCGAAGAAGGGCGCGTGCCGCATCTCGATGGTGATGAACAGCACCTTGTAGAGCGCGAAGAAGACCGGGATCTGGATCAGCACAGGCCAGCAGCCGGCGACCGGATTGATCTTCTCCTTCTTGTACAGCTCCATCATCGCTTGCTGCTGCTTCATCTTATCGTCTTTGTACCGCTCCCGAATGGAGGCCATCTCGGGCTGCACGGCCTTCATCTTGGCCATGGAAACGTAGGAGCGGTTGGCGATGGGCAGGAAGAAGAGCTTCAGGATCGCCGTCACGACGAGGATGGAGACACCGAAATTGCCGAACAGGTGGAAGAAGAAGTCCAGCGCCCGGAACATCGGCTTGGTGATGAAATGGAACCAGCCCCAGTCGATCATCAGGTCGAACTGCTTGATGCCGAGGTTCTTTTCGTAGGCGTTGATGGTGTTGACCTCCTTGGCGCCCGCGAAGAGGCGCTGGGTCGAGGCCAGGGTGGCGCCGGGCTCGACGCTGCGGCCGTCGGCGCGCACGCTCGCCTGGTAGACCTGGGTGCGGCCGTCCGTGCGCTCCGTGAAGGCGCCGGTGTAGGGGGTCTGCTGGTCCGGAATCGCCGCCGCGGCCCAGTATTTGTCCGTGATGCCGACGAAGCCGCCGGTCACGTTCGACCACGCTTTGCCCTTGGTGTTGGCGCCGCCGTAGGCGCCCTCCTTCGCGAGGTGGTCGTAGGTGTATTCTTGGAGGCCGTCGTTGCCGAGGACGCCGATCATGCCCTCGTGCAGCACGTAGTAGCCCTGGGTGTGCGGCTTGCCCCAGCGCGAGACGAGGCTGTAGGGGTAGAGCGTCACCGCGCCCGCGCCCTTGTTCTCGACCTCGTCGCGGACCGTGAACATGAACTTGTCGTCGACCGCGAGGATCCGGCGGAAGACGAGGCCGGCGCCGTTGTCCCAGCTCAGCGTGATCGGCATGCCGGGCGAGAGCGTCTCGCCGCTTGCCGTCCAGAGCGTGTCGTTGGTCGGCAACGGACCGGCGTTCTGACCGACCCAGCCGAACTCGGCGTAGTACGGCGTCTCGGTGCCCGCGGGCGAGAACAGCACGATCTCCGGGCTCTTGTCGTCGACGGTTTCGTGGTAGCCCTTGAGCTTCACGTCGTCGATGCGGCCGCCCTTGAGCGCGATCGAGCCCGAGAGTGCCGGGGTTTCGATGCGGATGCGCGGCGAGCGGGCGAGCACCGCATCGCGCGGCTCCGGCGCGGACGGGTTCGTGCCGGGCACGGGCGCCGCGGGTCCGCCCTCCTTCGGCGCGGGCGAGGGCACGCCGTCCGGACTGACGCCGGGGGGCTGCGCCTGGCTCTGCGCCTGCTGGTTCTGCAGCGCGGCCTGCCGCTGCTGCTCGACCCGCGGCGCGGCGACGAAGTAGTTCCAGCCGAGGAGCACGACGAGCGACAGGGCGATCGCCACGATCATGTTCGTCTTGTCATTGCCCATCTGGGACACCGCCGCACGCGTTCGGAAGGGGTTGCGGGAGAGACGCGGCCGAAGCGGGGGAACCCGCCGCGCGACCGTGAGGTATGGATTGGTCCGGCGCGCCACCAGGATCCGGACGCTTGCCCGATCGACGCGGACGCGCGCCCGTGTCGGGTCCGCGCGGCTTGACCACCGCGTAGACCGCGCGGCGCAGGTCGTCCTTCAGGGTATCGAAGGGCGCGTCGAGCGCCGGGCGCCGGGCGATCAGCACGATGTCGGCCGGCACGGAGGGCAGATCATCCGCGACGGCCGCCACCGCCGCGCGCAGGCGCCGCCGGATGCGGTTGCGCTCCGTGGCGTGGCCGACCCGTTTGGTGATGGTGAAACCGACGCGCAGAGCCTTCGGGTCGTCCGGGACCGCGGCATCGCGCAGTCGTCCCTGCCCGGTCATGCGCTCGGTATGGAAGCGGCGCCCGTCGGCCGCCGCCAGGAAATCGGGCCGCCGCCTGAGCCGCTCGATCGTCGACATCGCCGATCCGACCCCGCTGGCCTCTGTGGTCGCGGGCACCCGAGAGGGTGCCGCGAGGGGGTCCGCCTTAAGCGGACAGGCGCTTGCGGCCGTGGGCGCGACGGCGCGCGATCACCTTGCGGCCACCGGCGGTGGCCATGCGGGCGCGGAAGCCGTGACGGCGCTTACGGACGAGCTTGCTCGGCTGGTAGGTTCTCTTCATGGCGATGCCTTCAAGGTCGAGGCGCGTTCGCGGACGGCGGCTGCCGTGTGCCCGACCTTCACGCGTCCTGGAGAGTGTCTGCAAACGCGAAGGGCGCCCGAACGGGGCGCCTCGACGCGACTGGCGGGCTTATGGCGGAAGGGTCGGGCGGAGTCAACGTTTCGTCGAGGGCCAGCGCCCTCAGGCGCGGCGACGGCACAGGGCCCCCGGGTCCGTGCGTCGGTCGTTGGCCACCGTCCTGGGCGTGCCGGCCTCGATGTCCCGGATCCAGGAGCCGGCGGGCGCGACCCGGCGGGCGCGGTGATCGAGCAGGACGGCGACGGCCAGCGTGCCGAGACTGGCAGCGAGCGGCGCCAGCACCAGGGCGCCGAGGCCGAGCGACCGCCAGCCGAGAGCGATGGTGAGAAAGCCGCCGAGCAGCGCGACCGCAACGTGGTGGACCATCGGATCGATCTCGCGATGCGCGCCCCTGCGCGCATCCAGGAGAAACCCTATGAGTATCCGTACCGGTTTTGAATATGCGGGACTGAGCAATCCGGGAAAAATTTCGGAGATCTCAGGTTGATCCAGAGAAAAATCGCAACCGAAGATCGAAGCGCGCCGCCGCTCACTCGCGACTTGCACGGGAAACGGCTCTCCGATGCTCGTGGCGCCCGTCCGAATGCGCAGGCCGGGCCTCGCCCGAATCGCGCTCAGTGTCCCTCGAACTCCATCAGGGTCCGGACCGGTACGCCGAGATCGCGCAGGCGCTGGGCACCGCCGATCTCCGGCAGATCGATCACGAAGCAGGCCGCCACGATCTCGGCCCCCATGCCGCGCAGCAGGTTGATCGCGGCGGTCGCTGTGCCCCCCGTGGCGATCAGGTCGTCTACCAGCAGCACCCGGTCGCCGGGCTTCACCGCATCGACGTGAATCTCGATCTCGTCGGTGCCGTATTCCAGCGCGTAGGCCATTGAGACGGTCTTGTGCGGGAGCTTGCCCCGCTTGCGGATCGGCACGAAGCCCGAGGAGAGCTGGTGGGCGACCGCTCCCCCCAGGATGAAGCCCCGCGCCTCGATGCCGGCGACCTGATCGATGCGCCCGCCCGCGAAGGGGTGGACCAGCGAGTCGACCGCGCGGCGGAAGGAGCGCGGGTCGCTGAGCAGCGTCGTGATGTCCCGGAAGACGATGCCCGGCTTCGGGTAGTCGGGAATCGAACGGATCGAGTCCTTCAGCGCGGCGTGACGGCGGGCTTCCATGGGCGCGAGCATCCTGTTGCGGCGGCCTCAGAGCAGAGTGCGCGCCGGCTTGCCAGAGTTCGGGGACTTCAGCCCTGCGCCTTGCGCAGGATGGCCAGCAGCTCACGCTGCAGCGTCTCGTTGCCGGCACAGACCGAACGGGAGGCCAAGGGCTCGGCCGCCCCGTCCGCCGCGGTGACGAAGCCGCCGGCCTCGCGCACCAGGATCACGCCCGCGGCGAAATCGTAGGTCTGCAGGTCGCGCTCCCAGTAGGCGTCGAGGCGCCCGCAGGCGACGTAGGCGAGATCGAGCGCCGCCGAGCCCATGCGGCGGGTGCCGCCGGAGACCGCCATCACGGCCGCGACCTCGCGCAGGAGCCGGGGATGGTTGCCGCGGCCGAGATAGGGTGTGCCGTAGCCGACCAGCCCGTCCGTCATGTCGGTGCGGCCCGAGACGCGCAGGCGCCGGTTGTTGAGGTAGGCGCCCTTGCCGCGCTCGGCCACGAACAGCTCGTCCTTGACCGGATCGTAGATCACGCCGGCCACGATCTGGCCCTCGCGCTCGAGACCGACCGAGATCGCGAAGTGCGGGATGCCGTGCAGGAAGTTCGAGGTGCCGTCGAGCGGGTCGACGTGCCAAGTGTGGCTCTTGTCGGTGCCCTCGATCAGGCCGTTCTCCTCCAGGATCAGGCTGTAGCCGGGGCGCGCCTTCATCAGGGCGTCGCGCAGGACCTCCTCGGCCTTGCGGTCGGCCGCCGAGACGAAGTCGCCCGGGCCTTTGCGCGAGACCTGAAGGTTCTCGACCTCGCCGAAGTCGCGGCGCAGGCCGCGCGAGGCCTTGCGCACGGCATCGACCATCACGGTCATCAGGGGGGACGAGATCATCGCGGAAGTCCGGTTGTGCAAAGAGCGTTGGCCGCCCGTTAAACGCTCGCGCGCGCGGAATCGAGCCCCCGGCCCGCATGGGAGCCATCGCGGGGCCGATGCAGGCGGCGGGCGCCGGCCTCAGCCATCGGCCGGCTCGCCCAGCGTGTCCTCCACGTAGATCTGCTCCAAGAGCACCTTGATCACCGCCATCAGGGGCAGCGCCAGCGCGATGCCCCAGAGACCGAAGATCACGCCGAGCAGGAGCTGGCCGGCGAAGATGGTGGCGGGCGGGATGTCCAGCGCCCGCTTCTGGATGAAGGGGGTCAGCCCGTAGCTCTCCAGGCACTGCACCGCGAGGTAGACGCCGAGCGCACCGAGCACGCCGTTCAGGCCCGAGCCGAGGCTCGCCAGCAAGATCACCACGCCCGCTACCAGCGGGCCGATGGTCGGCACGAAGGCCAGCAGCCCCGCCTGTAGCCCGAGGATCAGCGCGCCGCCGATTCCCAGGAAGGCGAGGCCCGCCCAGGTGCAGAGGAAGATCACCGTCATGGTGAGCAGCTGGCCGAACAGCCAGTGCCGCAGGGTCTCGCCCGCGCCGTCGAGAACGGCCGCGCCGCGCGGGCGCTTGCGGGGCGGCACGAAGCGCAGGAGCCCGTCGCGGTAGCTGCCGGGATCGGCCGCGAAGGCAAGGCCGAGGAACACGATCACCGCGATGTTGCCGAGCGCGTTGAACAGGCCGAGCACCACGGTCGCGGCGGGGCCCAGGAAGCTGCCCGCGTCGGAGATCAGCGAGCCGGAATTCTTCAGGATGCTGCTGGCGAAGCCGCCGAGGCCGCCTTTGCCGGCATCCCGGCCGGAATCCTTCTGGTCCTTGCCGGATTGGTCCTGGCCCGGCTCGCCGCCCCCGCCGCCCCCGCCGCCGGGAAACGGCACGTCGATGCCCCGCTGCTGCAGCCAGTCCTTCACGGTGCCGGCCTGGGTGCTGACCGTCTGGCCGAGGTCGCGCCCCTGCTGGGCGACCGTCGCGCCGCCGAGGCCCGCGAAGCCCGCGACCGCGGCGGCGAGCGCGAGGCTCGCCAGGGTCAGCCGCAGGCCCCGTGAGATCGGCAGGACGTATCCGAGGCCCCGCGTCAGCCCGTCGAGGAAGACGCCCAGCAGGACGCCCGCGAAGATCAGCAGCAGCGTGTCGGCGGCCATCCAGGCGAGCGCCAGGGCGACGCAGAAGCAGACCACGCCGATGCCCGACAGGGCGAGCGGCCCCGCGCCCCGCCAGGGCCCGACCGGCCCGTCCAGAGCCCGCGTACCATCCTGCGTCATCGAAGCTCCCTGCCGTCCATCCGTGCCCAGGGGCGCGCTCATGTCCAGCGCTCCGCCGCCGCGTCGTCGGCCTCCGTCGCCTCGACCCAGCCGCCCGTCGTGCCGTCGGCGAGGTGCTCGCGCTTCCAGAACGGCGCGCGAGTCTTCAGGTAATCCATCAGGAAGGTCGCGGCCTCGAAGGCGGCGACCCGGTGGCTCGACGCGGTGATCACCAGCACGATGCCGTCCCCCGGCGCCACGAGCCCGTGACGGTGGACGACGCGCACCGCCTGGAGCGGCCAGCGGGCGCGGGCCTCGTCCACCACCCGGCCGATCTCCGCCTCGGCCATGCCCGGATAATGCTCCAGCTCCAGCCCCTTGAGCCGGCCGCCCTCGTCGCGGCACAGACCCGTGAAGGTGACGACCGCGCCGGCCCGGCCGCCATGCTCCGCCTCGACCCGGCCGATCTCGGCGGCGACGTCGAAGGCGTCGGCCTGGATGCTGACGGGATCGGGCAGAGGATCGGCGACGAGGGAATCGGGCATGCAGACTCAACGCGCGGCGCGGGCTGTCCGGCCCAGAGCCTGACACCCGGGGCGCGGGCGGCTATATGGCACGGCAAGCGCCCAGGTGCAGGCCCGCCGCCCCGAGCCTCCGTCGAATCCGTTCGTCGCCGTGAACAAGCCTGTGAGGACGAACCCGTGAGCCCCGACCTGATCCTGCCCTACGAGGGCGTCCTGCCGGACTTCGCGAGCCGCCCGGTCTGGTGCGGCCGGGGCAGCACCGTGATCGGCGCCGCGCGGATCGGCGCCCAAGCCTGGATCGGCGACGACGGGGTGATCCGGGCGGACGGCCAGAGCGTCACGCTGGGCGAGCGCTTCTGGCTCGGGCCGCGCTCGACCGTGCACATCGCGACCTTCACGCACGGCACGGTCTGCGGCGACCGGGTGACGGTGGGGCGCAACAGCGTGGTCCATGCCTGCACGGTGGGCACCGACGTAGTGATCGAGGACGACGTGGTGATCCTCGATGGCGCCACGATCGGGGACGGCGTGGTGATCGAGGCGGGCGCGACCGTGTTCCCGCGCGCCACGCTCGCATCCGGCTTCGTCTACGGCGGCAGCCCAGCCAAGCCCCGCCGGCCGATCGACCGCGCGGGGGTGGCCGAGCGGGCCGAGCGCCTGCGCGAGGCGATGGGCGAGAGCCCAGCGGCACCGTCGCCGGAGCCGCACGAGGCCGACGACACGGTCTTCGTCGCCCGCACGGCGCGCCTGCGCGGGCGCGTCGGGCTCGGTGCGGGCGCGAGCGTGCTGTTCTCCTGCGCGCTCGACGCCGAGGTCGGCCCGATCGTGGTCGGCGCCGACACCAACATCCAGGACAACACCCAGATCCGCACCCGCGGCGAGGGCGTGGTGATCGGGCGCGACACCACGATCGGCCACAACGTGCGCATCGCCGACAGCCGCATCGGCGCCCGCTGCCTGATCGGCATCGGCGCGACGGTCGCGCCGGGCACGGTCATCGCCGACGAGGTGATGCTGGCGGCCGGCGCCACCACGGATCCGGGTCAGCTGCTCGAGGGCGGCCATCTCTGGGGTGGGCGGCCCGCGCGCATCCTGGGTCCGCTCGACGCCGAGAAGCGCGCCATGATGGCCCGGATCGTCGATGGCTACTGCCGGCACGGGAGAGAGTACCGGGTGGCGCAGATGGAAGCGGAGGAGAGCGGGGACGCCGCCTGACATCCCCTCAAGCCTGTCATCGCGCCGTCCCCCGCACCTTTCCCCCTGTTGCGGCGCACGCTATGCACGCGCCGTTCGCGGCATCCGGCTTGCCTGGAGGCCGCCCGGAAGGCCCTGCGGAGAGGCCGAAGGCTCAGGAAGGCGCTCGGATCATGGCGAAGATCAAGGTGGCGAACCCCGTCGTCGAGCTCGACGGCGACGAGATGACCCGGATCATCTGGGCCGAGATCAAGAACAAGCTCATCCACCCCTACCTGGACGTCGACCTCGAGTACTACGACCTGGGCGTCGAGCACCGCGACGCGACGAACGACCAGGTCACGGTCGATGCCGCCAACGCGATCAAGCGCCACGGCGTGGGCGTGAAGTGCGCCACCATCACCCCCGACGAGGCCCGGGTGAAGGAGTTCGGCCTCAAGGAGATGTGGAAGTCGCCCAACGGCACGATCCGCAACATCCTCGGCGGCGTGATCTTCCGCGAGCCGATCATCTGCAAGAACGTGCCGCGCCTCGTCCCCGGCTGGACCCAGCCGATCGTCGTCGGCCGCCACGCCTTCGGCGACCAGTACCGCGCCACCGACTTCAAGGTCCCGGGCAAGGGCCGCCTCTCGATCAAGTTCGAGGGCGACGACGGCACGGTGATAGAGAAGGAGGTGTTCAAGTTCCCGGATGCCGGCGTCGCGCTGTCGATGTACAACCTCGACGAGTCGATCCGCGATTTCGCCCGCGCCTCGCTGAACTACGGCCTCAACCGCAAGTACCCGGTCTACCTGTCCACCAAGAACACCATCCTGAAAGCCTATGACGGGCGCTTCAAGGACCTGTTCGAGGAGGTCTACCAGAACGAGTTCAAGTCGCGCTTCGACGCGCTCGGCATCGTCTACGAGCACCGCCTGATCGACGACATGGTCGCCTCGGCGCTGAAGTGGTCGGGCGGCTACGTCTGGGCCTGCAAGAACTACGACGGCGACGTGCAGTCCGACACCGTGGCGCAGGGCTTCGGCTCGCTGGGCCTGATGACCTCGGTGCTGCTCACCCCCGACGGCCAGACCGTCGAGGCCGAGGCCGCCCACGGCACGGTGACCCGCCACTACCGCGAGCACCAGAAGGGCAAGGAGACCTCGACGAACTCGATCGCGTCGATCTTCGCGTGGTCGCGCGGCCTCGCCCACCGGGCCAAGCTCGACGGCAACGCGGAGCTCGCCACCTTCGCCGACACGCTGGAGAAGGTCTGCATCGACACGGTCGAGTCAGGCTTCATGACGAAGGATCTCGCGCTCCTCGTCGGGCCGGACCAGAAGTGGCTCTCGACCACCGGCTTCCTCGACAAGGTCGACCAGAACCTCAAGACCGCTATGGGCGCCTGAGCGTCCACGATCCGGAACGACGAAAAGGGCCGGCGGAGCGATCCGCCGGCCCTTCTCTTTCTTGGACACGGTTCCCGCCCACCGTCGCCGATAAAGACACCGCGCTTTTCCCGGACGCCCGGAACGCAGTGGAAGGTGGTCCGGGATTCAGCGAGCAAGTACCGCGCAACGGCTCTCTTCTCATCACCGGCGCGGCAGTCGGAGCCTTCGCATCTCTATGTGCTGGGTGCCGGATCACCCTCCGCTAACGCTCGGGCGTCCGGGAAAGGGCGTGGCGATAAAGCCGGAGCCGTGGCACCGCCGTCCTTTCAAGCCCTGCCGCCGCGCTCCAAGAGCTCGATCCGCACGCCGTCCGGCCCGTCGAGGAAGGCCGTGCGCAGAGCCGGGTTCACCTGCGTGAGCCGGATCGCCAGCGGGATGCCGCGGGCGGCAAGATCGGCCAGGGCGGCGTCGATGTCGGCCACCCGCAGACCGATATGCTCGATGCCGCGGTGCGGCGGCACCGCCGCCTCGGCGATGTCGGCGGGCGCCTGTTCGATGAAGACCCGCAGGCCGCCGAGATCGAGCACCACCCGGCTCACCGGATCGCCGACGCGATCGACCTCGCGCGCCCCGAAGACCGTGACGTAGAAGCCCGCCGCCGCGACCGGATCGCGGCTGCGCAGATGCACGTGGTCGATGCTGTAGCTGAGGTAGGCGGCGTCCATGCGGGACCTCTTCAGGCGGCGCGCTTCGGGGCGTCGATGGGGGCGTGCGCCCGGACATGGGCGAGCAGCGCCTGGACCGGGTGCGGCAGGGCGCGGCCGTCGATGAGCTTGGCCTGGCAGCGGCAGGAATAACCGTCGGCCAGCACTGCGCCCTCCGGGCTCTCGGCGACGCGCAGGGCCCAGCTCTGGCCGTAGATGACCTCGGAGGTGGCCCGGTTCGCGGCCTCGTGCCCGTAGGTGCCGGCCATACCGCAGCAGCCCGCGGCCGGAACCTCGAGCGGCAGGCCGAGACGCGCGAACACGGCCTGCCAGTCCTTCACCGCCGCCGGCGCGTTGGTGCGCTCGGTGCAGTGGGGCAGGAGCCGCAAGGGGCGGCCTGCCGGGCGCGGCGCGATCGCGTCGAGTCGGGCGGCGAGCCATTCCTGCACGAGCTGGACCTTCGGGACGTTCTCGGGCCCCAGCGCCCCGGCATATTCCGAGCGGTAGGTCAGCGTCATCGAGGGATCGACGCCGACGAGCGGCACGCCGCTCGCCTCCAGGGCCCGCAGCATCCGGGCGTTGGCGTCGGCGATCTTGCGGAAGCGGGCCAGGAAGCCGTGGACGTGGACCGGCTTGCCGTTTGGCCGGAACGGGGCGAGCCAGGGTCGGAAGCCCAACTCGATCAGCAGCGCGCAGAGATCGACCACGACCGGCGCCTCGAAATGGCTGGTGAAGGCGTCCTGCACCACCACGAGCGCGCGCGCGCGCTCCGCCGCGGATAGTGCGCCCAGCGCCTCGGGCGTCGCGGTCTCCACACCGAGCCCGGCGAGCGCCGGCGTAAGCGGGGCCGAGAAGGCCGGGATCGCCACGAGCCCGATCCGGCGCAGCACCGCCCGGGCGAGCGGGTTGCGGGAGAGCAGGTTGCTCAAGCGCGGCGCCCGCCCGGCCAGCGGCAGCAGCGGCTCCAGTGCGGCCACGACATGGTCCTTCAGCGGCCTCGGGTAGCGCTGGTGGTAGAGTGACAAAAACTTCGCCCGGAAGCTCGGCACGTCAACCTTGATCGGACAGGAGCCCGTGCAGGACTTGCAGGCGAGGCAGCCGTCCATCGCCTCCTTCACGGCGTGCGAAAAATCCCCTGTCGGCGGTGCAGGCCGGAGGGCACCAAGCAGGGAGGCGGCCAGTGGCGAGAGCCAGCCGGACGGCTCCGCCCGCAGCGCGGCGGCCGGGTCGATGCCTTCCGCTGCGGTCCGGCGCAGCCACTCGCGCATCAGCGAGGCGCGGCCCTTCGGCGAGTGGCGGCGCTCGCGCGTGGCCTTCCAGGACGGGCACATCGCCTCGTCCGTGTCGAAGCTGAAGCAGGCGCCGTTGCCGTTGCAGTGGAGCGCCTCGTCGAAGGCGGCGCGCACGTCGCGCGGGATGGTGCGGTCGAGCTCGCCCCGCAGCGGCACGGCGTCGATCGCGGTGAGTGCCGCCCCCTTCGCCGAGGCGATCTTGCCGGGGTTGAGCCGGTCGCCCGGGTCGAAGGCGCGCTTGACCGCTTCGAGTGCCGGCACCAGCGGCCCGAACACGCCGGGCACGAACTCGGACCGGAACCCCTTGCCGTGCTCGCCCCAGAGAAGGCCGCCGTAGCGGGCGGTGAGCGCGACAACGCCCTCGGTGACCTCGCGGATCAGGCGCTCCTGCTCGGGGTCCTTCAGGTCGATCGCTGGGCGCACGTGCAGCACGCCCGCATCGACGTGGCCGAACATGCCGTAGCGCAACCCCTTGCCGTCGAGGAGCGCACGGAATTCCTGGATGTAGTCGGCGAGCCGTTCGGGCGGCACCGCGGTGTCCTCTACGAAGGGGATCGGGCGCGCGTCGCCCTTGACCGCACCGAGGAGGCCGACCGCCTTCTTGCGCATGGTCCAGAGCCGCTCGATCGCCGCCCCCCGGGCGATCGTGAAGCCGATCCGGGTCGGGCTCTGATCGGCCTCCAGCATGGCGACGAGGCGCCCCAGCGCGGCCTCGACCTCCTCTTCGGCGGCGCCGACGAATTCCACGAGGTTGATGCCGTCGACCCGGCGCCCGGCCGGATCCTCGGGGAAGAAGGCCTGCACCCCGGCCCAGCCGGGATCGTTGCGGGCAAGCCCCAATACGGTGGAGTCGATGGTCTCGACGGAGGCCGCGCCGAAGGGCAGCAGGGCGCGAGCGTCGCGCAAAGCCGCGTCAAAATCGACGTAGGAGAGCGCCACCAGCGCCGCGGCCCGCGGGATCGGCAGGACGTTCAGCCTCGCCTCGGCGATCAGCGCGAGCGTCCCTTCCGAGCCGCAGACCAGGCTCTTCAGGTCGAGGCCGCCCGCCGTGCCCCGGGCGTGGGCGAGATCGTAGCCGGTGAGACAGCGGTTGAGCCGGGGGAAGCGCTCGGCGATGAGCGCAGCGTTCTCGCGGATCACCGCGTCGACCACCCGGTGGATCGCGCCGGCCCGGTCGTCGCGGGCCTTCGCGGCGGCGAGTTCGTCGGCGTCGCGGTCGCGCGCCTCCAGCACCGAGCCGTCGGCGAGCACGCAGGTGAGTGCGAGGACGTGGTCGCGGGTCTTGCCGTAGAGGCAGGAGCCCTGGCCGCAGGCATCGGTCGAGATCATCCCGCCGATCGTCGCCCGGTTCGAGGTCGAGAGCTCGGGGGCGAAGAAGAGGCCGTGGGCTTTGAGCGCCGCGTTGAGCTGGTCCTTCACCACGCCCGGCTCGACGCGCACGGTGCGCCGCTCGGCATCGATCTCCAGGATGCGGGTCATGTGGCGCGAGCAATCGACCACCAGACCAGGGCCGAGCGACTGGCCGTTGGTGCCGGTGCCGCCGCCACGCGGGCGCACAACGACCTCGCGGAAGCGCCGGTCATCCAGAAGCTTGCCGATGCGCACGAGGTCGTCGCGGGTCCGTGGGAAGACCACGGCGCCGGGCTCGACCTGATAGATCGAGTTGTCGGTGGCGAAGACCGTGCGGTCGGCCTCCGAGAGGGTCAGGTCGCCCGTGAAGCCGCGGGCCGAGAGCTCCGCGCAGAAGGCGGCGTAGAGCGGCAGGGCGTGGGCGGGGCGGTTCAGGACCGGAATCATGGTGGGCAGGACTGGCGCGGCGGATCTGGCGGCCGGATCCGGCGCCGCAGAACATCCGGGCACCCGCGCGGCATTGCGTTCCGCGGCCGACTCTCGTGCCCCGCAATGCCAAGCGCCGTGGGCAGACGCAACCCCGCGCCGCGCCGCATGGATCCACCGGAGCAGAGAGAAATTTCCTTGCCTCCCGCGCCGCAACCAAGCGGGCTCCCGGGCCGTTCAGGGTGCGCAACATCAACCCGATAACGGGAGTCCCGCCATGAAGACCACCGCGTTCCGCCTCACCGCCGCCGCCGGCCTGCTCGCTCTGTCGGCGGGTCTCGCCGCCGCCCAGACGCCGGCCCCGTCGACGCCCACGCCGTCCACGACGACCAATCCCGACCTGACCAAGAATCCCGAGAATACAGGCCGCGCACCCAGCGCGACCGAGGCGACCCAGGACAAGAACCTGAAAGAGTGGCAGGTCGCGAAGTCCGCCAAGATCGGCCTCGCCCAGGCGATTGCCACGGCCGAAGGCAAGGCCGAGGACAACGAGAAGGGCAAGGCGATCGACGCCGATTTCGAGAAG
This sequence comes from Methylobacterium gregans, assembly GCF_022179245.1. Taxonomy (GTDB): domain Bacteria; phylum Pseudomonadota; class Alphaproteobacteria; order Rhizobiales; family Beijerinckiaceae; genus Methylobacterium; species Methylobacterium gregans. The sequence goes on from NZ_BPQM01000030.1 coordinate 118,233, forward strand.
GCCGACGGCAAGAACCCGGCCCACTACTCCATCAAGGTCGTGTACCCGAGCGGCAAGCTCGTCGAGCACGGCATCAACGCCGACACGGGCGAGCTCTACAAGTCGGAGAACCAGCCCTTCGAGCGCTACTTCACGCGCCTCAAGGTAAGCGACTTCCAGAACGCCAAGGTCTCGCTCAAGGACGCGATCGCGCTGGCCGAGCAGAAGGCCGCGGGCGGCAAGGCCTACGAGGCCGAGGTCGAGCGCGAGGGCAACGCGGTCGAGTACGAGATCAAGGTGGCGCTCACCGACCGCGAGCAGGAGATCAAGGTCGGGCCGGACGGCAAGGTCAAGAACGACTGAAACGACTGATTTCTTCGAACGCACTCGCACAATGGGTCGCGGGCGCTCCGGAAACGGGGCGCCCGTCGCCGTTTTGGTCAGGGCCTCTTCCCCGTGGGACGGGCCGGGTCCTCGAAACCCGATGGCGGAACCCGAACCGCCCGAAGCCTGCAAAGGCCTGCGAATGGGACGGTGCCGGGGGGCTCAAGGTCCTCCAGTCGGACGCGCGGATCGACCTCCTCGTGACCGATGTGGGGCTGCCCAGCGGCCTGAACGGCCGCCAGATGGCGGATGCGGCGCGGGCAACCCGGCCTGACCTCAGGGTGCTGTTCATCACGGGCTACGCCGAGAACGCCCTGCTCACCAAGGGTCAGATCGAGCCCGGCATGGCAGTCCTGACCAAGCCGTTCGCGGTCGATGCCTTGGCCGCCCGCATTCGCGAGATGATCGCGCGGTGATCCGCGGCGGGATCGCTCAAGCTGCCGGCCCGCGAACGCCTTGAAAGTCCGACGCGCCTCCGATCACAGCCCGCGCCCGGCACCGACAGGATCAGCGCACTCGCTCCGCTCGCGCGTGCAGCGCAGGGTCATAGGGCTCGAAGCGGCGCAGACGGATCGTATCGAGCAGCGCCCGGCGCTCGATTCGGGCGAGGTGAGGCGTGAACCCGGCCTTGGCGCAGCCGCGCAGGGATGGAACGTTGGTGCTCTCCACGAATGTGATCACGCGGCGCGCGCCGATCTCAACGGCGCGCTCGGCGATGAGCGCCATGGCGCAGGACATGATGCCTTGGCCGCGATAGGCGGCGGGCGTGTAGGCATTCTCGAGGAGCGCCTCGTCGGGCGCCAGTTCAGGGAACCAGCGCCGCGGAAAGGTATCCTGGATCATCCGGTTGTGGCTCGCGCCCATCAGCCACTGCATGTAGCAGGGCGTTTCCGTGCGCTGGTCGAGCGCGACGTAGCAGGTCGGAATTCCGGCCCGCAGGTGGAAGCGGCGCGTGGCAAGCTCCACACGCTCCTTCCGGCTCAGGCCGCGCAGGTCCTCGGGGAAAAGGTGGGGCAGATCCGCGTCCTGCAACGGCCGGACCGCGAGCGGGATCTTGGCGGCCGGGACCGGACAGGGCGCGGCGAGGTCGCGCCGCAGTCCGACCGTGACGCGAGTCGCGTAGAACAGGCCGCCGCCACGCCGCGCCATCTCGGCGAAGCGGCGCTCGCTCCACAGCTCCCAGGCCACGGCCGCTGCGTTCCGAATGGCCAGCATGGCAACCTCCCGGATCCCGATGGGACGGCGCGAGGAAGGAGCGTGCCGGGGCCGATTCGGCGGATCAAGCAATCGTGCGCACGGCCCGCGCGATCTCTGGGGCTACCCCGCGTGGGTCGGCACGGCGCTCGCCGCTCAGCCCGATGCCGCGGCGGCTGTGGGTTGCCGTCCTCGAGCGCGTCCGCAGGCGAAAGATTGGAGCGCCTAGCGGCAGACCACATGCACCGTGAACAGCTTGGCCTGATCCGCCACGCTCGCCGCGTCCATCGGCGTCTGGCTCTTGGTTCCGACTGCCGGCGGGATGCCGTTCGCGTCCAGAAAGTTCAGAGCGATCATCGCCTTGATGGCGAAGTTCACGTTCTGCGGGATGTCGTTGTTGGCCATCGCAACATTGATCGCGTTGAGCTTGCTGCTCACGACGCCGACCACCGCCCCGTACTGGTCGATCAGCGGGCCGCCGCTGTTGCCGGGCTGGACCGGCGTCGAGATCTGCAGCATGCGGGTGTCGTCCCCGAGCCCCGCCGCCGCCGTGATGTTGCCGACTGTGAAGTTGCCGGTGGCCGCCAGCAGGTTCGGGAGCGGGAAGCCGTAGGCGTAGACGCTTTCGCCGATGCGCGGACGCATGGCGAGGGCGGGCACCACCGGCTTCTCGAAGGGCGTGCTCAGCACCGCGAGGTCGTTCTGCGCGTCGCTCGCCACGAGGCGGGCCCGCATCGCGGGCACGCCGACCTTCGCCACGTCGATCTCGGTGCAGCCCTCGATGACGTGGTGGTTGGTCAGCACGTGGCCGGCCTCGGAGACGAAGAAGCCGGTGCCCGAGGAGCCGCCTTTGCGGGCGCTCCCATCGGCACGCGGGGTGCTCTTCGGGCTCTCCGGCGCGGCCTTCGCCTCGACCACCGCCTTTTGGCAGTCGATCATCGCGCCGATGGCGTCGGAGGAACCCGACATCGACAGGCGGGCGATCGACCTGCCCTCGAAAATCACGTCGAGGCCGCCCGCCCGGGCGAGATCGACCACGAAGGTCTTGCGCAGGCCGGACTGGTACAGTCCCCGCTCGGTCTCGCGCTCGACCCCGCTGAAACGGCCCTTCCAGCGCCCGCGGCCGGTGAGGATGTTGATCTGATAGGGCCGGCCACCCTCGATCGAGCGCCAGCGCGCGTTGGTGAAGGCCAGGAACGCCTCGTCCTTGCCCCCGTCGAAGCCGATCCAGACCGTGGTGCCGTCCTGGTAGCTCGCTGCCGCAACGCAACCGCCGAGGGCCTTGCTCACGCCGATCGACCAGCCCGACACCTTGTCGATGGTCTTGTCGACCCCGAGGACGATCGCGGCGGCGGGCGTCGCCCCGAGAAGACCGGCGAGAAGAGCGAGGGTCGCGGCGAGGCGCGCGCGCATCGTGGTCATGGCCGGAAGCGGCGCGTCAGTTGCCTGCGACCGGGATCGGCTTCGCGCCGCCGCCCGAGCCGGCGAACGGGTCGGACACCGTGCTGATCGCCGCGCCGCGCGGGCTCACCGGCCGGCTGCGCTGAGCGACGTGACGCCGGGGGGCCTGGCGGTATACGACACGGCGCCCCCGCGGGGCGGCGTAGGCCGGGCGCTGCCCGGCCACCATCGCGCCAAGCGCGAAGCCGACCGCCGCCCCGGCCAGCCCGTCGAGAGGCCCAGCCTTGGCCGGCACGGGCTGGACAGTCCCTGCAAGGACGACTGCCAGGCCGAACGCAGCGAACAACGGGACGAGACGCATTCTCACCTCTCCTCGGCAAGTCACGGCCCAGGTCGGGTCGATAACGCGACAGAGGAGAGACGCCCCGTTGCAGACGAGGCGCCAGACCTACGAATCGACGTCGGACGAAACTTGAGCGTGTAACCGCACGCTACCGGAACGGCCGCGCTTGGAAAGGGCCCGGCCGCAATTTTTTCACATTTCGCTGCGGCATCCGCAGTTTCCACGGAGACGCCGCTGTACGGCAGCTCAGAAGAACGCCTGAAGCCCTGTCTGGGCGCGCCCGAGGATCAGCGCGTGCACGTCGTGCGTGCCCTCGTAGGTGTTGACCGTCTCAAGGTTCTGGGCATGGCGCATCACGTGGTACTCACCCATGATACCGTTGCCGCCGTGCATGTCGCGGGCGGTGCGGGCAATGTCGAGCGCCTTGCCGCAATTGTTGCGCTTGATCAGGCTGATCATCTCGGGCGCCATCCGACCCTGGTCCATCAGCCGGCCGACGCGCAAGGATGCCTGCAGCCCCAGCGCGATCTCGGTCTGCATGTCGGCGAGCTTCTTCTGGACGAGCTGGGTCTGGGCGAGCGGCCGGCCGAACTGCTTCCTCTCGAGCGTGTAGTCGCGGGCCCGGCGCCAGCAATCCTCGGCCGCCCCCATCGCGCCCCAGGAGATGCCGTAGCGCGCCCGGTTCAGGCAGCCGAACGGGCCTTTGAGCCCCGAGACGTTCGGCAGGAGCGCGTCCTCGCCGACCTCGACGCTCTCCATCACGATCTCGCCGGTGAGCGAGGCGCGCAAGGACAGCTTGCCCTTCAGCGCCGGGGCAGAGAGCCCCTTCATCCCCTTCTCCAGCACGAAGCCGCGGATCGCGCCGTCATGCGCGTCGGACTTCGCCCAGACCACGAAGACGTCGGCGAAGGGCGCGTTCGAGATCCACATCTTGGCGCCCGAGATCCGGTAGCCGCCCTCGATCCTCTCGGCGCGGGTCTTCATGCCGGCAGGATCCGAGCCGGCATCCGGCTCGGTCAGGCCGAAGCAGCCGATCCATTCGCCGGATGCCAGCTTTGGCAGGAATTTCCGGCGCTGCGCCTCGGTGCCGTAAGCGTGGATCGGGTACATGACGAGCGAGGACTGCACGCTCATCATCGAACGGTAGCCGGAATCGACCGCCTCGACGGCCCGCGCCACCAGCCCGTAGGCGACGTAGCTCGCGCCCGCGCAGCCGTATTCCTCGGGCAGCGTCACGCCGAGCAGGCCGAGCGCGCCCATCTGCCGGAACAGGTCCGGGTCGGTCTTCTCCTCCGCGTAGGCCTCCACGATGCCGGGGCGCAGCCGCTCCTCGGCAAAGGACTGGGCGACGTCGCGGATCGCGCGCTCGTCCTCGGTGAGCTGGTCGTCGAGCAGGAAGGGATCGTCCCATACGAAGCCGGCGGAGGGCTTGGCCTCGGGGGCGGCGGAGCCGGGCGGACGGGTCGGGGCGTTCATGGGCGTGTCCTCCGATATGTCTTCGTTCGCTTCACGGCCTGTCGGATGGCTTCCGCGCCTCCCCTCCCCCTCTGCGGGGGCGGGGAAGGACGCGCCATTCCATCAGGCGGCGCCGAGCAGGCCGCCCGCGTCGCTCACGCGGCGCAGGTGGTGGGGCGTGTCGCCGAAGAGGTACTCGATCGCCGTGAGGCGGCGGAACAGGTGGGCGCCGAGGTATTCGAGCGTCATGCCGATGCCGCCGTGGAGCTGCACCGCCTCCTGGCCCACGAAGCGGGCCGAGCGGTTGATCTGCACCTTCGCGGCCGCGACCGCGGGCCCACGCTCGGCGGTGTCCGCGGTGCCCGCCATCATGGTGGCGTAGAGGGCCATGGAGCGGGCCTGCTCCAGCGAGACCAGCATGTCCACCGCCCGGTGCTGCAGCACCTGGAAGCCGCCGATCGCCGTGCCGAACTGCTTGCGGGTCTTGAGGTAATCGACGGTGAGCGCGTGCAGCGCCTCCATCACGCCGACCGCCTCGGCGCTCACCGCCGCGATCCCTTCGTCGAGGACCCGCTCGATCACGGGCAATCCCGCCTCCGCCTCGCCGAGGAGCGCGTCGGCCGGGACGGCGACGCCCTCCAGCGCGAGGTCCGCCGCGCGGCCGCCGTCCTGCGTCGGATAGGGCTTGAGGGTCAGGCCGGGCGCGTCGGCGGGCACGAGGAACAGGCTGATCCCGGCCTCGTCCCGCCGCCCGCCGGCCGTGCGGGCGCTGACCACCAGGGTCTGCGCCGCGTCGGCGTTGAGCACCACGCATTTGGCGCCGTCGAGCCGGTAGGAACCACCCTCCCGGCGGGCTGTCGTCGCGACGTCCGCGCGGTCATAGCGGGCTTGGCGCTCGCCGTGCGCCAGGGCGAGACGGTGGCTCCCCTCGACGAGGCCGGGGATCAGCGCCTCTCGCTGCGTCGCGCTTCCGGCGAGCCGCAGGGCGCCGCCGCCCAGCACCACGCTCGCCAGATAAGGCTCGGGCGCGAGGTGCCGGCCGAGCGCCTCGACGGCGATCATGGTCTCGACCGGGCCGCCGCCGAAGCCGCCGTCCGCCTCGGCGAAGGGGAGCCCCAGGAGCCCGAGTTCGGCGAGCTGCACCCAGGCGCCCTCGTCGAAGCCGAGCGGCTTCCGGCGCGCGGCTTCGACCTGCTCCAGGCTGCCGTAGCGGGAGGCCGCCCAGCGGGTGACGCTGTCCTTCAGCAGGCTCTGCTCGTCGGTGAGATCGAAATCCATCGCCAAAAATCCTTCGGAGCCCCAGGATCCCCTCAGAGGCCCAAGATCGCCTTGGCGATCACGTTGCGCTGGATCTCGTTCGAGCCGCCGTAGATCGAGACCTTGCGGGTGTTGAGGTAGGTCGGCGCGGCAAACGCCTCCCAGCCGAGGGCGTCGACGTCGTTCGCGACAGGGGCCGGCAAGCTCAGGGGGCCGGCGAGCTCGACCAGCAGCTCGGTCGCGGCCTGCTGCAGTTCCGAGCCCTTGATCTTAAGGATCGAGGAGGCCGGGTCGGGCTTCGAGGAATCGCGCCGGGATTGCGCCGCCACCACCCGCATCTGGGTGATCTCGAGTGCCTTCAGCTCGATCTCGACGGTGGCGATCCGGGCCCGGAAATCGGCGTCGTCCCACATCGTGCCCGCGCCCGCCGGAGTCTCCTTCGCGAGCCGCTTGACCCGGGCGACCCGCTCCTTGGTCAGCCCGATGCGGGCGATGCCGGTGCGCTCGTTGGCGAGCAGGAACTTGGCGTAGTCCCAGCCCTTGTTTTCTTCCCCAACGAGGTTTTCAGCAGGTACCCGTACAGAGTCGAAAAAAACCTCGTTGACCTCGTGGCGCCCGTCGATGGTGATGATCGGGCGCACGGAGATGCCGGGGCTCTTCATGTCGATGAGCAGGAAGGAGATGCCGGCCTGCTTCTTCGCCGCCGGATCGGTGCGCACGAGACAGAAGATCCAGTCAGCGTACTGGCCGAGCGTGGTCCAGGTCTTCTGGCCGTCCACGACGTAAGTATCGCCGTCCCGCACGGCGCGGGTCTTCAGCGAGGCGAGGTCCGAGCCGGCGCCGGGCTCGGAAAAGCCCTGGCACCACCAGTCGTCCAGATTGGCGATGCGCGGCAGGAAGCGCCGCTTCTGCGCCTCGTTGCCGAAGGCCGCGATCACGGGCCCTACCATGAAGCAATTGAACTGCAGCGGCAGCGGCACCGCCGCCTGCATCAGCTCCTCCATGAAGATGTAGCGCCGGATCGGGTCCCAGTCCTGGCCGCCCCATTCCTTGGGCCAGTGCGGCACCGCCCAGCCCTTGGCGTTCAGGATGCGCTGGGAGGTAACGTAGTCCTCGCGCGCGAGCGAGCGGCCCTCCGACACCTTGCGGCGGATCTCGGGCGGGATCTCGCTGTGGAAGAAGGCGCGCACTTCCTGGCGGAAGGCGGTCTCCTCGGGCGTGAAGCGCAGGTCCATGGCTCTTACTCCCGCTCGATCTCGAAGAGGCCGGCGCAGCCCTGGCCGCCGGCCACGCACATGGTGACGACGGCGAAGCGCACCCCGCGGCGGCGGCCCTCCAGCAGGGCGTGGCCGACGAGCCGGGCGCCCGACATGCCGAACGGGTGGCCGACGCTGATGGCGCCGCCATTGACGTTCACGGTCTCGGGATCGAGCCCGAGCCGGTCGCGGCAGTAGATCGACTGCGAGGCGAAGGCCTCGTTCAGTTCCCACAGGCCGATATCGTCCACGGTGAGCCCGTTGCGTTCGAGCAGGCGCGGCACGGCGAAGACCGGGCCGATGCCCATCTCGTCCGGACCGCAGCCGGCGGCCGCGAAGCCGCGCACGATCCCGAGGGGCTTCAGGCCCCGGCGCGCGGCCTCCTCGGCCGACATCAGCACCGAGGCCGAGGCGCCGTCGGAGAGCTGGCTCGCGTTGCCGGCGGTGATGAAGGCCCCCTCCCCGCGCACGGGCTTCAGCTTGGCGAGGCCCTCCAGCGTGGTGTCGGGCCGGTTGCCCTCGTCATTCGCGAGCCGGGTCTCGACGTTCCGGGTCTCACCCGTGGCCTTGTCGGTCACGATCATCGTCGCGGCGATCGGCGCGATCTCGGCGTCGAACAGTCCGGCCGCCTGCGCCGCCGCGGTCCGCTGCTGGCTCAGCAGGGCGAATGCGTCCTGCGCCTCCCGGGAGATGCCGTAACGCTCCGCCACGATGTCGGCGGTCTCGATCATCGGCATGTAGATCGCGGGCAGGTGCTGCTCGAGCCAGGCGTTGCGGGTGAGGTCCCGCCGCACCTGCGGCTGGACGAGGCTGATCGACTCGACGCCGCCCGCGACGGCCACCGGCACGCCGTCGAGGCGGATGCGCTTGGCCGCGTCCGCGATCGCCTGCAGGCCCGAGGCGCAGAAGCGCGAGACCGTGGCGCCGGCCGACTGGACCGGGATGCCGGCGACGAGGCTCGCGTGACGGGCGACGTTGCCGCCCGTCGCGGCCTCCGGGTAGCCGCAGCCCAGCACGACCTCCTCGACGGCCTCCGGCTCGACGCCCGCCCGGTCGAGGGCGTGACGGATCGCGTGGGCGGCGAGATCCGCCCCGCCGGTCAGGTTCAGCGCCCCACGATGCGCCCGGCCGATGGGCGTGCGGGCGGTGGCGACGATCACGGCGTCGGTCATCGGATGCTCTCTATCGGTTGATGCGGGGCGCCCTCCCCTCCCCCCTGTGTGGGAGAGGGAGAACGAGCGCTCACGGGACGTCCCACGCGGAAAATCCCCTGCCCGTCTCGGCGAGGCGGGCGAGCAGCGGCGCGGGGCGCAGGGTGTCGTCCCCCGACTCTTCCGCGAAGCGCTCCAGATCGGCCGCGACCTGCGCCAGCCCGAGGCCGTCCGCCCAATGCATCGGGCCGCCGCGCCAGGCCGGCCAGTTGTAGCCGTTGAGCCAGATCGTATCGATGTCGCCGGGGCGCGCCGCGATGCCCTCCTCGAGAATGCGCGCGCCCTCGTTGACCATCGGCAGCATCAGCCGGGCGACGATCTCGTCGGCGGAGAAGCTCCGCCGCGCGATGCCACGGCGCTCCGACTCGGCCGCGATCAGCGCCTCGACCTCGGGATCGCGCGCTCCCGTGCGGGCGCCCTCCGGGTAGAGGTAGAAGCCGCGCCCCGTCTTCTGGCCGAGGCGGCCCATCTCGCAGAGCGCGTCGGCGACCGGGGCCTTGCCGCCGGTGGCCTTGCGGGTGCGCCAGCCGATGTCGAGCCCGGCGAGGTCCGCCATCGCGAAGGGGCCCATGCGGAAGCCGAATGCGGTGACCGCACTGTCGACCTCGTGAGGCAGCGCGCCCGCCAGCAGCAGACGCTCGCCGGCCGCGCTGCGGCGGGCCAGCATCCGGTTGCCGACGAAGCCGAAGCAGACCCCGACGGTCACCGGCAGCTTGCCCAGGCGCCGCGCGAGGTCGTTGGCGGTGGCGAGCACGTCGGGCGCCGTGCGCTCCGCCCGCACCACCTCGACGAGGCGCATCACATTGGCGGGGCTGAAAAAATGCAGGCCGAGCACGTCGGCGGGCCGCTCGGTCGCCGCGGCGATTCGGTTCACGTCGAGATAGGAGGTGTTGGTGGCGAGCACCGCGCCGGGCTTGGCGATACGGGACAGGGCGGAGAAGATCTCCTCCTTAACGCCCATCTCCTCGAAGGCCGCCTCAATCACGATGTCGGCCTGGCCCACATGCTCCAGCCCGACCGCGCCGGTGATGCGCGAGAGCCGCTCGGCCATTTCCACCTCGCCGAGCGAGCCGCGCTTGACCGACGACGCGTAGGTGGCGCGCATCCGCGCGAGGCCGCGATCGAGGGCCTCCTGCTCGGTCTCGATGACCGTGACGGGGATGCCCGCGTTGGCGAAGCAGAGCGCGATGCCGCCGCCCATCGTGCCGGCACCGATCACCGCGGCGGCGGCGATGTCTCGGCGCGGCGTGTCCTTGGCGATCCCCGGCACCCGCGCGGTCTCGCGCTCGGCGAAGAAGGCGTAGCGCAGCGCCTTCGCGCGTGGGTCGTCCACCAGGGCTAGGAAGCGGGCGCGCTCCGTCTTCACGGCCTCGTCGAAGGGCTGCGCGAACCCGGCCCGCACGGCATCGACCAGGGCCGCCACGTTCGGCTGGCCCGGTGCCCGCTTCAGGGCCTCGGCGGCGCGCGCCTCGAAGGCCGTGCGCGCCGAATCATCCATCCGCTCGGCGCGGTCGCGGACCCGGGGCGGCCGGCCCCCATCGGCGAGCCGCAGGGCCAGCGCACATGCGGCCGCGACCAGATCACCCGGCTCCAGCGTGTCGGCGAGGCCCTGCGCGACCGCCGTCGCGGCGCCGACCGGATCGCCGCCGAGCATCATTCCGAAGGCGGCCTCCGCCCCGATCAGGCGCGGCAGGCGCTGCGTGCCGCCCGCGCCCGGGATCAGGCCGAGCTTCACCTCCGGCAGGCCGAGCTTGGCCGCGGGCCCGACCACCCGGGCGTGGCAGGCGAGCGCGAGCTCGAGCCCGCCGCCGAGCGCCGCCCCGTGGATCGCCGCGACCACCGGCTTCTCCGCCCCGTCGAGCCGCGCGATCAGGTCCGGCAGCAGCGGAGGACGGGGCGGCTTGCCGAACTCGGAGATGTCGGCACCGCCGACGAAGACCTTGCCCTCGGCCGCGAGCACGACGGCACGCACCGCCGCGTCGGCGAGCGCATGCGCCAGCGCCGCGTCCAGCGCGGTGCGCAGATCGTGGCCCAGCGCATTCACCGGCGGGTTCGACAGTCTGATCACGGCGACGGCGTCGCGAAGTTCCTGGCGGACCACGCTCGCTTCCTCCCACGTTCTGCAATGCAGAATGCTGATCTGCAAAACTGAGCGGATGTCGCGCCGGAGCCACCATCGTGTCAAGGCAGGATCGTGCAGATCGGCAGGAAAGTGACAGATTCGATCCGGCATGCGGACGATCGGTCTGCAAGAAATTGACAGATCCGGAACGGGCGTGCCATCCAGGCGCCGCCTCGAACCGCTCTGCGGATCGCCGGGCCACGCGGAGCACCAGACTCTGCGCATGGGATGAAACACGAGCGCGCCGCCTTCCAGCCCGCGCCCAGGGAGAAACCCGCATGCTTCGCAGAGCCGTCGCGGCCGCGTCGATCGCCCTCGCCACCCTGGCCGGAGGGCCCGCCCGCGCCGACGAGATCCTGGTCGGCGCCCACATGCCGCTCACCGGCTCGCTCGCTCGCTCGGGTCAGGCCTTCGACGAGGGCATGCGGGTGGCGATCCAGATGTTCAACGCCCGCTCTGACAAGCACAAGATCCGCCTCCAGGTGATCGACGACGAGAGCACGCCCGCCAAGGCGGTCTCGGCGGTGGAGAAGCTCGTCTCGGACGGCGCCGTGGCGGTGATCGGCGGCTACGGCTCGAACATCATCGGCCCGGCCTCGGACGCCTCAAACCGGCTGAAGACCACCTACATCACGGCCGGCGCGGTGAGCGACGAGCTGACGGCCCGCGGCCTGAAGACCTTCTTCCGCATCAACAACAATGCCGGCTACCAGCGCGGCATGGGCGCCCTGCTCGAGACGCTGAAGCCGGCCTCGGTCTCGATCCTGGCCTCGACCAAGGAGGCGCCGGCGCTGCTCGCCAAGGGCCTGCAGAAGGACCTCTCCGCCAAGGGTGTGAAGGTCACGGTGCACGAGTTCGACCCGGCGATCACCGACTTCAAGCCGGTCATCAACAAGGTGAAGCTGCAGGACAAGTCGGACATCCTGGTGATGTCGGCCTACGAGAACGACTACGTGGGCATCATCCGGGCCGCCAAGGTTCTGAAGCCGCCGGTCAAGCTCATCGTCGGCGCGTGGTCGCTCGCCACGCCGAAGATGTACAGCGAGTTCCCCGACCTGATGAACAACGTCGTCGGGACCTCCTTCCTGCCCTTCCCGGTGGAGATGAAGGACGAGGAGGGCAAGCGCTTCGCCGAGGCTTACAAGAAGACCTACAACAAGGAGGTCGAGTACCTCTCCACCCTGAGCTTCGTCGAGACCACGATCCTGGCGGAGGCGATCGCCCACGCGGCGGACGCCGGCACGCTCAAGACCGGCGGCCTGCCCGACGCCATGCGCCGGACCGAGCGCGAGACCCTGCTCGGCCCCGTCCAGTTCGACGCCACCGGCGACAACCCGCGCTTCTCCGTGGCGATGGGCCAGCACCGCGCGGGCAAGATCGTGCTGGTCTCGCCGGCCGCCGCGGCGACGGGCGAGATCGTCTTCCCCGGCCTGCCCTGGTAGGCGCGCCATGGTCGATCTCGTCCTCCAGGCCCTGTTCTCGGGTCTCCTCGTGGGCAGCGTCTACGCGCTCGTGGCGCTCGGCCTCGCCCTCTCCTTCGGGGCGATGCGGATCATCAACCTCGCGCACGGCGAGCTGGTGCTGCTCGCCGCCTACTGCGCCTACGTCGTCGAGGCCCGGGCCGGCCTCGATCCCTACCTCGCCATCCCCCTGGCGCTCGTGGTGGTGTCGATCGTCTGCGCCGCGCTCTTCCTGATGATCGACCGCATCCGCGAGCACCGGGAGCTGAACTCGCTGATCCTCACCTTCGGGATCGGTATCGTCCTGACGAACGCGATCCTGCTGGTCTTCGCCAGCGACGTGCGCACCACCGCCTCGCCGGCGCTCCAGGACGCGACCTCGATCGGACCCGTCTACGCCATGAACGGCGAGATCGTCGCCTTCGGGGTCAGCCTCGCGCTGATGGTCGCCCTGTGGTGGTGGCTGAAGAAGAGCTGGTACGGGCGCGCGGTGCGCGCCGTCTCGTCGAACCGCGCCGCGGCGACGCTCATGGGAATCAGCCCGGTGCGGACGGAACTCGTCTCCTTCCTCGTCGCGGGCGCGCTCGCGAGCTTCGCGGGCGTGGCGCTCTACACGATGAGCGTCGTGCAGCCGGCCGTGGGCCACGCGCTGACCGTCAAGGCCTTCATCGTCACGGTCCTGGCCGGCGTCGGCTCGATCCCGGGCGTGTTCCTGGCCGCGATCCTGCTCGGCGTCACCGAGGCGCTCACCGTCACGCTCGCGAGCTCCGCCCTGCAGGAACTCGTCGGCATGGTGCTGTTCCTCCTCGTCCTCTTCCTGCTGCCGAACGGCCTGTTCGGCGCGCGCGCCCGCCGCGGCTGAGGTACACCGCATGGCCTCCCTCGATTCCGCCCCCGCCGTGCCGCTGAAGGCCGCGCCCGCCCGCGGACGCCTCCCCGGCGGCGCGGTGCTCGGCCTCGCCCTCCTCGTCCTGGCCCTGCTGCCGGTGCTGCTCGGGGCGAGCAACTACATGCTGGGGCTGCTGATCTCGGCCCTGATCCTCTCGGGCGTCGCGCTCGCCTGGGCATTGCTCGGCAATCTCGGCGGCATGGTCTCGTTCGGCCACGCCGCCTTCTTCGGGGTCGGCGCCTACGCGTCGGCACTGCTCGCGGGCAAGCTCGGCCTGCCGGTGCTGCTCAGCGTGCCGGTGGGCGGTGTCGTCGCCGTGGTGGCCTCGCTCGCCATGCTGCCGGCGCTGCGGCTGTCGGGCCCCTACTTCGCGCTGGCGATCCTCGCCTACGCGCAGATCTTCCGCATCCTCGCGACCGAGGCCTCCTGGCTCACCGGCGGCGGCGCGGGCTTCCAGCGCTATCCGGGCCTGCCGACCGTGTTCGGGATCGATCTCGCGAGCCGCACCGGCAGCTACCTGCTGCTCGTGGCCTGCGTGACGCTCTGCGCGCTCGCCTACCTCGCCGTGCGGCGGAGCCACATCGGCCTGGCGCTCCGCGCCATCGCCGACAGCGAGGACGCGACGCGGGTGGTCGGCGTCAACAGCACGTTCCTGAAGTCCCTGATGCTGCTGCTCTCGGCCTTCATCACGGGCGTGTTCGGCGCGCTCAACGCCCACATCATCGGCTTCCTGGAGCCGGACTACGCCTTCTCCGGCGTCTGGAGCCTCATGCCGATCATCGCGGCGATCTTCGGCGGCTACCGCACGATCCTCGGCCCGATCGGCGGCGCGGTGATCATCTACCTGTTCGATCAGGTGGTGGCGAAGGGGCTGATCGCGGTGGGCCACCAGATCATCCTGGGCTTCGTCCTCGTCGTGATGGTGCTGGCCGCGCCGAACGGGCTGCTGGGCCTCGTCAAGAAGGGAGGCCGCGATGCTTGAGCTCGACGCCGTCACCGTCCGCTTCGGCGGGCTGGTGGCCCTGCGGGACGTCACCTTCACAGTGGCGCCGGGCGAGATCCTGGGATTGGTCGGCCCCAACGGGGCCGGCAAGACCACCCTGTTCAACGGCATCTCGGGGCTGACCCGGGTGCGCGGGCGGATCCTGTTCGAGGGCCGCGACGTCACGAAGCTGCCGCTGCACCGCCGCGCCCGCCTCGGGATCGGCCGCACCTTCCAGATCCCGCAGCCGATGCAGCACCTCACCGTGCGGGAGAACCTCGCGGTCGCTCAGGTCTTCGGTGCGGGCCGCCACGACCCGGCGCGGATCGAGGAGATCCTGTCCGTCATGGAGCTCCAAGCCCAGGGCGACCGCCCGGCCGAGAGCGCGCTGGCGTTGCAGGAGCTGAAGCGGCTGGAGATCGCCAAGGCGCTCGCCACCGAGCCGCGCCTCCTCCTCCTCGACGAGGTGCTGGCCGGTCTGGAGAGCCAGGCCAAGCGCCAGTTCGCCGCGAAGCTGAGAGAGCTGCATCGCCGCTACGACCTGACCATCGTCATCGTCGAGCACGACATCGAGACGATCTCGGGTCTCTGCTCGCGCGCCGTGGTGCTGAACTTCGGCGAGATCATCGCCGACGGCACCCCGGCCCAGGTCTTCCGCGATCCCCGCGTCGTCGAGAGCTATACCGGGACGGCCCATGCTTGAGACCCGAAACCTCCGGGCCGGCTACGGCCACATCACGGTGCTGTGGGACCTCTCGCTCACCTTCCGGGAGGGTGCCCTCACCGCCATCGTCGGCCCGAACGGGGCCGGCAAGACCACGCTGCTGCGCGCGCTCACCGGGCTGATCCCGCACAAGGGCGAGATCCGGCTCGGGGGCGAGCGTCTGGCGGGCAAAACCTGGGACCTTGCGGGCCAGGGCATCGTGATGGTGCCGGAGGGCCGCCTCGTCTTCCGCGACATGAGCGTGGAGGAGAACCTCTGTCTGGGCGCCTACCCGAAACGGTGCCGCGGCGACCTCTCCTCCGGGCTCGACCGGGTCTACGGCCTGTTCCCCCGCCTGCGCGAGCGCCGCGGCCAGGCGGCGGGCTCGCTCTCCGGCGGCGAGGCGCAGATGCTCGCCATGGGACGGGGGCTGATGTCCCAGCCCCGCATCCTGCTGATCGACGAGCCCTCGCTCGGCCTCGCCCCGGTGATCGTCAACGAGGTGTTCGACATCATCGCGCGCTTGAAGGAGGCCGGGACCACGATCCTGCTGGTGGAGCAGAACACCCGCGTGGCGCTCGGCGTCGCCGACGACGTGCACCTCCTGCGCGGCGGGCAGGTGCGGCTCAGCGCGCCGGCGGCGCAGGTCGATCTCGACCGCCTGCACGACCTCTACTTCGCGCGGGAGGCGCAGAGCGCGTGAGCCGCCTCCCCGCGATCCTGAGCGAGAACCTCGCCCTTCCTGTCATCGCTTCGCCGATGTTCATCGTCTCCGGCCCCGACCTGGTGATCGCCCAGTGCCGTGCCGGCATCGTCGGGTCCTTCCCGGCGCTGAACGCCCGGCCGGCGGCGATGCTCGACACCTGGCTCGCGCGCATCACGGAGGAACTCGACGCGGCCCGCGCGGCCGATCCGGCAGCCAAGATCGCGCCCTTCGCGGTGAATCAGATCGTCCACGGCTCGAACGACCGGCTGGCGCAGGATATCGAGACCTGCGTGAACCACCGGGTGCCGATCGTCATCACCAGCTTGCGCGCGCCCGACGCCGTGGTGCGGCCGGTCCACGGCTACGGCGGCCTGGTCTTCCACGACGTCACCACGGTCCGCCACGCCGAGAAGGCGCTGGAGGCGGGCGTCGACGGGCTGATCCTCGTCTGCGCCGGGGCCGGGGGGCATGCGGGCACGCTCTCGCCCTTCGCGCTGGTGGGCGAGGTGCGCCGCTTCTACGACGGGCCTCTGATCCTCTCGGGCGCGATCACCACAGGCGCAGCGATCCTGGCGGCGCAGGCCATGGGCGCCGATCTCGCCTATATGGGCACCCGCTTCATCGCCTCCGCCGAGGCGAACGCGGCGCCCGCCTACAAGGACATGATCGCGGGGGCGAGCGCGGCGGACATCGTCTACACGCCCTTCTTCACCGGCGTGCCCGGCAACTACCTTACGCCCAGCATCCGGGCCGCCGGCCTCGACCCGGACGCCCTGCCGGCCGCCGACAAGACCGCCATGAGCTTCGCCAGCGACCGGGCCAAACCCTGGCGCGACGTCTGGGGGGCGGGCCAGGGGGTCGGCACGATCCCCGACGTGCGGCCGGTCGCCGAGATCGTGGCGGACCTGTCCCGGGACTACGCCGCGGCGCGTGCCCGCCTCGCGGCCTGAGGAGGCCCAGAGCCATGAGCGAGATCCCCCCGCCCCGGACCCTGCGGACCTCCGAGCCGTCGGACGGCGTGCGCCTCCTCATCATCGACCGGACGGTCCGCCGCAACGCCCTCGACCGGGCGACCTACGCGGCCCTCCGGGAAGCGCTGGCTGAGGCCGGCACCGACGCGGCCGTGCGCGCGGTCGTGCTCACCGGCGCCGGCGGCTGTTTCACCGCCGGCAACGACCTCGCGGACTTCCGCGATACCGCGGAGACGGTCGAGGACAGCCCCGGCCTCGCTCTCCTGAAGGTGCTCGCCGCCTGCCCAAAACCGGTCGTGGCGGCGGTGGAGGGCCACGCGGTCGGCATCGGCACGACCCTGCTCCTGCACTGCGACCTCGCCTATGCGGGTGCGGGCGCGCGCTTCCGCCTGCCCTTCACCAGCCTGGGGCTCAGCCCCGAGGGCGGGTCGAGCTACCTGCTGCCGCTGGTGGCCGGCACGAAGCGCGCCGCCGAGCTGCTGATGCTGGGCGAGCCCTTCGGAGCCGAGACGGCTGAGGCAGCCGGCCTGGTCAACGCCGTGGTGCCGGCGGGCGAGGCCCTCGGCGCGGCGCTGGAGCGGGCCCGGGCGCTGGCGGCGCTGCCGCCGGTCTCGATCGCCGCCACCAAGCGGGCGCTGCGGGCGGGCCACGCCGAGATCGTGGCGCGCACGCTCGCGAGCGAGGCCGAGACATTCCACGCGCTCCGCCGCGGCCCCGCCGCCCAGGCCGCCTTCGCGGCCTTCTTCGCACGGTGAGCGCGACCATGAGCGAGACCGAGACCCTCGCCGACCTCGACACCGAGGAAGGCGGCCCGAAGGAGGACCGGCACTTCGTCACCGCGCTCGCCCGGGGACTCGCGGTGCTCGCCTGCTTCGGCCGCGACCGGCGGATGCTCGCCAACCACGACATCGCCGAGGCCTGCGGCCTGCCGCGCTCCACCGTGTCGCGGCTGACCTACACGCTGACCAAGCTCGGCTACCTGCACCTCGTGGAGGAATCCGGAAAGTACCGCCTCGGCACCCAGACGATCGCGCTGGGCTCCATGGCGCTGGGCGGCCTCGACGTGCGCCAGCTCGCGCGGCCGGCGCTGCGCGCCGTGGCGCAGGCGGCCAACGCCTCGGTCGGCCTCGGCGTGCGCGACCGGCTCAGCATGCGCTACATCGACTGCCAGCGGGGACCCGCCGCGATCTCGCTCAACCTCGACACGGGCTCGCGCATCTCGCTCGCCCGCTCTGCGATGGGCCGGGCCTACATCGCGGTCTGCTCCGACCGCGAGCGGAGCGCGCTCTACGAGGAATTGCAGGCCTACGATCCGCTGGCCTGGCCGGCGCTCCGGGCCGGGCTCGACCGGGCCGTGCAGGAGCACCGGGAGATCGGCTGCTGCACCTCCTTCGGGGAGTGGCAGGACACCGTCTCGGCCATCGCGGTCGGCTTCCACCCGGGCGGCGGCCTGCCGCCGATGTCGGTGAATTGCGGCGCACCGACCGTCATCACCGACGCGCGCTTCCTGATGGACGTCGCCCGCCCGAAGCTCATCGAGGCCGTGCGCGGCCTGGAGGGCGTGATGGGCGCCTGAGGAGACAGGAGACCCGATGCTGTTCGATCCCGACGATCTGCCGCTCGCCGGCATCCGCGTGCTAGATCTCTCGCGCGTGCTCGCGGGCCCCTGGTGCGCGCAGGTGCTGGGCGATCTCGGCGCCGACGTGATCAAGGTCGAGCATCCCGAGCGCGGCGACGACACCCGCGACTGGGGCCTGCGGACCGGCCCGAGCAACACCTCGTATTTCGACAGCGTGAACCGCAACAAGCGCTCGATCGGCGTCGACCTCGCCGACCCGGAGGGGCTGGCGCTGGTGCGCGACCTCGCCCGGCAGAGCGACGTCGTGGTGCAGAACTTCAAGACCGGCGGAGCCGACCGGCTCGGGCTCGGCTACGCGGCACTCTCCGCCGAGAACCCGCGACTGATCTACTGCTCGGTCTCGGGCTACGCATCGGACGGACCCGAGGCGACGCGGCCGGGCTACGACCTCGTGATTCAGGGCGAATCCGGCCTGATGGCGCTGAACGGCGAGGCCGAGCGCCCGCCCCTCAAGTTCGGCCTCGCGGCGGTCGACCTGTTCACCGGCCAGTTCGCGGCGCAAGGTGTGCTCGCCGCCCTCTACCAGCGCGAGCGCACGGGGCGCGGGCGCCTCGTCGAGCTCGCGCTGTTCGATTGCGGCGTGGCACTGACCTCCTATTACGGCCTGGAGGCGATGGTGCAGGGCCGCGACCCGGCCCGCTACGGCAACGCGCACCCCTCGATCGTGCCCTACGGCGTGTTCGAGGCGGGCGACGGGCCGATCGTGCTGACGGTCGGCAACAACGCGCAGTACCGCCGCTTCTGCGAGCAGGTTCTGGAGCGGCCCGACCTCTGCGCCGACCCGCGCTTCGCCACGAACCTCGACCGCTCGAAGAACCGCGCCGTTTTCGTGCCGGTGCTGGAGGCGGAGCTGGCCAAGTGGTCGCGTGCCGATCTCCTCGTCCGCCTCGCCTCGGCCGGCATCCCCTGCGGCGAGGTGCTGGGCCTGCACGAAGCCCTGACCTCGGCGCGCGCCCGCTCAGCCGGCCTCGTCATCCCGCAGGGCGCGGGCGCGGAGGCCACGGCGCATGTGCTGGCCCCGCCCTACCGCCTCGACGGCGCACGCCTGCCGGTGCGGCGGATGCCGCCGACGCTCGACGGTTCGGGCGCCGACATCCGGGCCACGCTGCCGGATCGGCCGGCGGCCTGAGCCGCACCGGCAGCCCCTGACCGGCCGAGGACGGGGGCGCGCCCGCGTGCCCGTACTTCGGGCCAAGGCCGGGGTCCCTCAGGCCGCCTTCACGCCCGCCAGGAACAGCCCCACCTCCCGGTGCAGGTTCTCGGAATGGTGCGAGAGTTCGCGTGCCGCGCCCAGCACCTGGGCAGCGGCGCTGCCGGTCGAGCCGGCACCCTGGCGCACATCCGCGATGCTGCCGGCGACCTGACCGGTGCCGCTCGCGGCCTGCTGGACGTTCCGGGCGATCTCCTGCGTGGCGGCCCCCTGCTGCTCCATGGCGGCGGCGATCGCGTTCGAGACCGCGGCCATCTGCCCGATGGTCGCCCCGATGGCGTGGATCGCCGCGACCGATTCCTGGCTTACGCTCTGGATCGCGGCGATCTGGCCGGCGACCTCCTCGGTCGCGCGGGTGGTCTGGCCGGCGAGCGCCTTCACCTCGCTGGCGACGACCGCGAAGCCCCGTCCCGCCTCGCCGGCGCGCGCCGCCTCGATGGTCGCGTTGAGCGCCAGAAGGTTCGTGTGGCCGGCGATCTTGTTGATCATCGCCACGACGGTGTCGATCCGCTCGGCCGCGCCGGCGAGCTGCCGGACCAGGCCGTCGGTCCGGCGCGCCTCGTCGGCGGCCTGTTGCGCGATGCGGGCCGACTGGCCAGCCTGCTGCGTGATGTCCTGGATCGAGGCCGACATCTCCTCGCTCGCGGCGGCCACGGTCTGCACGTTCGACGCCGTGGTCTCGGCCGCCCGCATGGCGGTCGTGGATTGCCGCGCCGTCTGCTCGGCGGTGCTCGCCATGGCCTGGGCCGTGGCCTCCATCTCGGTCGCAGCCCCGGCCAACCCCTGTGTGAGCACCGAGACGTTCGCCTCGAAGCTCCGCGTCAGCGCGTCGAGATGATTGGCCCGGCGCATCTTCGCGTCCGCCTCGCCGGCCGCTGCGGCGTCGGCCTGCGCCTTGGCGATCAGCGCGTCCTTGAAGACCTGGACGGTCCGGGCCATCGCGCCCAGCTCATCCGTGCGCGCGGCCCCCGGCACGGCGACCGCGTGGTCGCCCGCCGCGAGGCGCTGCATCGCGGCGGTCATCGCGGTCAGCGGCTGCGCGACGCCGCGGCCGACACGCCAGGCGAGGAGCACGCCGATCACGAGGGCGGTCGCGCCGATGCCGATCACGAGCAGCCGGAGATGGTTCGCATCCTCGGTCATCAGGGCCATGATCTGCTGCTGGTCGCGCACCGCCCGCTCGCGTGTCTCGGCGCCCAGGGCGACGAGGCGGTCGCCCGTCTGCTTCACGGTCTGGTAGGCCGCCTCGACCGCGCCGGCGCCGTTGATCACCCCGTCCAGGGCCGCCTTGAACGGGGCGACCTTGCCGTTGATAGCCTTCAGCGGCGTTTGGAGCAGGCCGGCCCCGTCGATCCGCGCGAGCGCCGCGAGCTCCCGGGTGTAGCGGCCGAACTCGACCGTGGCCGTGCTGGCATCCGCCGGGTTGTTGCTTGAGCGGAACAGGTAGGCGGCGCCCACGGTAGCCTGGAGGGCGCGGTCGACCCGGAAGGCAGCGGCGGCGAGAGCCGGGTCCTGCGCGGCACGCTCGGCCATCGCGTAGCCCGCATTCGAGAGCGCCGCGGCGAGCTTCGCGAGGTCGCCGAGCGCCGCCTTGCGCGCCTGCATCATGCCGATCAGAGCGTTCGCGCCCGCCACGTAGTCCCGCGACTGCGCCAGCATCGCGTCGTCCGCATCACCGGACCGGGCAGCGCGCTCGCTCTCGGTCGCGAGCTTGGCGAGCCCCACCTTGAGATCGCTCAGCATCTCGCCCTGCTCCGTGCGCATGTAGTTGAGCAGGAGGCGCCGCGCGCCGTTGACGAGCAGTTCGGAGGCACTGGCCCGTTCCGCGGCCCGCACGCGGGCGTCGGCGCTCTCCACCTCGGCGTTGAGCGCGCTGACGCTGCGGAAGGTGGCCAGCGCGGAGAGCGTGAGCAGCACCAGCACCACGCCGAAGCCGGCAGCGATGCGTTGGGCGACCGAGAGACGGTCCAGACGGAGCGTGAGCATCGAGGGCAAGTCCTGGGAACCTTGGAGCCGTCTTCGGCGGCCTAGAAGCGTCCGGGCGCGCGGCGATGCGGCGCTCCGGAGAGGGGCGGTGTCCTTCTTGATCTGGTGCGTCCGGGCGCGGCCTCAGCGGACCGCCTTGATCTGCCGGAGCGTCTCGGCCCCGAACCGGGCACTGAACTCGGCCGTCGTCGCCTGAAGGCTCTGCTCGAACGCCGCCCGATCGATACCCGCGACCACGCTCATCCCGGAGCTGCGCAGCGCGTCGACGCCCTCCGTCTCGGCCCGCCCCGCGACCTCGCGGGAGACTTGCCCCGCGGCGCGGGCGGCCTCCGTGAAGGCCTTCTGGTCCGCAGCGCTCAGGCCCTCCCAGGCGGCGCGCGACATGACGACCACGGCCCAGGAATAGACGTGACCGCTCAAGGTCAGGTGCTTCTGGACCTTCTCGAAGCGGGACGCGGCGATCACAGAGATCGGGTTTTCCTGACCGTCGAATTGTCCCGATTGCAGCGCGCCGTAGAGAGCAGGAAAGGCGAGCGGCTCGGCCTTCACGCCGAGGCTCCGGAAACCGGCCAGCATGATGTCCGATTGCGGCACCCGCATCGAGAGGCCCCGGAGGTCCTCCGGGCCCGTGACCGCCCTCTTGGAGTTCGTGATGTGCCGCATGCCGTTCTCGCCCCAGGCGAGCGCGACCAGCCCCTTCTGCTGGAATTTCCTGAGATAGTCCTGGCCGATGGCGCCGTCGAAGACCGCGTGGGCGTGGCGCGCGTCGCGGAACAGGAACGGGATGTCGAACACCCCGAATTCGGGGATGATGCTGGAGAAGGGCGCGCTCGTGATGAAGGCGAGGTCGAGATGCCCGAGGCGCAGTTCCTCCGCCATCTCCACCTCACCGCCGACAGAGCCGTTCGGGTAGAGCTCGACCCGGTAGCCGCCGCCGGTGCGCTTGGCGACCTCGGCAGCGAAGCGCTCTGCTCCCGCTCCGAGCTGCGAGGTCTGCGCGAACAGGTAGCCGAACCTCAGGACACGCTCGTGTGCCTCGGCCTGCGCGATAGTCCAGGCCGAGGAGAACCCGACGACAACGGCGGCAACTCTGAGACGTGAAAGCACCGGTCGATCCCATGCGAAGGTACGGCCGATGCATAGCGCAAGCTGATTAAAAGACGATTGATACAAAATCCAAGTCAAAGAAAGACGATTGAGCGCAATTCACCTGACTACGATCTTGTTTCTGAATGTTATTGGACTAAACTCACAGGTGATCAGCATATCGTCCTAGAACCGGCCATAGGATGCTCGCCATAAGACCGCTCCGCCTCAAATGAGATCAGATGCTCGACGTTGCTTCACCTGGCGCACCTGACGCGGTTTCCTGTCGCGTGGCGCGCTGCCGGCTCTAACTGCCATCTCTCGTTACCGCCCTCCGCATGCTGCTGAACGCGGGCTGCCCGACCGCGTCGGCCCCGCTGGGTAGGGACCAGCGACGACGATCTTCCGCATCGTCCTGCCGCCGAAGCTGCGTTCCGGAACCGGCGCGGCAGTCCGCGCGCGGGCTCCGCCGGAGGCCCCTCACGGGCCGCCCGCCAGGGCTCCTGTGATCACCATGATCAGCGCGTCGAGATCGACCCGCCCGTGGATGTCGGCGGAGCCGTCTTCCGCGATGCTGACCTTCGGTGCAGCGTCGGTCGCCTCGGACTGACGCAGAAGTTCGGTCAAGAGGGCGTCCCTGATCGTGGCCTGTAGGTCCATGCTCGCTCCTCAGAATGGCTCGTCTGCCGGCCGATGCGCCGCGCTTGCGTTCTCCGGGACGGTCCGGATCGACGTCGGTGCGAGCCATCGGCGAGTTCCCCGAACAGCGCGCGGGGCGGCAGGTCGTCGGCCCTGTACCGAGGGGCCAACCCGCCGCTGGCCCTGCGGGTTCATCCGCGCCGGCGCCGCCGGCCTTGCGGATGGAGCGCGCGCGACCGTCTCGAATGCGTGCTCGGATGTGGGCCGGCGAGCCCTAGATGGACGACGTTGCGCGCGTGGCCGAGGCCGGCGCGATCCACAAGGCGCCCGATGTCGAACCTGTCCGCCGAGACCCTCCGCGTCGCCGATGTTATGGCCCGCGACGTCGAGTTCATCGAGCCGCACGCGAGCGCGCAGGCTGCGGCCGTCCTCATGGGGGAGATCGAGGTCGGCGCGCTCCCCGTGGGCTCGGCGGACCAGATCGTCGGTATCGTCACGGACCGCGACCTGCTCTACCGGGTCGTGGCCCGCGGGCGCGATCCGGCGGCCGTTCCGGTGCAGGAGGTCGCCTCGCGCCCCGTCCTGTTCTGCGCGCCGGACGACAGGCTCCGCGCGGCCATGGACGTCATGGTAGCGAACTACGTGCGGCGGCTGCCGGTCGTCGACGGGAGTCGCAGGGTCGTCGGATGGCTGACGCTGGCCGACATCGCCCGCCACCTCCTCGTCAACGACGACGCCCTGCAGGTCTCGCTTCTGGCGCTCACCGAGGGAACGGAGGCCGGCTGATCAGGTTCGGTATCGGCGCTCGGCGGCGCGCACGGCCGCGGTCGGCAGGGCGCGATGCAGAGCGACATAATCGGCGAAGGCCCATCCCGCCGGGCCGGCCTCACGCGCGGCGACCAGGCACAGGATGAAGGCGATCAGAGCGGTCTCGGGGTCCCGCAACGCGGTGAGGACCGCATCGAGCGGTGGCGGCGACCGGAGGGAGGCCTCGAACGCCGCAAGCAGGCCGGCATCCGCGCCCACCCCCGAGAGCCAAGTCCGCACCCGGTCGGGCGCGGCCTCCGCGCGACCGGCCCGGGCGGCCACCGCGGCAAAGCGCGCGAGGACCGCGCGCTCCTCCTCGGGGAGGCGCGCCAGATTGACGCTCAGCGGCATCAGGGTCTGGTGGCGGTTCTGCAGAAAGCCGTGGAGCACCTTCTGGCCGATCACCTCGGCGACCTGCCGGCGACCCGGCGCGACGGCGCGATGCCGGCGGTCGGTCGCCTCCCGCTCGGGAGACGGGTGATCCTGACCTGTCCCGACCCGCTCCGACACCCGCCCCTCCCCATTCGCGCCGCCAGTTGCGGCGCTCCGAACAGGTGACCCCGGATGACCGTCGATCAAGTGCTCGCCTTCGGCCTGATCGGCGTGACCGTCGCGGCCTTCGTCTGGGACCGCCTGCCCTACGACGTCGTAGCCCTGACGGCGCTGGCCGTCGGCATCGCGATCGGCCTCGTGCCGGCCGACAAGGCCTTCTCGGGCTTCTCCGACGACATCGTGGTCATCGTGGGCGCAGCCCTCGTGCTCTCGGCGGCCATCGCCCGCTCGGGCGCGGTCGAGACCCTGATGCGCCCGCTGATGCCGCATCTGACCAGCGCCGGACGGCAGGTGCCGATCCTCGTAGCCGGGGTCCTGCTGCTGTCCATGGTGACGAAGAACGTGGGCGCGCTGGCGATCTTCATGCCGATCGCCCTGCAGTTGGGCCGCCGAAGCGGCACGCCGCCCTCCGCGATGCTGATGCCGATGGCCTTCGCCTCGCTGATCGGCGGCATCGTCACCCTGGTCGGCACCTCGCCGAACGTGATCGTCTCGAAGGTCCGTGCCGACCTGACCGGCCAGCCCTTCGGCATGTTCGACTACACGCCTGTGGGGCTCTGCGTGGCGGCGGCCGGCTTCGCCTTCCTGTGCCTGGGCTGGCGCCTGCTGCCGCGGCGCGACGGCGGCACTCGCTCGATGGAGGCGGCCTTCACCCTGGAGCGCTACACTACGGAAGCGCGCCTGCCAGCGGGTCATCCTGCGGCCGGCGGCCCGGTGGCCGCGCTGGAGGGCCAGGGCGACGGCGAAGTCCGCATTGCGACCGTTCTGCGCGAGCGCTTCCGGCGCTATCCGGCGAGCCCGGACTTCGCCCTGAAGGACGAGGACGTGCTTCTGCTCAACGGCGAGCCCGACGCGCTGGAGCGCTTCGTGGCGCGAACCGGGCTCACCCTCGCGGGCGCGGCGCCCGCGGCGGAGGCCGTGGTGATGGAGGGCGTGGTGACCGCGGAGTCCGACCTCGTCGGACGCACCGCCGCCCAGCTCGACCTGGAGCGCGCCTCGGGCCTCGGCATCCTCGCGGTCAGCAGGCGCGGCCGACGCATCGAGCAGAGGCTCTCGTCCGTCCGCTTCCGGGCCGGCGACGTGGTGGTGGTGCGTGGGCGTGCCGCCGCGCTCGCACCCGCCCTGGGAACGCTGAAGGTGCTGCCGCTGGCAGCCCGCGAGATCGCGCTGGGCCGCAACGACCGGAGCTGGCTGCCGGCCGCGATCCTGCTCGCCGCGATGGGCCTCGTCGCCCTCCATGTGGTGCCGGTGGCAGTGGCCTTCTTCGGGGCCGTCGTGGCCGTGCTGCTCCTGCGCAGCATGACGCCGCACGAGGCCTACCAAGCGGTCGAGTGGCCCGTGCTGGTTCTGCTCGGCGCCCTCATTCCGATCTCCGAGACGGTCAGCAGCACCGGCGGCGCGGACCTGATCGCAGCGCACCTGACCGCGCTGGTGCAGGGTCTCTCGCCCGTGGCGGCGCTCGCCGCGATCCTGGTCCTGGCCATGGCGGTGACGCCGTTCCTCAACAACGCCGCGACCGTCCTGATCATGGGGCCGATCGCCGCCAAGCTCGCGACGAAGCTCGGGCTGAATCCTGACCCGTTTCTGATGGCGGTCGCGCTCGGCGCCGCCTGCGACTTCCTCACGCCGATCGGCCACCAGTGCAACACCCTGGTTCTGGGCCCCGGCGGCTACCGCTTCGGCGACTATGCCCGGCTCGGGCTGCCGCTGTCGCTCATCGTAATCGTGGTGGGCGTGCCGCTGATCGCGATCGTGTGGCCACTCCATCGGGGTTGATAGGAGCAGAGCCAGACCGACCTCTGGATGTGCCGGGGGATCGAACAGGGGCCGGGTCACTTTGCGCCCGCTCCCTTCACTGCCCCGTTGCGTCCCGCACGCCATTCCGCTAATCAAGCCCGAGCAGCACCCGTAGCTCAGCTGGATAGAGCGTTGCCCTCCGAAGGCAAAGGTCACACGTTCGAATCGTGTCGGGTGCGCCAACCTATCTTGGACGCCACATAAGTTCCGACTGGCGCCACCGTGGCGCGACTGCGCGCCAAGAAAGATTCTACAAATAAACCCCTGAGAGGCAAGACTTTTCGGCCTCCGGTCTTCTTCCAAGACAGCTCCAATCCGCTCGGCAGCCTGGCACAGCCATTCGCCACGCGGCCCCTCGTCTGCGGCGAGAACCGAGACGCGGGCCGCGTCGCGCGCTCGCGGGACGGGCGCTCCCCGCCGGCCCGGCCGCAATCATGGTGGCCTTGCATGTCTCAGGTGCAGCGTGGGCGGGCATCGCCCGCGGAGCAGCCCCCGTGCATTCGAAGTCCGACAGAACCGAGAGCCCGCGGGAGCTCCCTCGGACCGGGGACCAAACTGGTCCGCCGCCCTGGCGCGCGCCCGGGCCAACAATCCGCGTCACATCCCCACCGCGCTCGGAAAGACGGACGATTGGCTCACGATGAACGAGGCCGCCGCATGCCTGGGCACGACGCGTGAGGTCGCCTCGTTCAGAAGGACCCGGGAGAGTTTGGTCGCGGCAGCGTCCGCCGGCGAGACACCTGCGCTCGACGGCGTCGCGGTCCGCATGGTGGACCCCGCGTGGAAGGGGTCGACCGGTGGTGCATCCATCGGGGCGAGTTGCTGTTGCTCGCCAGCCATAGCGGGCGTCGCTAACGTTGTTGGCCGGCCAGGCCCGAGGGATGGCACACCCTGGAGGAGGCGACGGAACGCGCCGGTGCAGGTGTCGATCCAGACGTCCTCGCCGACGCTTGGCGAGCCCTGACCAAGGGGACCGTCTTCGAGGGCTTCGGCCGCATAACCGAGCTGGGCGTCCGCCTGCAGCGCGGCCATATGCACGCCAACGAGCGCTGGTTCATGCACCCGGACGACGCGTAGGTCCTTGCCGCCGCCATCAGAGGCCGGCTGACACACCTGCGGAAGAAGTTTCTTTCGCCCGCCAGGATCGCCGCGCAGGTCCGGCCCGATTGCCGGGAGCTGGCCCTGCAGCTGATGACAAGCCTCGGCGACGCTAAGGCCGTCGGCGCGGCCGCTACCCTCCAGGGTGTGCTCGTCGAGGTTCGCCGCTTCCTGATCGACGGCAAGCCTACGGCTTGCCTGGCGGAGGAGGTCTATCCACGCTTCGTGGAGGTCCTCACGAAGATGTATGACACGGCGTTGGCCGAGGAGGTCTCCGGCTACAGGATGTGATCCTGCGGCGCGTGGTCGAGTTCCAGACCCAAACCCGATGGATCCGCCGGCTGGTGCCCGTGACGCCTACCTCGCTCGGCGAGAATCCCATAATCCCTCCAGCGACTGGAGAATTTGAGGGACTCGATGAGACCGTTCGCCATTGGCACCCTCTCGGAGCAGACCGGGGTGAAGATCCCGACCATCCGCTTCTACGAGTCCATCGGATTGCTGCCCGCGCCCGAACGGACGCAGACCAACCGACGGACCTACGACGAGAGCACCGTCAGACGCCTGCGTTTCATCCGAAACGCCCGCGAGCTCGGGTTCGAGGTGGAGGCGATCCGGTCGCTCCTCGACCTCGCCGACAATCCGGGGAAGCCGCGGGAGGAAGTCGACGCGGCCGCCCGTGACCACCTTGCCGACATCGATGACCGGATCGCGCGCCTGACAAGACTGCGGAGCGAGGTCCAGGTTCTGGCCGATCCGCGTCCAAGCGGGCAGGCCGGAGGGGAGCGGCTCCTGCAGGCGTTGTCCGATCACGACCTGTCCCACCACGAGACTTGCTGAGGGCGTGCAGTCCAGCGACGCCGCGTGTCGCCGCGACCTCGGCTGCGTTCATCCCGCCGCCGACCCGGATCGTCTCGGCCTTAAGGTGGTACCCATCGCCGGCATGCGCGACATCGCCGCCCGGCAGACCGTTCTTGTGTGGGCAAACCGAAATCGCGCATAAGCACCGCGATGGACACCGGCGGTCTGCATAGGCGTCGCTTCGCGGCGTGGGAGTGGTGGGCGCTCAGCGCCCGCGCGCTCGTGCTCGCCCTGGCCCTGTTCATCGTCGCTCCCGTCGCGGGCGTCGGTGAGGACCTCGCGTTCCACGCCCCCCGTCACCACGGACTGACCGAGATGGCTGCCCTCGACGCGGCCGCCCCCGAAGAGGCTGCCGACCCGGGCTTCGCCTGCCACCTCCATTGCGGCTGTCACCAGGTGGCTCCGCCCCAGGCGTCGGCCGACGTCACGCCGGCGCCGGCATTCGCCGCCCTGACCTATTCATGGGTGGCCGACGTGCCGTCCTCCGTTGCTCCCGACCGCCTGACGAGACCGCCCCGCGCGTGAGGTGACGCCGCGCCCATGAGCGCGCGTTCGCCCGGCCGTCCGACGCGGCGCCGGGCTCGTCTCCTCACCTGAACCAACGGGAGCGACCGCGACCGCCCAGAGGGGCCGTCCGGCATCCCGGCCGAGCGGTCCCCATGCGCATCCTCCTGTTCGCGGTCCTCCTGGCCGCCGGCATCGCCATCGGCGCAGCCGTCCCCGCCGTCACCGGCTTCGTCCAAGGCAGCCTGTCCGCCGCCGGCCTGCCGAAAGACCTGTTCGCTTTCACCGCGGGCCCGGCTCCCGCCAAGCCCGAGCCCGCACGAGCCGGGGCCGGGCAGGACGACGATGACGACAAGGGAGCCGCGTCCCCCGAAAAGGCCCACGGTAAGGAACCCGGAGTGCACGGGCAGGAGGCGGCCGAGGGGCACGCCGAGGCCGAGGCAGGCGTGATCAAGATGGCCCCCGAGCAGGTCTCGGGGCAGGACATCTCGGTCGTGAAGGTCGAGGGCGGCACCCTCGCCCGGCACCTCCTGGTGCCCGGCACCATCACCCCCGATACCGACCGGATCGCCCGTGTCCCGGCCCGGGTCGTGGGTACTGTCGCGGAGATGCGCAAGCGTCTCGGCGACCGGGTTGCCAAGGATGAGGTCGTCGCCGTCCTCGAAAGCCGGGAGGTCGCCGACGCCAAGAGCGAGTATCTCACCGCCTCCGTGCGGGCCGAGCTGGAGAAGACCAACTACGATCGCCAGCAGGCGCTCTGGGACAAGCGCGTCTCGTCGGAGCAGGTCTACCTGCAGGCCAAGGCGACCTATACGGAGGCCACCCTGCGCGTCGACCTCGCCCGCCAGAAGCTCTCCGCCCTGGGGCTGAGCGCGACCGAGGTCGCGGCCGCGCAGAAGCGGGACGAGGCGACGCCGAACCAGTCCACCCTGCGCCGGTACGAGCTCCGCTCGTCGCTCGCCGGCCGCATCGTCGAGCGCAAGGTCGACGTCGGGACGAAGGTCGGCGGAGAGGGGGACCCGGCCGACGTCTACACCGTCGCCGACCTCTCGACCGTCTGGATCGAACTCTCGGTGCCGACCACCGAGCTTGCCAAGGTGCGGGAGGGCGCACCGGTCGCGGTCACCCCGGCCCAGGAAGGCGGCGACCGCCACGCCGACGGCAAGGTCGTCTTCGTCAGCCCGTTCCTGAACCCGGACACCCGCTCGGCCCGGGTTATCGTCGCCCTGCCGAACCCGGACCTCGCCTGGCGCCCCGGCACCTTCGTCACCGCCGAGGTCGAGATCGCGCACGACGCGGTCGAGGTGCGCGTCCCGAAGGCTGCCCTGCAGACGGTCGGGGGCGAGCGCGTCGTCTTCGTGCGCACGGAGGAGGGCTTCGAGAAGCGCGAGGTCGAGCTCGGGCGCTCGGACGACGATTCCTACGAGGTCGTCTCCGGCCTGAAGCCGGGCGACCCCATCGCGGTCGCCAACTCCTTCCTCCTCAAAGCCGAGCTCGGCAAGTCCGAAGCCGGCGACGACGACTGAGCGGGAGACCGGACATGATCTCCCGCATCCTCGACTTCTCCGTCCGGCAGCGCTGGCTCGTCGTGCTCCTGTCGCTGCTGGCCGCCGGCTTCGGCGTCCACGCCCTGACGAAGCTGCCCATCGACGCGGTGCCCGACATCACCAACAACCAGGTGCAGATTAACACCGTCGCGCCCGCGCTCTCGCCCTTCGACATCGAGAAGCAGGTCACCTACCCGGTCGAGACCGCGCTCGCCGGTATCAAGGGCCTCGAATACACCCGCTCCCTCTCGCGCAACGGCTTCTCCCAGGTCTCGGCGGTCTTCGCCGACGACGTCAACGTCTACTTCGCACGCCAACAGGTGGTGGAGCGCCTGAGCGAGGCGCGCGAAGGGCTGCCGTCGGAGATCGAGCCGCACATGGGGCCGATCACGACCGGCCTCGGCGAGATCTACATGTGGACCGTGCGCTACGCGGCGCCCGGCGAGCGGAAGGCGTCGCGCCCGGGCAAGCCCGGCTGGCAGGCGGACGGCAGCTACCTGACGCCCGAGGGGCAGCGGCTCGCGACCGAGCTGGAGCGCGCGGCCTACCTGCGGACGGTTCAGGACTGGGTGATCCGGCCGCAGGTCAGGACCGTGCGGGGCGTCGCCGGCGTCGACAGCATCGGCGGCTACGAGAAGCAGTACCATGTCCAGCCGGACCCGACGAAGCTGACCGCGCTAGACCTGTCCTTCGGCGACGTCGCCCGGGCGCTCCAGGCGAACAACGCGAACCAAGGCGCCCGCTACCTGGAGGACAACGGCGAGGGCTACGTCGTCCGCTCCTCCGGCCGCCTGGAAAGCATGGACGAGATCGGCAACGTCGTGGTCACGACCCGCGGCGGCGTCCCGGTCCGGGTGAAGGACATCGCCGAGGTGCGGATCGGACGCGACCTGCGCACCGGCTCGGCCAGCGAGAACGGTCAGGAAGCCGTGGTCGGAACCGCCCTGATGCTCATCGGCGAGAACAGCCGCACGGTCGCGGCCGCCGTCGACGCCAGGATGCGCGAGATCCGGCGCTCGCTCCCGCCGGGCATCGAGGTCCAGACGGTCCTCGACCGGACCCGTCTGGTCGAGGCGACCATCCGGACCGTGGCGACGAACCTCACCGAGGGAGCGGCCCTCGTCGTCGTCATCCTGTTCCTGCTGCTCGGCAACATCCGCGCCGCCGTCATCACTGCCCTGGTGATCCCGGTCGCGATGCTGATGACGACGACCGGCATGGTCGAGGCCGGCATCTCGGCCAACCTGATGAGCCTCGGGGCGCTCGACTTCGGCCTCATCGTGGACGGGGCGGTGATCATCACCGAGAACGCCCTGCGCCACCTCGCCGAGCGGCAGCACGCCCTTGGGCGGGTCCTCACCCTGGAGGAGCGCCTAACCACGGTGCGGGCCTCGGCCGAGGAGATGATCAAGCCCTCCCTTTATGGGCAGGCCATAATCATCCTGGTCTACGTGCCGCTCCTGACCTTCACCGGCGTCGAGGGCAAGATGTTCGAGCCTATGGCGCTCACCGTCATCATCGCCCTCGCGGCGGCCTTCGTCCTCTCCCTCACCTTCGTCCCGGCGATGGTGGCCATCGTGGTCACCGGCAAGGTCACCGAGAAGGACAACCTCATCATCCGCGCCCTCAAGGCGGTCTACCGCCCGATGCTCGGTGCCGCGGTTCGCGCCCCGCTGGCCTTCGTGGCGCTGGCCCTGCTGCTGCTCGCCGGGAGCGGCGCGCTACTGGCCCGGCTCGGCACGGAGTTCATCCCCACCCTCGACGAGAAGAGCATCGCGCTGAACGCGCTGCGCATCCCATCAACCTCGCTGTCGCAGTCCCAGGCGATGCAGCTCAAGGTGGAGGAGGCCATCGGACGCTTCCCACAGGTCGCCTACGTCTTCTCGAAGACCGGCACGGCGGAGGTGGCCACCGACCCGATGCCGCAGAACTCCTCGGACACCTTCGTCATCCTCAAGCCCCAGGAGGAGTGGCCCGACCCAGGCCTGTCGAAGGCGGAACTACAGGAGGAAATCGAGAAGGCGGTGGGCCGGCTCGCCGGCAACGTCTACGAGTTCTCCCAGCCGATCCAGCTCCGCTTCAACGAACTCCTGGCTGGGGCCCGCGGCGACCTTGCCGTCAAGGTCTTCGGCGACGAGTTCGAGCCGATGACGCGGGCGGCCGACCGCATCGCCGACATCCTGCGGGGCACGCTGGGCGCGGAGGACGTCAAGGTCGAGCAGACGGCCGGGCTTCCGATCCTGGAGATCAAGGTCAATAAGACCGAGGCCGCGCGCCTCGGGCTCAGCACCGGCGCCATCCAAGAGGTGATCGGCGCGGCCATCGGAGGCCGGCAGGCGGGCCTCCTGTTCGAGGGCGACCGGCGCTTCCCCATCGTGGTGCGGCTCACCGACAAGGTGCGCGAGGACCGCGAGGCGCTGGAGAACATCCCGGTTCCGCTGCCGCCCGGGCCCAACGGGCGCTCGACCTCTGTCCTCCTGAAGCAGGTGGCGAGCTTCTCGGTCTCGGAGGGACCGAACCAGATCAGTCGCGAGAACGGCAAGCGGCGCGTCGTCGTCACCGCGAACGTGCGCGGGCGCGACATCGGCTCGCTCGTGGCCGAGGTCCAGGGGAAAGTCGCCGAGCAGGTCCGAATGCCACCCGGGTATTACGTGACCTGGGGCGGTCAGTTCGAGAACCTCGCCTCGGCCAAGCGGCGGCTGACGGTGGTGGTGCCGGCGTGCTTCTTCCTGATCTTCCTCCTGCTCTACTCCGCCCTGGGCTCGGTCCGGGACGCGCTCCTCGTGTTCAGCGCGGTGCCGCTCGCCCTGACCGGAGGCATCGCGGCCCTGTGGCTGCGCGGCATGCCGTTCTCAGTGCCGGCCGCCGTCGGCTTCATCGCCCTGTCCGGTGTGGCGGTCCTCAACGGCCTCGTGATGCTGACGTTCATCAAGCAGCTCGTCGCCGAGGGACGCCCCCGCCGAGAGGCGATCCTGGAGGGCGCCATGACCCGGCTGCGGCCCGTCGCCATGACTGCCCTCGTCGCCTCGCTCGGGTTCGTTCCGATGGCGTTGGCGACTGGGACAGGCGCGGAGGTCCAGAAGCCGCTCGCGACCGTGGTCATCGGCGGCCTGATCAGCGCCACCCTGCTAACCCTGGTCGTCCTGCCGGCCCTCTATGCGCGCTTCGGCGGCGCCCGCGCCACGCCGCCGGTCAGCCATGACGAGGACGCCGATGGCGCCGCGCCGTTCCGGCAGGCCGCCGAATAGCCCGCCTGCCGCAGGCATTGAGGGGCAGCCCGAGCCCCTCGATGTCTTCTCCGTTCAGCCGATCCGACCTAGCGCCGGAAAGGTCTCCATGATGAGGGAGGCCACATCGGTCATGCGGTCGGTGACCATCAGCAGCCCCATCGCCACCATCACGCCCCCGCCGACGAGCTGAAGCGCACGGCCGAACCAGCGTAGGGTCCGGAGGCGCGCGACGAAGCCAGACAGGAACAGGGCCGCCGCCACGAACGGCACGCCGAGCCCGAGCGAGTAGACGGTGAGCAGGGCGACGCCCTTGCCCGAGGCCGAGGAGGCCGTGACCGCCAGGATGACACCGAGGACGGGACCGATGCATGGGGTCCATCCGAAGGCGAAAGCCGTTCCGAGGAGATAGGCGGCGACGGGTCCCCGACCCGGCGGATCGCCGTGCCAGCGCAGCTCGCGCTGCAGCCAAGCGGGCCGCAGCAGACCGGCAGTGAACAGGCCGAACAGGATCACCAGCAAGCCGGAGGCGAGGTTCAGCGTCTCGCGATGAGCGAGCAGGGCGAAGCCGAGCGCGCTCGCCCCCGCGCCGAACGCGACGAAGACGGTCGTGAACCCGAGCACGAAGCAAAGGCTCAGGCCGAGCGTGCGAAGGCTGTCGCGCTCGCCGGCGGCCGACTGCCCGGCGACGTAAGACACGTAGCCCGGAACGAGAGGCAGCACGCAGGGCGATAGGAACGATACGGCGCCGGCCGCGAAGGCCGCGAGGAAGCCCACGCTTGAGGCGTCGATGGCCATCGGTTCAGCCCCGGCGGAGTGATGGACGCAGGATCGTCACTCCTGATCGGCCCCGGCCGCGGCGAAGATCTTGAGAAGGCGTTGGCGCTCCGCCTCGGTCCCGCCGGGCCCCGTCGGCTTGAGCGCCGCCGCGCCCCGGACCGGATCGCGCTTGCCGGCGAGAGCAACCGGGCCCGCGGCCGGCACAGCGACCTCACGCGGCCCTGCGGCCAGAGCCTCGGGGCGGCTCACCTCGCCGAGACCGCCTCCGGCCGCGACCATGGTCTCTCGGAACGACCGGTGCTGGCCGCCGTCCTCGTACACCAGCCGGACGGCGGGCGTCCCGCTCGCCACGAGGGCGGCGACCTGCCGCTCGTCATCCGCCTGCTTCCGCGCGACCGCGCCAGCCGTGGCCTCGTCGCCGGCATCGAACACGTATCGGCCATCGGCGACGCCGACGCCCGGCTCGGCCCTCGTGACCTCGAACCGGTCGGACCCCTCCTTGAGGTTCCTCCAGAACGCGATGTTTGGGTCCTGCCGGTGCCGGGCCATGTTTTCCGGCGTCATACGGAACGGGTAGGACTGGAACTGGACGGCGCGCTGGCCGCCCGCGAAGGCCTCCCGCACCACGGCATAGAGTTCCGAGATCGCCTCGTCCGTCATCGCGAAGCAGCCCCGCGACGAGCACGAGCCGTGCACCATCAGGTGCGCACCGGTGCGTCCCAGGGAGCGGTCGTACTCGTTCGGGTACCCGAGATTGAACGAGAGGTAGAGGCTCGAATTCGGGTTCATGGACGCGGGCGTCACCGCGTAGAAGCCCTCCGGCGCCTGCCGGTCCCCCTCCCGGGTCTTGGGCCCCAGCTGACCCGACCAGCGGCACATCGGGTAGGTCTTCAGGAGGGCGTACTTGCCGTCCGCGCCGCGCTTCCAGAGCTCGATCTCGGACTCCTTCTTGTAGGCCCGCATCAGGATCGGGTCCGCCGGCGAGACACCCTTGGCCGACATCAGGGCCAGGGTCGCCGGCGGGATCGGCGCGAGGTGGCGCGTCGAGGCCGCGTATTGGCCGTCCTGGCAGGCGGACAGCGCCAGGAGGAGGGCCAGACCGAGCGTTATCGTCTTCAGCATGTCGGCCTCGCCGAGGTCGGCTTCCGAGCCTGGGCTCGAAGGATTGATGACAGGTTGCCGTGGCTGCGGTTCGGCGGAATCGGGCCCCTCACGGGATTGGCCCCCCGGCACTGCGATGCCCCCGCCGCAGAGGAAGTCCGTCGAGGAGCAGCAGCACCACACCCGCCGAGATCCAGACGTCCGCCAGGTTGAAGGTGAACCAGCGGATGCCGCCGGTGTGCAGGTCGAGGTAGTCCGTGACGACGCCGTCCATGAGCCGGTCGACGAAATTGCCGGCGGCCCCGCCCGCTATCGCGGCGAGCCCGAGGCGTTCGAGCCCGCCGCCCGCGGCCAGGGCCCAGCCGGCTACAAGGCAAGTGAGCGTGCCCTGGATGGCGAGGAGCAGCGCCAGGGAGGACTCGTCGTGCGCCGGGAACAGGCTGAAGCTGATGCCGTGGTTGAACGACAGGCTCAGGTCGATGAAGGGCAGCGCGCCCCTGACGGCGCCTTCCTCCAGCCACGCCTCGGCCACCGCCTTGGCGACGAGGTCGATGGCCGCAGCGGCCCCGGCCACCCCGGCCACGGTCGCCGCCCGGCCGGCCCACCCTGACAGGGAGATCATCAGGCCCTCAGGAGACGGAGCGCGTTGGCCGTCACCAGGACGGTCGCGCCGGTGTCGGCCAGGATGGCCGGCCAGAGGCCGGTGATGCCGGCGATGGTCGTCACCAGGAACACGGCCTTCAGGCCGAGGGCGATCGCGACGTTCTGGCGGATGTTGCCCAGGGTCGCCCGAGAGAGGGAGACCAGCGCGGCCACGTCGCCCACCCGGTCGTTCAGCACCGCCGCGTCCGCCGTTTCCAAGGCCGCGTCGGTGCCGCCGCCCATCGCGATGCC
This sequence comes from Methylobacterium gregans, assembly GCF_022179245.1. Lineage (GTDB taxonomy): Bacteria > Pseudomonadota > Alphaproteobacteria > Rhizobiales > Beijerinckiaceae > Methylobacterium > Methylobacterium gregans. The sequence continues at coordinate 154,274 of NZ_BPQM01000030.1, forward strand.
GACGCTGGCGGCGGCGAGCGCCGGCGCGTCGTTGATGCCGTCGCCGACCATCGCCACCGGACCCGCCGCCTTCAGGGCCGCGATCTCGGCGAGCTTGTCCTGGGGCAGGAGCTCGGCCTTCACGTCGAGCCCGAGTTCGGACGCGACCGCCTCGCCCGTGCGCCGGTTGTCGCCGGTCAGCATCACGCTGCGGACGCCGAGCTTCCGCAGGGCCGAGATGCCGGCCGCCGCGTCGGTGCGGGGCTCGTCCCGGACCGCGATGGCGCCCAAGGCCTCGGCGCCGCGGACGACGATGACCACCGTCTTGCCGCCGGCTTCCAGGTCCGCGACCGCGCGCTCGGCCTCAGGGCCGAGCCGCACGCTCTCGGCGGCGTGGCGCGGGGAGGCGACGAGCACCGTCTGACCCATCACCGTGGCCGACACCGCCTTGCCGGGGATGGCGCGGGCGTCCCGCGTCGGGCGCAGCGGCACCCCGTCCGCGCTCGCTCGGTCGAGGATGGCCCGGGCGATGGGGTGGCTGCTTCCGCTCTCGACCGCGGCGGCCAGCCCGAGAAGTGAGCGCTCCGACGCGTCCGGGGCGAAGGCCAGGATATCCGAGACCCGCGGCCGTCCGGCGGTCAGCGTCCCGGTCTTGTCGAACGCGACCGTGCGAACCCGCCCGATGACCTCCAGCGCGGCGCCGCCCTTGACGAGCAGCCCGCGTCGCGCTCCAGCGGCCAGTCCGGAGGCGATGGCCGCTGGGGTCGAGAGCACCAGCGCGCAGGGGCAGGCGATGAGGAGGAGCGCTAGGCCCCGGTAGATCCAGGTGCCCCAGTCGGCGCCGAGCAGCGGCGGCACGACCGCGACCGCGGCCGCGGCCGCGAACGCGATGGGCGTGTAGACCGCGCTGAACCGGTCGATGAAGCGCGCCGTGGGCGACTTCGACGCTTGCGCCTCCTCGACGAGGTGCAGGATGCGGGCGACCGTGTTGTCAGCCGCCGTCTTTGTGACCCGGACCTGGAGCGCGCCGTCGGCGTTGACGCTGCCGGCGTAGACCGGGTCGCCAACCTCCTTGGGCTTCGGGACGGACTCGCCGGTGATGGGGGACTCGTCGAGGCTCGACGCGCCGTCGGTGATCACCCCGTCGGCGGGCACGCGGTCGCCCGGCCGCACGACCACGACTTGCCCGATGGCCAGCGACGCAGCGGCCACCTCGCGGATGGTGCCATTGGCCTCGTCGACGAGGCGGGCGGTCTTCGGCACCAGGGCGGCGAGCGCCTTGATGCCGGC
>NZ_BPQM01000031.1 GCF_022179245.1 Methylobacterium gregans
CCAGCGCCGGCACGCCGACTTGGCGGGCGAGCAGGATGTGCTCGCGGGTCTGCGGCATCGGGCCGTCGGCGGCCGACACCACCAGGATCGCGCCGTCCATCTGGGCGGCGCCCGTGATCATGTTCTTCACGTAGTCGGCGTGGCCGGGGCAATCCACGTGGGCGTAGTGGCGGTTGGTGGTCTCGTACTCGACGTGGGCGGTCGAGATCGTGATGCCGCGCGCCTTCTCCTCGGGGGCCTTGTCGATCTGGTCGTAGGCCGTGAACGTCGCGCCGCCCGACTCCGCCAGGACCTTCGTGATCGCCGCCGTCAGCGAGGTCTTGCCGTGATCCACGTGGCCGATCGTGCCGATGTTGCAGTGCGGCTTCGTACGGCTGAACTTTTCCTTGCCCATAGGGGCCTCCTTGTCTTCGCGTGTCTGGTTCAGAGGAAGGGTGCGCGCTGATCCGGCGCGCACCGTCAGGCTTGGAGCCTTACGCGTACTTGGCGATGACCTTGTCGGCCTCGCCGCGCGGCACTTCCTCGTAATGGTCGAACTGCATGGTGAAGTTCGCCCGGCCCTGCGACATGGAGCGCAGGTTGTTCACGTAGCCGAACATGTTGGCCAGCGGCACCATCGCGTTGATGACGTTGGCGTTGCCGCGCATGTCCTGGCCCTGGATCTGGCCGCGGCGGGAGTTCAGGTCGCCGATGACCGAGCCGGTGTAGTCCTCGGGGGAGACCACCTCGACCTTCATCACCGGCTCCAGCAGTACCGAGCCGCCCTTCTGCAGCGCCTCGCGGAAGGCGGCGCGGGAGGCGATCTCGAAGGCGAGCGCCGAGGAGTCGACGTCGTGGTAGGCGCCGTCGATCAGCTCCACCTTCACGTCCACCACCGGGAAGCCCGCGAGCACGCCCGCACCGAGGACAGAGTTGAGGCCCTTCTCGACGCCCGGGATGTACTCCTTCGGCACCGCGCCGCCGACGATCTTCGACTCGAACGAGAAGCCGGCGCCCGGCTCGTTCGGCTCGACCACGAACTTCACGCGGGCGAACTGACCGGTGCCGCCGGTCTGCTTCTTGTGCGTGTAGTCGATCTCCTGACGGCGGGTCAGCTTCTCGCGGTAGGCCACCTGCGGCTGGCCGATATTCGCGTCGACCTTGTAGGTGCGGCGCAGGATGTCGACCTTGATGTCCAGGTGGAGCTCGCCCATCCCGCGCAGGATGGTCTGGCCCGATTCCTGGTCCGTCGAGACCCGGAAGGACGGGTCCTCGGCGGCGAGCTTCTGGAGCGCGATGCCGAGCTTCTCCTGATCGGCCTTCGACTTCGGCTCGACGGCGATCTCGATCACGGGCTCGGGGAACTCCATCCGCTCGAGGATCACGGCCTTGTTCGGGTCGCACAGGGTGTCGCCGGTGCGGGTGTCCTTGAGGCCGGCCAGAGCGACGATGTCGCCCGCGAAGGCTTCCTTGATGTCTTCGCGGTTGTTGGCGTGCATCAGGAGCATGCGGCCGACGCGCTCCTTCTTGTCGCGCGTCGAGTTGATGACGTTGGCGCCCGAATCGACCTTGCCCGAGTACACGCGGCAGAAGGTGATGGTGCCGACGTGGGGATCGTCCATGATCTTGAAGGCGAGCATGGAGAAGGGATCAGAGTCGAGCGGACGCCGGACGGTCTCCTCCTCGGTCTTGAAGTCGATCCCCTTGATCTCACCGCGGTCGGCGGGGGACGGCAGGTAGTCGACGACGGCGTCGAGGAGCGGCTGAACGCCCTTGTTCTTGAAGGCCGAGCCGCAGAGCACCGGGTGGAAGGCGCGCAGCTGCACGGCCTTGCGCACCAGCAGGCGCATCGTGTCCTCGCTCGGCTCGGTGCCGTCGAGGTAGGCGGCCATGGCGTCGTCGTCGAGCTCGACGCAGGCCTCGACCAGCTTGGTGCGGTACTCGACGGCCTGGTCCTTGAGGTCGGCCGGGATCTCGGTCTCGTTGAAGTTGGCGCCCAGCGCCTCGCCCGACCAGACGATCGCCTTCATCTTGATGAGGTCGATCACGCCCTGGAAGTTCGACTCGGCACCGATCGGCAGCTGCAGGCAGACGGGCTTGCCGGCGACGCGGTCGATGATGTCGGCCACGCACTTGAAGAAGTCGGCGCCGATCTTGTCCATCTTGTTGACGAACACGACGCGCGGCACGTCGTACTTGTCGGCCTGGCGCCACACCGTCTCGGTCTGGGGCTCCACGCCCTGGTTGCCGTCGAGCACGCAGACGGCGCCGTCGAGCACGCGGAGCGAGCGCTCCACCTCGATCGTGAAGTCGACGTGGCCGGGGGTGTCGATGATGTTCAGGCGCTTGTCGCGCCAGAAGCAGGTGGTCGCAGCCGAGGTGATCGTGATGCCACGCTCCTGCTCCTGCTCCATCCAGTCCATCGTGGCGGCGCCCTCATGGACCTCGCCGATCTTATGGGACTTGCCGGTGTAGTACAGGATCCGCTCGGTCGTCGTGGTCTTGCCGGCATCGATGTGGGCCATGATGCCGAAGTTGCGGTAGTCCTCGATCGCGTGCGTGCGGGGCATCGGGGTCTCTCCGGAAGGGGGCGGACAGGCGCGCCGCGGTCGGCGCGCCTTCGGGAATTACCAGCGGTAGTGCGAGAAGGCGCGGTTGGCCTCGGCCATCCGGTGGGTGTCCTCGCGCTTCTTCACGGCGTTGCCGCGGTTGTTGGCAGCATCGAGCAGCTCGGCGGACAGGCGCTCGACCATGGTGCGGTCGTTGCGCGAGCGGGCGGCCTGGATCAGCCAGCGGATGGCCAGCGCCTGGCGGCGCTCGGCGCGCACCTCGACGGGGACCTGGTAGGTCGCGCCGCCGACGCGGCGGGAGCGGACCTCGATCGCCGGGGCGACGTTGTCGAGGGCGGCGCGGAAGACCTCGATCGGGTTGGCGCGGGCGCGGTTCTCGACGATGTCGAAGGCGCCGTAGACGATCCGCTCGGCGGTCGACTTCTTGCCCTCGTACATGATCGAGTTCATGAACTTCGTGAGGACCACGTCACCGTACTTCGGGTCCGGGATGATCTCACGCTTCTCGGCAGAGTGACGACGGGACATTTTTTCGTACCTTCGAAAAATATGGTCTTAAGCACCCCGCGCAGGCCGCCTTACTCCGGGGAGCGGCGGCATCCTTACGGGGCCGTGGAAAGCTGTTGGCCCTGGTCCGAAAAACTTACTTCGGACGCTTGGCGCCGTACTTCGAGCGGCGCTGCTTGCGGTTCTTGACGCCCTGGGTGTCGAGCACGCCGCGCAGGATGTGGTAGCGCACGCCCGGAAGGTCCTTCACGCGGCCGCCGCGGATCATGACCACGGAGTGCTCCTGAAGGTTGTGGCCCTCGCCCGGGATGTAGCCGATGACCTCGAAGCCGTTGGTCAGGCGGACCTTGGCGACCTTACGAAGCGCCGAGTTCGGCTTCTTCGGGGTCGTGGTGTAGACGCGGGTGCAGACGCCGCGCTTCTGCGGGCAGGCGTTCAGCGCCGGCACCTTGTTGCGGCTCCGCTGGATCTTGCGCGGCTGCGCGATCAGCTGGTTGATCGTCGGCATTCTCTGCCCTCTTCCTGTGGATCGCCTGCCGGGCGATCCTGTCCCGTCGTGACGCCCCTTGCGGGGCTTGGTGTGGCGGCCGCGGCTAAAATCTTGGCCGTCACGTCGCAAAACGAATATGCGCCAGGGGTCGCGAAACCCTTGGCGCGCTCTCGGCAGAGGAGCACAACCGGTACAGGTGCGCTCGTACCTACGGATCTGACGAAGCGTCAGGCGATGTGAGCCTCCGGAGCCTTGGGGCGCGATGGCGGAGCGGGGAAAATCCGTCCGCGGCAGCCCTGTGCCGTCCGAAGTGGCGCGCTTCTAGACGCGGAGGGCCCGCGCGTCAATGCTTGGGCGCGCGATTTCTGGCCCCTGTGGTCCGTTAACGCGCGGTTTCCGTCGGGTGCCGCGGCGTCTCGCGTCCGGTCTGGGACGGCACGGACCGGTAACGCTCACCAATGATTAAAGCGACTCGGCGAATTGTCCGGATCGCGGGGCGCCGACGTGAGCGCGCCGGATGCGTGCAGCGTGCCAGGGTGATGCGTATGGGTCTCGTCTCGACGGCGTCCGACAATGTCGTTCCGTTCCGCCGCCCCGTGAAGACGCCGGCCGCCGTCCTCGGAGACGGGGTGCGGGAGGGGCAGATCCGCCGCCGCAGCGAGCAGCGCAGCCTGATGGATGCGGTCTATGCCGGCGGCAGCCTGCTGGTGGCGGCCGAGGACCGCGAGACCAAGGTCACCGCCTCGCGGCTCCAGGTCTACGGTTTCCTCGGCATCGAGGAGGTGCTGGAGGACGGCGCGCGCCGCCGCTTGCGCCCCTCCGAATCGGTCCGTGCCAAGGGCGACCGGCCCTGGCGCCTCACGAAGCCCGCCTTCGGCGCCATGGCGGTGACGATCCCGTCGATCGACGACTTCCTGTTCGAGCCCGCCGGCCACCGCGCCTGAGGGCCGGACCCCGGAGGTCGAGGCCTCTGGCGGGTCCGGGGCCGAGCCCTGGTCGGCGAAGCCACACGCTCGGGGCTCCGCCCCGAGACCCCGCCCTTAGACCCCGCTCAAGGACCCCAGGCCCTTGGGGATCCCCAAATGAAGACGCCCGCCGGAC
>NZ_BPQM01000032.1 GCF_022179245.1 Methylobacterium gregans
GGCGCGCGGTGCAGGGCGCGGACATCGCCCTGCACGATCGAGAGCCGCGACGGACCGGACGCCCGCGCAACCAGCGCTTGGGATCGTAGCTCGGCCAACGAGGGCAGGCTCAGCGTGCCGACACCGTAGCTGTAGCCCCCTCCGCGGCAGCGCAAGCGGCCGTCGACCACGGACAGCACCGCCTGCGTCTCTTCGTAGGGCCCTTCCGGGAAGCCGGTGATCCGCTCGAACCAATCCATGCTGATGCTCCTGAGATCGGCCCTGACACCACCGGCTCCCAGCCCTCCGCCTTCGAGACCTCCCGGCGAATGAGAGCATCCATCCCGAGACATCCTCAGAACACGAACTTCCAGTCGATGCGCCGGACCGGGGCCGCCACGTCCGTGAGGCTTGCCGAGCACATCACGACGACGTCCTCCCGCACCGCCCGCGCGCCGGCCCGGACCGGGTTCGGCTCGACCATGAAGCACAGGCCGGTGGCCGGGTAGAGGGGCTGGCTGTCGGGCCGGTCGGTCGGCATCAGGGTCACGGCGGTCAGGCGCAGGGCGTAGCCGTAGGCGTTCTCCAGGTCGGGCGTCTGGCGCGTGAACAGCGCCATGACGGTCCGGGCATTGCCCTGGCCGTAGCCGGTGACGAAGCTGACCTCGCCCGTCCCGTCATCGACCAGCCGGAAGTCGCTGTTGCAGGGCAGGCTGCGGTCGTTGACCTTCAGCTCCAGGCAGAGTCCGGCCTTCGTTGCATCGACGGCGGGGTTGGCTTGGGCCGGGTGCGCGGCCAGCACCAGGAGACCGAGCGTGAACAGCGTGCGCGACATCGGGTGATCCGGATCAGGAGTGAGACGGGTGATCGCGCCCGCTGCTGCGGCCGCCTCGGCAGGGGAGGGCTGGGCAACAGGCGCCGGCGGGAGCGCCTCAGCGCCGCTTGAGCGATCCGTCGAAGGCACAGGCCGCGCCGTGGTAGGAGCTGCAATCCTTCTCCTCCATGCGCACCCGGGCGCGGTCGGCGGAGAAGCGCAGGGTCAGGGTGCAGGTCTCCTCGGCGCCCGGTTCCGTCTTGCGCAGCACCAAGGTCATCGGGCCGCTCGGCCGGGCCAGCCCGCGCAGGTCGCCGGTGCACTGGTTCATGAGCGCGGTCTCGGCCAGGACGAAGTGGGTGTCGCTGCCGTCGCCGAGCGCGAACACCTGCAGAGCGAGCTGGCCCTCACCACGTCCCTGATAGCGGCCCTCGAACGGCGAGGCCGCAGAGGCCGGCGCTCCGGCCAAGGCCATCAGCACGCCGAGGGGCGCGGCCAAGGTTCGCCGCTGGAAGGCTACCGGCCGTACTGCGAGAGGAGAGATAGATGGATGAGGCATGGCGGGGGATCTCGCGGCATGGATGGTGAAGTCGGCCCCGACAGGATGCGACCGTCAGCACGGGCTGCTCGGTCACGCGGACGAGGCTGTCGTAGGCTGGAGTAATGCGTGGTGGTCCGACCGGACGGGGAGGACTGGTCGCGGGTCACGCTGCATCGCCGCCGAGCGCGTGCCGGGGGCCAGCCGCGCCGAGGACGCGGTCGGTGCTCAGTACGACCAGAGGACGTTCAGGTGGACCTCGTCGCGCTCGGGCGTCGTCCAGGTCAGGATGGCGGTAACCGCCACATGCCCGGCGTTGGTGTAAACCTCACCCAGGCAGGTCCGCCGGCCGCCGTACTCGGCGACACCCGGGAAGGCGTCGCGCAGACCTCCAACTTTCTGCAGAACGAGGCCTTGGGTGCGGGCGGCGGGGGAGCCGCTGACGGCCTGGGCGAGCATGTGGCGCGTGGGCGGGCTGTCGCAGGCCGGCATCTGACCCGGAGTAATGGCAAGGAGCGCATCGCGAGCGCTCTGGCGCGGCATCAGGAAGAAGATGCCGATGCAGGCGATGAGGAAGGCGACGAAGGCGTAGCCCCGCCAGCCCTCGGCCTGCAGAGCCTTGAGCATGCCCCGCCAACCCTGATCCTCCGCCATGATTACCTCGTCTGCTGCTGTCGGCTCCTCATTCGCAGGCGGACGAGGAAGTTTAGTCGAACGGATGGCGTTCAGGCTTGCTTGGCCAGCCGCATCGGGATCTCGGTCGGCAAGCGAGCAAGGCTCACGGCCGTCATCGGGATGGGCGGGCATCCTCAACTCAGCCGCGGCAGCGCCTGCCTCGCAATTATGTCGAACATATTCGATGGTTTCCCTGCTGCCAAGCTGGCGCAGTCCCGGCCATGGACGGACGTGCGCGCGTGGCGTGGCACCTGCGGCGGCTGCGGGTGGCACGGGGCTTCAGCCAGGAGGCGCTGGCCGTCGATGCGGGCGTGGACCGCACCTACGTGAGCGGGATCGAGCGCGGCAGCTTCAACCCGACGGTCGAGGTGCTGGAGCGCTTGGCGAGGGCGCTGGGTTGTGACGTGGCGGAACTCTTCGCCATTCCGCAGGCAGATGATGAGGTGCCAGCTCCTCTACGCCCTGGCCGAAAGAAGGCCTGATCTCGCGCTGCCTCTGGAAGACACCAAGATTCGCGCGGCTGGGCCGCTGCTACTGCCTCGAACGGGGTCCCACGCGGCCAAAATTGGCGTCTCACTGGCACGGGTGCCTCAACCTCATAGCTCCCGCTTCCAAAACACAAAGGGCGTCCTGCGGCCCCGCAGTGCAACTAACCCTAGGTCCAAGAACCTGGACCTCGGTGGCCCAATTGGCTGCATGCCGGCAATGCTTGCCCACGACCAACGGAATGCGAAGTCCTGACCCCAAGCGTAGGGGTGGACGCCCCCTGACGGCATCGATGTGCCAGAGTGGAGGTGTTGCAACACCACTGCAGGAGGCGTCCATGGGTGAGGTTAGCACAGTCGGGATCGATCTGGCGAAATCAGTTTTCCAGGTTCACGGCGCGGATACGAGCGACGCCGTCGTTTTCCGCAAGAAGCTGCGGCGTGATCAGGTGCTGACGTTCTTCTCGACACTTCCGCGTTGCGTGGTCGCTATGGAAGCATGCGCCAGCGCTCATTACTGGGCTCGTGAGATAGCTTTGGCAGGCCACGAAACGCGGCTCATCCCACCAGCCTACGTGAAGCCGTTCGTGAAGCGGCAGAAGAACGACATGGCCGACGCTGAGGCGATCTGCGAGGCGGCGCAGCGACCGACGATGCGGTTCGTTCAGGGAAAGAGCGCGCAGGCCCAGGCCTCCGCAGTGGTGTTCCGTACGCGCGACCTGCTCGTGCGTCAGCGGACCCAATTGATCAATGCACTGCGCGGGCACCTCACCGAGTTCGGGTACGTCGTTCGCCAAGGTGTCGGGCACGTTGGCCAACTCGTGGCGATCGTCCGCGACCCGACATCTGACGTGCCGGCCGAGGCAAGGCCGGTCCTGGCCATCATTGCGGGCAGCCTAGAGGCGCTCCAGGCGCAGATCGCACTTCTGGACCGCGAGATCGCCCAACGCGCGAAGGACGATGCCGTGGCCAAGCGGCTGATGACGATACCGGGTGTCGGCCCGGTGATCGCGACCGCACTCGTGGCTCTGGCACCGGCCGCCAGTACCTTCCGCCGCGGGCGCGACTTTGCGGCTTGGCTCGGTCTCGTCCCGCGGCAACGCTCCAGCGGCGGCAAGGAGCGGCTGGGGCGAACGACCAAGATGGGCGAGCGTAGCCTGCGACGGTTGCTGATCCTGGGCGCGAGCTCTGCGACCAGGGTCGCGGCGCGTGATCCCGATAAAGCTGGGGCATGGTTGGCCGGCATGCTGTCGCGCAAGCCGCGCATGCTGATCACCGTCGCCCTGGCGAACAAGATGGCGAGGATCGTCTGGGCCTTGATGGCCCATGGCGGCTCCTACAGAGCTCCGGCCACGGCGTGATCGCCACGGCCTGAGGCGTCAGGGAGGCAGGGAAGGTCAGTCGAGAGGTATGGCGCAACGGTCAGAAGACGAAGTCGGGAAAACCAGTGAATGTCCAGGCGCCTCGAGCGCGCGAAAGCGACTTGGACCCGATCCGCGATCTCCATACAGGCCAGCAGCCGTGATGATGGCTGCATCGAAAGGCCGGACACACGGAAGCACCTGATCCTGCGCGCACAGATCTCTCAAACACCCCCTTGAATCCGATGGGGCGTCCACACACGGACATTCGGAGCACTGCCGCTGAAGGTCCGGATGGGAGCGGCGACCAGACCTTGGCGCTTGGTCCGGCAGCAGAAGTTCCGTGTCCGACCCATGACGGTCGACAATCGACCTGCTCAGCCTGCTTGGAAGAGGGCGTAGATGCGCTCGGCTGGAACATGATCCGCTTCGGACGAGAAAGCAGCATCGCACGTCACATCCGAGTCGCTCGGCTCGTCATGGCTTTGAACGTCGATCTCTGGCGCTCCGAGCACAAGGAAATGACATGAGCGAGAACAAGCGACTGGTCTGGAACGAGGTGGCTCCGCAAGGTGCCAAAGCGCTTTATGGCATCCACCACTACATCACCACTGGCACCGATCTACCCAATGAGCTGATCCATCTCGTCTTTCTGCGAGTGTCGCAGATTAATGGCTGCGCGCACTGCATCGACTTGCACACCCGGGATCTCCTAAAGACGATGCCTTTCGAGAAGGTCGCCCTGGTTCCGGTCTGGGCCGAGGTACCCCACCTGTTTTCTGACCAATACCGCGCCGCGCTCGCGTGGGCGGAGGAAGTCACGCTGGTCAGCGATACGCACGCTTCCGATGAGGCCTATGCGGCCGCAAGCACAGCCTTCGCGCCCAAGGATCTAGTGGACCTCACAATCACCATCGCCGCGATGAACGCGTTCAACCGCCTCGGTGCACCGTTCCGCCTCCCGGTCCAGGCGAAGGCCTAGTCGGTTCTGCGCTCCGTCAGGGGCGGCGCCAGCGCCGTCCCCTTCCCGCGGATGTCAATCGATCCCCGGCGGCAGTTCGACGTCTCACGTCGCTGATTTTTTCCGGGGCATGTCACATCGGGCCCATCCCGCCTCGTCATTTCTCCGACGGACGCCTGAAAGCGGCAAGGAGCCACTCCATCCGTTCACGAACAAGGAGACGGGTACCATGAAGATCGTGGTGATTGGTGGAAGCGGCCTCATCGGCAGGCATCTGACGGCCGAACTGTCGCGACAAGGACACGAGGCCATTGCGGCTTCACCGAGCAGCGGGGTGAATGCGCTGACGGGCGAAGGCTTGGCCGGGGTTCTTGCCGGAGCCGACGTCGTCGTTGACGTGTCGAACTCTCCGTCCTTTGAGGACGCGGCGGTGCTCGACTTCTTCGAGCGCTCTGGCCGCAACCTCCTCGCCGCGGAGCGCGAGGCGGGTGTGAAACATCACGTCGCCCTATCCATCGTCGGCACGGACCGCCTGGAGGGGAACGGATACTTCTTCGCGAAGGTCGCACAGGAGCGATTGATCGCGGCTTCTGACCTTCCCTACACCATCGTCCGGGCGACGCAATTCTTCGAGTTCGTCGCGACGATTGCCCAGGCTTCCGTCGCAGGCGACCGCATCGTTGTTCCCGATGCCGACTTCCAGCCGATCGCCGCCGCCGATGTCGCCGCAGCGCTCGCCGATGTCGCGCTTGCTCCCCCGCGCAACGCGACGATCGAGATCGCCGGGCCGGACCGCCTGCCGTTCCGCGACTTCGTCGCCCACTCGATCGCATCCACCGGCGACCGTCGGGAGGTGCTAGCCGACAGGGCGGCGCGCTACTTCGGCGCTGCGCTCGGCAAGGGTTCGCTTGTTCCCGAGCATGCGGAAGCGGCACGGCTCGGGCCGACGCGGTTCGAGAACTGGCTCGCTGCTGCCTGAACCGCTGCGCTTCTCCCCATCCACGGAGAAAGACCCCTTCCATGTTCAGAGCATTTCTGCTGGGCGCCCTCGTTGCCGCCTCCGTCGTTCCTGCAATGGCGGCCGATGTTGCGAGGGGCGAGGCCCGGGTCACGACGATCTTTGACCATCCGCTACCTTCAGTTCCAGGCAAGAGTCTGCGCGGCGTCCTCGTCGAGTACGGTCCGGGCGGATCCTCACCGCCTCACACCCACGCCGCATCTGCCTTCATCACGGCAACAGTGATCGAGGGCGCGGTGCGCAGCCGGATCAACGACGGCCCGGAGAAAGTCTTCCGCGTCGGCGAGAGCTTTGTCGAAATGCCCGGTGATCACCACGGTGTCAGCGCTAATGCCAGCGACGTCGAGCCCTCCAAGCTCCTCGCCGTTTTCGTCGTGGACACGGCCGACCGGGTGTTGACGACGCCGGACCGGCCCTAACAGCGGCGGCGCGCGAACTCAGCTTTTCAAGGCGGCAAGGATAGCCGATGGTCATCCACATTCGCTCAACCGGCTTCGTTTACGAGGAACGGGCCATGTCGCAGGCCGAAATTGCCACGGCGACCTTCGAGTCCTATCGCGCGCGGCTATTGCGCATCGCCTACCGCATGCTCGGCTCGCGCAGCGAAGCGGAGGATGTCGTGCAGAATGCCTGGCTGCGCTGGGTAGCGGTGGACCAGACGAAGGTCTCTGCTCCCTATCCGTTCCTCGCGCGCATCGTGACGCGCCTCTGCCTCGACGAGATGAAGTCGGCCCGCGCCCGCCGGGAGACCTACGTCGGCGCTTGGCTACCCGAGCCACTCGTCGAGAACGAGGAAGATGGGCTGGACAAAGATGACCTGACGCTGACGCTGATGATGGCGCTGGAGCGTCTGTCTCCGCTTGAGCGGGCGGCATTTCTCCTCCACGACGTCTTCGGCGTGCCGCTCGGCGAGGTGGCGGATGCGCTCGACCGGGAGGCGGCGGCCGTGCGCCAACTCGCCGTCCGGGCACGGCGGAACGTGGAGGCTGCGCGTCCGCGCTTCCCCGTAGAACGCGAAGAGGGCGAGCGGATTGCACGGGCCTTCTTCGCGGCATCCACCAGCGGGGACACCGCAGCGCTGCGTACACTTCTCGCCGAGAACGCGGTGCTGCGCTCCGATGGCGGCGGCAAGGTTTTGGCCTTCATCAACCCCATCACTGGATTGGACCGCCTCCTGCGCATGTTCGAGGGTGTGCGGCGCAAATGGGGACAAGGCTGGGCGCAGATGCTCGAACCCGTCTGGATCGACGGCTTGCCCGGCTATATCAGCCGCGAACGCGGCGACGTTCTCCAAACCACTGCGCTCGCCATTGAGGACGGCCGGATCACGGCGATCTACATCACCCGCAATCCCGACAAGCTCCGCCACGTCGCGCAGGCTCTCGCGGTGAGACCGAATCCAACCTTGCGGACACACTAATCAGACAGCGGGCGCCCCCGAGCCGCCCTACGCGACATTCAGCCTCGCAAAGCGCTTCATGCTTCTGCACAGCGCGCCGGCTCACGCAGGACATCAGCATGACACAGCAAACGCCCATCGGCTCCGGCTTCGGCGCTGCCAGTACCGCTATGGAGGTCGTCTCTGGAATCGATCTCTCGCGAAAACTTGCCATCGTGACCGGAGGAGCTTCGGGCCTTGGACTCGAGACGACACGCGCGCTCGTTCACGCCGGGGCCCACGTGATCGTCCCGGCGCGCGATCCCGAGCGGGCAAGCTTCGCCTTAAGCGGCCTCAAGGGCGCAGCGGTCGAACTCCTGGACCTTGCCGATCACCGATCGGTCGCCACCTTCGCTAATCGTGTCGTGTCCGCTGGCCGGCCCGTGTCGATTCTGGTCAACAGCGCGGGCATCATGGCGACACCGGAAACGCGGGACGCTGAAGGACACGAGGCGCAGTTCGCGACGAACCATCTCGGCCATTTCCGTCTCACGCTCGGCCTTTGGCCAGCCCTCGTTTCAGCACAGGGTGCACGCGTCGTTAGCGTCTCGTCGCGCGGCCACCAGATCGCCGGGGTCGACTTCAAAGATATCGATTTCCGGGTTCGTCGCTACGACAAGTGGGTCGCCTATGGGCAGTCAAAGACAGCCAACGCCCTCTTCGCAATGGCACTCGACCGCCGGGGACGTAGTCACGGCATCCAGGCCTTCTCGCTTCATCCAGGCCAAATCCTGACCAATCTCGCACGCCATCTCAGCCCCGAGGAGATCGCCTCGTTCGACGCGCTGGACGAGGAGGGCCGCCCCATCATCGATCCCAAACGCGGGATGAAGACGATGGAGCAAGGGGCCGCGACCAGCGTTTGGTGCGCCACGAACCCGCGTCTCGACGGCCTTGGCGGCGTCTACTGCGAGGACTGCGACATTGCCATCGTCAACGAGGGAGGCGGTGGGAGGAAGGGCGTCAGCTCCTGGGCTTGCGATCCGGAGGCGGCGGAGCGCCTGTGGCAGCTGTCCGCTGAGTGGACTGGTTTTCATAAGATTTAAGTTCAGGAACTTCCGCAAAAGAAGACAGCTAGGTCTTTTGACATTTCATGGCCGCGGATGGCTGCTTTTATGTCCGTGCTGGTGTGACCTGACCGGCTGGCTTTGGACCGGGCTGATTGAGAGGATCAGCTTGGACCGAGGGAGTCGGACATGCGACGAGGACAGAAGGCGAGCGCGGAGCAGGTCGTGCTGAAGCTGCGCCAGATCGAGGTTCAGACCGCCCAGGGCAAGAGTTTGGCGTTGGCGTGCAAGGAGGTGGAGATCTCCGAGCAGAGCTGCGCGACGAGTGCCTGCGCCAGGAGATCTTCTACTCACTCAAGGAAGCCCAGGCCGTGATCGCCCTGTGGCAGACCACCTACAACCGCGTCCGGCCGCACTCGTCCTTAGGCTACCGGCCCGCCCGCGCCTGTCAGCTTCCCCGATCTGGCCTTCCGCCTACCCATGGCAGCGGCCATGCAGTAGCCTCTCACTCGGCTCGGTCCAAAATACCGGTCAGGTCAGTATCTGCCACACCTTTGCGTCCACTATCCGTCTTCAGACCAAAATGAGTGCCAACATGAAGACGCCAACAGTGAAGTCCGAGGTATTGAACATCATGCTCGTTTTCGACATTCAGGCAAGTGAGATGCCGCCATCGACGCGGAGGTTGACCCCGGTGATGAAGCTGGACTGATCGGATGCGAGGAAGAGTGCGGCGCGCCCCAGTTCCTCCGCGGTGCCAAGGCGCTCCAGAGGGATAATCTTGGTGAGCTGCGCCTCAAGTGCAGGACGCGCCTCCACGGCAATGCCCAGCTTGCCGAGGATGGGCGTGTCGGTCGGGCCGGGACTGAGCACGTTGACGCGGATGCGCCGGTCCTTAAGCTCCAACGCCCAGCTACGTGCAAATGCTTCCGTCGCAGCCTTTGCACCGGCATAGGCCGCGTGTCCGTCGAGTACCTTTGCGGTTGCGATCGAGCTGGTCAAAATGATGCTGCCGCCGTCGCGGATATGCGGCAAGATGGCCTGAACGCCGAAGAAGACACCGCGTGCATTTGTAGCGAACTGCCTATCATAATCATCGACCGACACGTCCAATGTCGTCGCAATGACATTGATGCCGGCATTGGCAACATAGATGTCCGCTTTTCCGAATCGCTCGGACACGAAGTCGGCGACACGCTGATGGGTGGCGAGCTCGACGACATCGCCGATAATGCCATATGCGGATGCACCGAGCTGTGCTGCAATCTTATCTACTGCATTCTGGCGGCGCCCGACGATGATGACTTGCGCGCCTTCATCCACGAATGTGCGGGCAATCGCGAAGCCGATCCCGCTGTTACCTCCGGTGACGATTGCTACTTTGTCTTTGAGATGCATGGCCGTTCCTTTTGTTGGCTGTTGCAATCTCGTCTCTTCCTAGCGTCGTGCTAAGTCCGTCACTGAACCATCCACTTGTTCCAAAAGGCGAGTAATAGCGATGGATCGTATGCATGGTCTCGGCGCCTTTGTCCGAGCGGTGGAGGCAGGCTCCTTCACCGCAGGGGCTCGATTGCTAGAGACGACGCCTTCTGCCATTTCCAAGAGTATCGCCCGGCTCGAGCGGCGCTTGAAAGTCCGGTTATTTCATCGTTCGACGCGATCACTGGCGCTTACCGAAGAAGGCCAAGCTTATTATGACCGCATTGCCCCACTCGTGCATGCCATTGAGGACGCGAGCGGCATGGTTGGTGAGCAGTCTTCTAACGGCAGGATCAAGGTGACCATGCCGGCGGAACTAGGTCGCGCGTTGTTGGAGCCGATCACACGCGTGTTTTTACCATGTCATCCTCGGATGAGACTTGAGGCAAATCTGAGTGATCGGCGGGTTGATCTTATTCACGAGGGCTATGACGTCGCGATCCGGGCAGGTACGCCGCCGGACACGGAACTGACCGCGCGGTTACTCGGGACGCTAGAGCTCGTGCTAGTCGCCGCTCCCGCTTATCTCGACCGCGTCGGTACACCCAACACCCTGACCGACCTGCAAAGACACACGCATGTCCGCTATAGACTTGGTGGTTTGCCTTATCCGGTGCGGTCGGCATGGGGGCCAACGGTGGCGCTGCCAGCTGGCGCTTTCGACGCCGATGATGGCGAGGCGTTGCGCATCGCTGCTGTGAACGGGCTCGGGATTACGCAAATTCTTCACAGGTCCGTGAGCCACGACCTGGCGTCAGGACGCCTACGACGCGTCCTCTCCGACGTACCGTTGGCAACTGTGCCGGTGTACGCGCTTCACGCCTATGCTCGCTTAGCGCCCGAACGCCTGCAAGTTTTTCTCGACTTTGTTGCCGACACGCTTCGGGCTTGGGATAGTCGAAGCGTGCCCGATAATGATCGATAGAGGAGGTCACAAAAATCCGAACGATGCTTCGAAGAAATTCCCAGTCCGCGGAACCTCACCGAGCAGATTAGCTGTGTATGAAGGCAGGCAAATCAGAGTTTATTAGGTCCGGATGCGTCTGGCACATACCGTGCGGTAGCCCTGGGTAGGTCTTGAGCGTACCGCTTCTAAGCAGCTTGATCGACTTTATAGCGGAGTTGTGGATTGGAACGATCTGATCGTCCTCGCCATGCATCACCAATACGGGCACATGGATCGCCTTCAGATCCCCGGTGAAGTCAGTCGCACTGAAAGTCTGGGACAGGGACGCCGGCATGAGGCGGCCGGCGTCCTGGATGGCTGTCGTGGGAGGCTCAGACCTGGGCCTGCCCACCATCGGCGAAGAGCTCGATGCCGTTGACGAAGCTCGCGTCGTCAGAGGCCAGGAACACGGCCACCTTCGCGATCTCGTCGGCCTCGCCGACCCGGCCCATCGGGATCTTCGAGGCGAGGTAGTCGAGCAGGCCCTGCTGCTGGGCCGCGTCCGGTCCGGCGAGTTCGACAAGGCCCGGCGTGCGGGTCGCCCCGGGGCTGAGCGTGTTCACCCGGATGCCACGCCCCTTCAGGTCGAGGATCCAGTTGCGGGCGAAGGCGCGCACCGCCGCCTTCGACGCCGCGTAGACGCTGAAGGCCTCGGTACCCTCCGTGCCCGCCGTCGAGCCAGTCAGGATTACGGAGGCGCCGCTCGCCAGAAGCGGCAGCGCTTTCTGCACCGTGAACAGCACGCCCTTCACGTTGCGGCCGAAGGTGTCCTCGTACTGCGCCTCGGTGATCTCGCCGAGCGGCAGCATCGAGCCGCCGCCGGCGTTGACGAACAGCACATCGATCCGGCCGGCCTGCGCCTTCACCTGCTCGTAGAGCCGGTCGAGGTCGGCGAGCTTGGAGGCATCCGCCTGCACGCCGGTGGCGGCCGGGCCGATTTCGGCAACGGCCTTGTCGAGCTCGGCCTGCCGGCGGCCCGTGACGAAGACGCGCGCGCCCTCGGCGGCGAAGCGTTTGGCGGTGGCGAGGCCGATGCCACTGGTGCCGCCGGTCACGACGGCGACCTTGTCGGTAAGCTTCTGGGGCATGGTTGGGTCACTCCCGTTCGGGTTGGTGAGCGGAAGATGGCTCCATGGCCGCGCTTGCGATATAGAAACGTCCGCAAACCATCGTTGCAGATCTGTCGATGTCGAAGCTGCCGGATTTCGAAGGCCTCGCCCTCTTCGCCAAGGTCGCCGAGGAGCGCTCCTACGCGGGCGCGGCCCGCGCTGCAGGCGTGTCGGTCGCGACCGTCTCTCGGGCCGTCAGCCGGTTGGAGGAACGGCTCGGCGGGCGCCTGTTCAACCGAACCTCACGCCAGCTTGCCTTGACCGAGTTCGGCCTGCGGGTGGTCGAGGGCGCGGCCCGCTCCTACCGCGAGGCGGAGGCGGCGGAGGATGCGGCGCGCGAGCTGTCGAGCCGGCCACGCGGCACGGTGCGGCTCGCGGTGCCGATGTCATTCGGCCTACGCTGGGTTGCGCCTCTCCTCCCGGACCTGTTCCGGCTCTACCCTGAGATCGCGGTCGACCTGCATCTCTCCGACGCCACGGTCGATCTGGTGGGCGAGGGCTTCGACGCGGCCCTGCGGATCGCGGCGCTGCCTCATTCCTCGCTCGTCGCCCGGCGTCTCCTGCCGGTCACCCCTCTCGTCGTGGCGGCGCCGGCCTACGTCGCGCGGCACGGCCGTCCGGCACACCCGCAGGACCTGAGGCCGGAACACTGCTTCGGCTACGCCTACCGCGCCCGCCAGGGCGTCTGGCGCTTCGCCGGACGGAGTGGAGAGGAGGCGACAATCGTGCCGGCCGGTCCCCTGCGGGTGACGAACGCGGACGCGCTGCTGCCGGCCCTCCTGGATGGCCTCGGTGTAGCGGAACTGCCGGACTTCATCGCCGGCGAATACCTTGCCGACGGTCGCTTGGAGGGGCTGCTGCCGGACTGGCATCTGCCGGGCGGTGCGCTCTCCTTCGTCACGCCGAGCTCCCAGGCGCGGCCCGCCAAGGTCGAGGCCTTGGCCGAGTTCTTCGCAGCACGCCTCTCCCGCAGGCTCTTCGTGCGGGACTAGCGACGGCATCACGATGAGCGCGGCGCGAAGGGCCCGGACCCGGCTCGTGACGTCCGGCCCTGGTCGGATGAGGCCGCGCTGACCTCGGCAGCATGTCGGAACGGCATCGCTCGCAGGACGTCCTCGACCCGCTGCCGCCCATTCGCGCATAACCCCCCAAGATCCTACGTGAATGCGCGGCCCCGAGGCGCGAGGACGCCTCTAGTATCAGCGCCGCCTCTCCGCACCCTGCGAGGCGCCGTGCCGCGCCAATGCCGGCGGCGCCTCCTCCTACGATGATGACGCCGAACTCGTTGCGCATGTGGTGAAGGTGAGATCTGGCACCGAGCGGGACAAGCGCCGTGTCCTTCAAGACTGAGCGCCGGCCGAGGTGGCCGCACGCTCGGCGAGGCGCGTCACGTCCAAGTTCCGGAGCTTCATCGATTTCGCGGTGGCTGCCTTCGGGCAGGCGGCCAATCAGGGCTCAAGGGCCTGCTCGACGAGGACGCTCACCTCCCCCCAGGCTGGGGTGGATGGCGTGACCAGGTCGAAGTGGCCGGCGTCCGGGACATCGACGAGCCTCGGTGCGGTCGCGACCCTACCCCGCAGGGCGCGGGCATAGTCGTAGGCGACCCAGGGCGGCACCAGCCGGTCTAGCACGCCGCTGACCATGACGACCGACCCGACCGACGGCGTCAGGGCCGCGGGCGAGACCTCCGCGAGCGTGGCCGCCGGGGCGAGCCGTTCCGCGATGCCGGGGCCGCACAGCACCGAGACGAACCGGGCGAAAGTCGCGAGGTCGCCTACGCCGCCCAGGCTGATCACGGCGCGCGGCACGAACCGGGGCGGCCCGTGCAGGGGGCTCGCGGCCGGAACCGAGCCGCGCGAGGCCGCCCACAGCGCGAGATGGCCGCCTGCCGAGTGTCCGACGAGCACGACCCGCGAGAGGTCCAGCCCGTGGCTGGGCGCGTCCTCTGCGAGCCGATCGAGCGCGGAAGCGACGTCCTGGTAGGTGCCGGGATAGCCACCGCCGGCCTCGTTGGCACGGCGGTAGCCGATGCTCCACACAGCGATGCCCCGACGCGTCAGCTCCGGTCCCAAATGGCGCATCTGCTCGCGCCCGGCAGTCCCAGCGCTCCAGCAGCCGCCGTGGATGAGGACCGCGACCGGGTGCGGGCCGTGACCCTCGGGCAGGAAGACGTCGACGCCCTGCGCGGGAGCCTCGCCGTACGTTACCTGCAGGTTGGGCTTCGGCCGCGGCAGATCGCGGAAGGTGGCGAGCTCGACCGGGTCGGCCGAGGCCGGCCCGGCTACCAAGACCATCGCCAGCACGAGGGCAGAGCGTGGTTTCATGCCAGCCTCCCGCCGACCGTCGTCGGCCGGCATCGACAGGTCGCGTCGGCTTTCAGCATAGCAGACCCGCACACGGAACGTCTGACCCAAGCCGCGATGCACCCGGTCCCCACCCGGCTCGCGCGGATCGGGGACAAGGCCCCCTCCTCGCTCCCGTCGGGCACGGTAGCCGCGGGTGGTTCAAGGGTCGGGCATGCCAGCGCGTTCATGGGGCGGTTGCCGGCGATCCCGGTCGATCCGCAGCTCGCGCCCTACGGCCGAGAGTGATTTAATGCCCCACAATGTTAGGATGTTGTGGCCGCCCGGACCTGCCATTTCCTGCCAATGGCAGCTTTCGGAAGCTAAGCGGCCGTTCCAACGGCTCCATTTAAAAGACCGCTTATGGCGCGTAGCCGACCAGTCGGCGTGCTAACTCCTGACCCCTTGCAGACCTTCAAGCCTGCGAGCCCAGAACTCCGCTTGGTAGGAAGAAGCGGACCTATGAGCGGCGGCCACGACATCAGCAGCTACGGGCATATTAGCGACCGACGGGTAGCAGGCATGTCAGTGCGGTTCACTACGTGGTGGAAGACTATGGGTCCGGCTCTCGACGCGCACCGGCCTCGCAACCGACCTCCACCGTTGCACCTTCCGCTGCGCGCCCCGGTCGAGTTCGATAATTCCATCGAGGGACACGACCGGTGCGCGGAACGCGCGATTAATCAGCGAGTACGTTCCCGCTGAACATGCCACCGCGGAAAACCGGTGCGCCCTGATCGGTCACGAAGAGGACGAGGTCGGCGTCGGAGCCGGCCAGCACCCTCCCGCCGTCCCCCTTGAGGTACGCCGTACCACCCGCCCGCAGCGTCAAGCCGCCGACCTCGACGTCGCCGCCGAAGACGTGGAGCAGGCGAACCGCATCGGGCGCCGGAAGCGGCGGCAGGGACAACGCTGCCCTGGCCGCAACATGCGCGTCGGAGACCCATGCCTGGGCTCGGACCTCCAGCGGCGCGCCCTCGGGCCCGGCGATGAGGCGCCACTTGCCGTGGCTCAACACCTCCCCGAAGTCGTGGAACTGGACCTTGGGTCCGAGGTCGGCCGCCCGCGGCCGCAGGAAGATCTGCAGTGCCTCGACCGGGCCGTGGTCCAGCATGCGCTCCTCGTGCTGGAAGGTGTGGCCGGCGTTCATCATCATCAGGCGCGTCGCCGTGATCTCCTCCGCGTTTCCGACCGTGTCCCGGTGGAGCATCCGTCCGGCCCGGACGTAGGTCAGGATTTCGTCGTCGCGGTGCGGGTGCATCCCGATGACGTGCCCGGGCGCCACGGTGGCGCGGTCGATCCGGCCGATGGCGCCTAGGCCGCTATCTCCGCCGCCGAGGCTCAGCCCGGGACGGATGATCTCGACGGCGAAGCCACGGGTTGGGTCACCCATGCGGTCGCCGCGTCTGAGCTTGGTCACGTCCATGGTCGTCGTCCTTTCTCGGTGGGCATCTCCTCCATGGAACGTAGCGTCGTCGTACCAGGGACGGTATCGTCCGATCCGGGCAAGCTCCGTCCCGGGAAGCGGAACGCGATGGACGTGGACGACCTGAGGACCTTCGTGGAAGTCGCCGACGCGGGAGGGGTCTCGGCCGCCTCACGCCGCCTCAACTTGGCGAAGTCGATTGTCAGCCGGCGGCTTCTGCGGCTGGAGGCCGAGCTCGGAACACAACTCCTCGCCCGTACTACCCGGGGCGCGGCCCTGACCGAGGCGGGCACGACGTTCCGGGAACATGCGGCACGGATCTGCACGGAGGTAGACGCCGCGCTGGAGGCGGTCGCGGTTGGCGGCGAGCTCCGCGGCCTCCTGCGGGTTGCCGTACCCTCCACGTTCGGCCCGACGCACTTCGCGCCGGCCATCGCGGAGCTGACCCGTCGCCATCCCCAACTGCATATCAACTGCCGCTACAGCGACCGCTACGTCGATCTCGTCACCGAGGGCTTCGATTGCGGCATCCGGGTCGGCTACCTGGCGGATTCGAACTTGGTCGCGCGCCGCATCGGATCCTTCTCCGTGCGGCTGTTCACAAGCCCGGACTATGTCGCCACGTACGGCGCCCCCGAGACGCCCGAGGACGTGCCCGGCCATCCCGCCGTGATGATCGCGACGGAAACCTGGACGTTCAGCGCCGGGAGCAAGCCGTTCCCGGTCCGCCCGACGGGCCGCTTCCGGGCCGACAGCGCGGTGGCCATCGCGGAAGCGACGGCCGCGGGTGCGGGTATCGCCGCGCTGCCCGATGTCATCGCGGAACCCTACGTCGCAGCCGGGACCCTGATACCGGTCATGCCGCGCTATGCGCTTCCCTCCATCGGGATGTTCGTCGTGCGCCCACCGGGGCAGCACTCCTCGCGCAAGGTTCAGGCGCTCACCGACCTGCTGATCGAGCGGTTCGGCCGATAAGGCCCCCTTGCAGCGACAGGTGCCGCCCTGGCAAGCGTTCCGGCGGCGTTCCGGTTTCAGGGACGCAGAGTGCCGGAAGTGGCGGCTAGTGGCCCTTCTCATGGAACGGCATCTTCATCGTGCCGGGTGGCTCCGAAGCGGGACCATCCCCACCGAAGGAGAGCACCATGTCCTACGAGAGATTGACCGCCGAGAACGCCGCCGTCCTGTTCGTCGACCACCAGACCGGTCTTGCCAACGGCGTGCAGACCCAGACGCCCGCGGACTTCCTGAACAACGTGAAGGCGCTCGTCACCATCGCCCAGATCTACAAGCTGCCGGCCATCGTCACCACCAGCGCGGCCGACGGCCCGAACGGGCCGGTCTTGCCGGTCGTCGCCCAGGGCCTGCCCGACGCGACCGTCGTGCACCGGCCGGGCGAGATCAACGCCTTCGACAACGCCGACTTCGCCGCCGCCGTGAAGGCGACCGGTCGGAAGAAGCTCCTGATCGCCGGCATTTCGACGGAGGTTTGCGTGGCCTTCGCCGCGCTCGCGGCCCGCGAGGCGGGCTACGACGTCTACGCGGTGCTGGATGCATCGGGCACCTGGAGCAAGCTCGTCGAGGAAGCGGCCGTCGCCCGCATGGTGCAGGCAGGCGTCGTGCCGATCACCTGGGTCGCGGTCGGCGCCGAGCTTCTTGGCCACTGGCAATCGGCCACCGGCGAGGCGCACGCTAGGCTGATGGGCGACCACCTGCCCTTCGCCGGCAACATCTACGCGAGCTTTCTGGCCGCCAAAGGTCAGGCGTGACCCGTTTCGAGGGACCCGGCCGTGCATCCCGCACCGGCCGGGCCCGTCAGGATGGATTGTTCCGCTCGCGACAACAATGAACTGCGGAGGTCGAGCATTCTCCCGACCCCCTGATCGCGTCACCTTGCCAATGTGGTTCGGGCTTCACCCGGACAGAAAGCAGGGAACGCGGTCATGAAGCTCTACCATCATCCCCTCTCGGGCCACGCGCATCGGGCCCGCCTGTTCCTCTCGTTGCTCGGCGTGCCGCACGATGCGATTGAGGTCGACCTCAAGGCAGGCGCCCACAAGCGGCCCGAGTTCCTTGCCCTCAATCCGTTCGGCCAGGTGCCGGTCCTCGACGACGACGGAACCGTCGTCTCCGACTCGAACGCCATCCTCGTCTACGTGGCGCGCAAGCTGGGGCGGACCGATTGGCTGCCGGAGAATGCCGAGGGTGAGGCCGCCGTGCAGCGTTGGCTGTCGGTGTCGGCCGGCGAACTGGCCTACGGCCCGGCCGCCGCGCGCCTCGTCACCGTTTTCGGTGCCAATTTCCGGCCCGAGGAGGTGATCGGGCGGGCGCACACGCTGCTGGGCCGCCTGGAGGCGCATCTGACGGGCCGGGAATGGCTGGTTGGCGAGCGGCCCACCGTCGCGGACGTGGCGCTCTACAGCTACCTGGCGCGTGCACCCGAGGGCAACGTCGACCTCTCAAGCTACGTCAACGTCAACGCCTTCCTCCGCCGCATCGAGGCCTTGCCGGGCTTCGTCCCCTTCGTCCAGACGCCGGCCGGCCTCACGGCCGCGGCGTGACCCCGCTTGTTCGGGCGCGCCGGTGCGCGCGCCCGACCGAACCGGACGGGAGAGTATCATGAGCGACGGTCCGACCGTCACGAAGTCCTCGCCCTGGCATCCGGGCGAGAAGGCCATCCAGCAGCAGGTCGGCGTGGCCGAGCGGATGGAGCAGGTCGGGCGCCGCGTGGTGCGGGACTTCATGCCCGACCAACACCGCGCGTTCTACGAACAGATCCCGTTCATCGTGGCCGGCAGCGTCGACGGTCGGGGCGACGCCTGGGCGACGCTGGTCGCCGGCGGTCCCGGGTTTATCGCCTCGCCGACGCCGACGACACTGGACATCGCGGTGCGGCCGGATCCGAGCGACCCGGCGAGCGCGGGCTTGCGCGACGGGGAGGCCATCGGGCTCCTCGGGATCGAGCTGCACAACCGCCGACGCAACCGCGTCAACGGCCTCATCCGCGCCGCGGCGGACGGCGTTCTGAACTTCGCGGTCGACCAGAGCTTCGGCAATTGCCCGCAGTACATCCAGCTGCGCGACTTCGCCTTCGTCCGCGACCCGCGTGAGCCCTTTTCTGGAACCGTCGAGGAGAACGCCGGCCTCGACGCGGACGCGCGCGCCATCGTCGAGGGTGCCGACACGTTCTTCGTCGCCTCCTACGCCGAGCGTGACGGCCGCCGCCAGGTCGACGTCTCGCACCGCGGCGGCAAGGCCGGCTTCGTTCGCGTCGCCGAGGACGGGACGCTCACGGTCCCCGACTTCGCCGGCAACCTGTTCTTCGCCACGCTCGGCAACATCCTCCTGAACGGCCGGGCCGGCCTCGTCTTCGCCGACTTCGAGACCGGCGACCTCCTGCAGATGACGGGCGACTCCGAGGTCGTCCTGTCCTCCCCCGAGATCGCCGCCTTCCAGGGCGCTGAACGGCTGTGGACGTTCCGGCCCCGCCGGGTCGTGCGGCGGCGGGGCGCGCTGCCCCTGCGCTGGACGTTTCAGGCGGACGGCTGGTCGCCGAACTCCCTGATGACCGGTGACTGGCACGCGGCCGCCGACCGGCTCCGGGCCGCCGACCTCGCGACGCAATGGCGCCCGTTCACGGTCACGAAGATCGTCGACGAGAGCCGCACGATCCGCTCCTTCCACCTCCAGCCTGCGGACGGGTCCGGGCTGATCCCGCACCAGGCGGGGCAGCACCTGCCCATCCGTGTGCCGCTCCCCGGCGCGGACAAGCCGGTCATCCGCACCTACACGCTCTCGGTCGCGCCATCGGACGCGGTCTACCGGATCAGCGTCAAGCGCGATGGCACTGTGTCCGGGCACCTCCACGACACGCTGCGGGTCGGCGACTTGGTCGAGGCGCGGGCGCCGGCCGGCGGCTTCACCATCGACGCCCATGCCAAGCGGCCGGCCGTGCTGCTCGCCGGCGGCATCGGCATCACGCCGCTGCTGGCGATGCTGCGCCACCTCGTCTACGAGGGCCTGCGCACCCGGGGCATCCGGCCGACCACACTGGTCCAGGCGGCCCGCTCCAAGGAGGAGCGTCCCTTCGATAGGGAGGTGGCCGAGCTCGCCGCCGCGGCCGGGAGCGCGGTGAGGGTCGTGCGGGTGCTGAGCGCACCCGGGGATGCGATGGCGGGTGTCGACTACGATGTCGCTGGCCGGGTCGACATGGCGCTGCTCGCCCGCGTGCTGCCGTTCGGCGATTACGACTTCTACCTCTGCGGTCCGGCGGCCTTCACGCAGGCGCTCTACGACGGGCTGCGGGACCTGAACGTCGCCGACGAGCGCATCCACGCCGAGACCTTCGGTCCCTCGTCCCTGGTCCGGAGCATACCGGCGGATGCCGGGGCGGCCGCGCTGCCGCCCGCGTCGACGGAGCCGGTTCCGGTCGCCTTCCTGAACTCGTCGAAGGAGGCGCGCTGGACGCCGGACGCCGGAACGCTGCTCGAACTCGCCGAGGCCCGCGGCCTCAGCCCGGAGTTCAGTTGCCGGACCGGAACCTGCGGCACCTGCCGGACGAAGCTCCTGAAAGGTGCGGTCACCTACGCGAAGGCGCCCACCGCTCCCCACGCGGCCGACGAGGTGCTGATCTGCTCGGCCACCCCGGCCGCGGGGAGCGACCCCGTTCATCTCGCCCTCTGACCGAGGGCGATGGCTGAGGGTCCCGTCCCGCCGGCCTGCCGACCGACCTCCCGACACGCGTCCACCCCGAAAACCCCGAGGAGAAGCCGATGTCCCGTCCCCCGCTGCCGCCGTTCACCGAGGAGAGCGCCATCGAGAAGGTCCGCCTCGCCGAGGACGGCTGGAACAGCCGTGATCCGGCCAAGGTCGCCCTGGCCTACACGACCGACACCCGCTGGCGGAACAGGGCCGAGTTCGTCACGAACCGGGAGGAGGTCCAGGCCTTCCTCACCCGCAAGTGGAACCGCGAGCTCGACTACCGCCTGATCAAGGAGCTCTGGGCCTTCACCGGCAACCGCATCGCGGTGCGTTACGCCTACGAGTATCGCGACGACAGCTGCCAGTGGTTCCGGGCCTACGGCAACGAGAACTGGGAGTTCGCCGAGGACGGGCTGATGCGGGCCCGCCACGCCAGCATCAACGAACACCCGATCAGCGAGGCCGAGCGCCGGTTCCGCTGGCCGCTGGGGCGCCGGCCCGACGACCATCCGGGTCTCAGCCACTTCGGCTTCTGAACCGACCCTCGAAGCGTGGGAATGCGGCCATGTCTTCCTTCACCCTGGACGGGCGCGTGCGCCTGTCCGTCGCGCTCGCCCTGGCCGAGGACGGCCGCGACCCGCCCGTTTCTCCAGGGCGGGAAGCGGAGGCCCGCGGGCTCGGGATGTGCGGCGCCGAGGTCGACGCCGCGCGTCGCGGCCGGAGCTTCGACGCGCGCACGTCGCGGGCGCTGGTCCTAGCCCTGGCGGCGGCCTCCCGGGACGGCGGGCGCCTTTACGAGGCGCGTGCGCGGGCGGTCTGGTCAGGCATCCCCGCCGAGGTCTGCCGCGAGATCGAGAGCCTCGCCGTAGAGCTCGCTGGCGACGGAGCGGCGCCGGACCCGGATCCCACGGTCGCCCGCGAAGGCTAGGCGGCCTGGCCCGGCATGCCGTTCACCATGGTGCGACGGCTTGGCGGCGCGCATGCTCGAACAGCTGTATTCGTCAAGGCCACGATGGCCGGGCCGCTGGGGACGGGGGAGCAGGGACATGGACCGCTGGCAGGCCATGCGGATCTTCGCGAAGGTCGCGGAGACGGCGAGCTTCGCGGAGACCGCGCGCCTGATGCACATGAGCCCGCCGGCCGTGACGCGGGCCGTCGCCGCGCTGGAAGAGACCATCGGCGCCCGGCTGTTCGTGCGCACCACGCGCTCGGTGAAGCTCACCGAGGCCGGTGGCCGCTACTACGAGGATTGCCGGCGAATCCTTTCCGACATCGTCGAGGCCGAGGCCGCCGCCGCAGGTTCCTACGCGACGCCGTCCGGAACCCTCACGGTGACAGCATCGGTCCTGTTCGGCCACATGCACGTGCTGCCCATCGTGACCGATTACCTCGACGCCTACTCGACCATGGCGGCACGGACGCTGTTCGTCGACCGGCAGGTGAACATCGTCGAGGAAGGCATCGACGTCGCCGTGCGCATCGGCCACCTCTCGGATTCTGGCCTTACAGCCGCGCGGGTCGGGTCGGTGCGCCGCGTCGTCTGCGGCTCACCGGCTTACTTCGAGCGGCACGGCGTCCCGCAGAGCCCGCAGGACCTGAGGGACCACCGCGTCGCCATGTCCACGGGCGCCTGGGCCTCGATGGAGTGGCGGTTCGCGCAGGATCAGCGCGTGACGGTCCATCCCGCCCTGATGAGCAACACGAACGAGGCCGGCATCGCCGCGGCGCTCGCGGGCTGGGGCCTGACCCGGGTGCTGCACTACCAGATCGGCTCCGCCTTGCTGGGAGGCCGCCTGCAGGTCGTGCTCGCCGACTACGAGGAGGAGCCGCTGCCCATCCATGTGGTCTACCCCGAGGGGCGGCAGGCGCCGGCCAAGGTGAGGACCTTCGTCGACCTGGCCGTGGCGCGGCTGCGGGCCAACCGCCTGCTCAACTGAGCGGGCGCAGGGTCGACGCGAGGCGTCGGTCCGGGTCGGTTCGACCTAGCCGAGGTCATCGGAACCAAGCGATACTATCTATTCCGCAGGCGACAACAATGCCTTCCACACGACGCCGATTAACGCCTGCAAGCTGAACACCGATGATGTCTCCATGAGGCGGCGAGGTCCTCGACGCCCCCGCGAAAGGAGACACCGATGAAACACCTTCTGCTTGCCCTGATGCTCACGACGGCCGGCACCGTCCTTCCCCCTCAAGCCAAGGCAGAGCAGGCCCTGGTCGCCGCCCAGACACTGGCGACGGTTCACTACCGTTCCGCGACGGTCGACGGCGTGAAGGTCTTCTACCGCGAGGCCGGCCCGGCCGACGGCCCGGTCGTGCTGCTCCTGCACGGATTCCCGACCTCCTCGCACATGTTCCGCAACCTGATCCCGACGCTCGCGGACCACTACCACGTCATCGCGCCCGATTACCCCGGCTTCGGCCAGAGCGACGCGCCCGACCACACCCAGTTCGCCTACACCTTCGGCCACTACGCCGACCTTGTGGACGGCCTGCTCGGCCAACTCGGCGCCAAGTCCTACGCGATGTACGTGATGGATTACGGCGCGCCGGTTGGCTACCGCCTCGCCCTCAAGCACCCCGACTGGGTGACCGGCCTGATCGTCCAGAACGGCAACGCCTACGACGAGGGGTTGCGCGAGTTCTGGGATCCGATCAAGGCCTACTGGGCCGACGGCTCGGCCAAGAGCCGCGAGGCACTGTCGGGTCTGGTGACCCTCCCCACGACGATCTTCCAGTACACCGACGGCGTGCGGGACGTCTCCAGGATCAGCCCGGACAACTGGGTCCACGACCAGGCCCTGCTCGACCGGCCCGGCAACAAGGACATCCAACTCGACCTATTCTACGATTACCGCACGAACGTGCCGCTCTACCCGCAATTCCAGGCATTCTTCCGCGAGCGCAAGCCGCCGACGCTGATCGTCTGGGGCAAGAACGACAAGATCTTCCCCGAGGAAGGGGCGCACCCCTACCTGAAGGACTTGCCGGACGCGGAGCTGCACATCCTCGACACTGGCCACTTCGCGCTAGAGGACAAGCTGGATGAGATGGCGCCCCTCATCCGCGGCTTCCTCGACAAGCAGGTGGCGAAGCGCTGACCCTTCTGAGGGGCCTGGCTGGTAGGCGCGACGCGGACCGCGCCCCCTTCATGGGGGTGCGGTCCTTGGCATTCCTGCCGCGTTTCGATGACCGTGAGAGCGGGGCATCTGCGGGGGAGACCTGGCGTCAAGGTTGGAAGTCGGTCGAGAGGCTGAGCTCGCGCCAGGCACGCAACTCGGCCAGCCGCGCCTCGTCGCCGGCCTCGGCCCGCGCGTAGGCGTCGCTACCCAGCACCAGACGCAGCGGCGGGGCCTTCGCCGAGACCACGGTCATCATCGCCCGGGCGGCGCGCTCTGGGTCGCCGGGCTGTTTGCCGTCGTAGGCCCGCTGCATGGCGGCGACCTGGCCGACGGTCTCGGCGTAAGCCGGACTGCCTTCGGCGATGCGCGTCGACGATCCCGCGAAGTCCGTCCGTAAGCCGCCGGGCTCCACGATGGTGACGTGCACGCCGAAGGGCTTCATCTCGATGGCGAGAACCTCGGAAAACCCCTCCACGCCGAACTTCGCGGCCGAGTACGGGCCGCGACCAGTCGCGCCGGTTCGCCCCCCGATGGAGGAGACCTGCAGAAAGTGGCCACGGCGCTGCGTCCGAAAGAGGGGAATGGCCGCCTTGGTCACGTTGACGACCCCGAACAGGTTCGTCTCGACCTGCGCCCGGAACGAGGCGAGGTCGGTGTCCTCGATGGGCGCGACGTCGCCGTACCCGGCGTTGTTGACGACGACGTCGACGCGTCCGAACCGCTCTACGGCAGCCTCGACTACCCGATGCGCCGCCTCCTCGTCGGTGACGTCGAGAGACAACGCGAGCACGCGCTCGCCGCCGGCCTCGACGAGGTCCACGAGCGCGGCAGGGTCGCGCGCCGTCGCGCAGAGCCGCTCGCCCGCCGCGACGACGGCCTGGGCCAAGGCCCGGCCGAGGCCACGCGACGAGCCCGTGACGAACCAGGTCCTATCCATCTCCACCACCGCTTCTTCATGTTTCGAAGACGCCGAGATCGGTGGCTGAGCGGCTGCCCTCAAGCATCGCGTCGCGAACCTCTCCATTGCCGAGAGAGGAATAAAGATCGGGGCCGTCGTCCATTATCATCCTTGTCGAGAAGCGGTGGGCGCAGCGCCCGCCCGACAACATCCCGACCTCACAGGAGAACGGTCATGACCACGGTCTCTATCGTCGCCGGCCCACGCCTCCACCTCGCGCAGCGCATTAGGGAAGTCGCCGCGAACACGCCGGCCGCCTACTTCGGCATCGTGTTGGGGCTGTCCGGCCTCGGCGGGGCCTGGCGCGCGGCCGTGCTCGCCTGGCACCTGCCCACGGTCGTCGGGGAGGCGGTCTACGTACTCGCCGGCGCAGTCTGGGCCGTGCTCGTCGTCCTCTATGCCCTCAAGGCCGTCCTCGCCCCGGACAAGCTGGCGGTCGAGGCGGCCCATGCGGTCCAGTGCTGCTTCATCGGCCTCGCCGGAGTGGCGACCATGCTCGTCGCGAGCGGCCTCATCCCTTACTCGGCCGGATCCGCAACCGTCCTGTTCGGCCTCGGCTTCCTATTTACGCTCGGCTTCGCGGTCTGGCGGACGGGCGGCCTCTGGCAAGGCGGCCGGGACCACGGCACCACCACCGCGGTGCTGTACCTGCCGACCGTGGCCGGAAGCTTCGTCTCGGCGACCGGGGCGTCGGCCCTGGGCTACCAGGATTGGGGTCAGCTCGCCTTCGGCGCCGGCCTGTTCTCCTGGCTCGCGATGGAATCGGTTCTGCTCCACCGCCTGCTGACCGGGCCTGAGAAGCCCGTCGCGTTGCGCCCGACCCTGGGCATCCAGCTGGCGCCCGCGCCGGTGGGGGCCGTGGCCTACCTCTCGGTCGGGGGCGGAGCGCCGGACCTCTTCGCGCATGCCTTGATCGGCTACGGTCTGCTCCAGGTTCTGGTTCTGGCCCGGCTCTCGCCGTGGGTCGCGAAGGCCGGCGCTGTCCCTGGGCTCTGGGCCTTCAGCTTCGGCGCGACTGCCATGGCAACGGCCCCGGTTCGCCTGGTTGCCCATGGCGATGCCGGAGCGGTCGCCGTCCTCGCCCCGGTGCTTTTCCTGGCAGCGAACGGCCTCGTCGTCGGCCTTACCATCATGACCGTGGCTTTACTGCTCCAGGGCAAGATGTTTGCTGCACCGACGGCATCGAGCCAAGCACGGACGTGACCGTACCCCCGGTCATCTCGCCAAGTAATCCGAGGATTGCTTTCAAGCGGTTGTTGAGTGCCTTGCTGTTGGACCAACCACCGATCACGGTGGAGCGTTCTTGTTCGTGTTGCTTCGGCAGCGGTTCGTTGCCGAGGACGGTTATGGTGGTCGGAGCAACCATTCCATCTCAACAACAGCTGTTGGCCTCCAAGCGGCCATTCCGATGTCTTCGGTCGGAGGTCCGCTGATGGCGCAACTGAGACCAGCAAGCTGAGCTTTTGCAGCGTCCGCTTCGGAGAAGTCGCCGGAGCCGGATGAGCGGCCGAGATGGACGCATTGCGGAGCGTCTGGTTTCGGGGAATGCGTTTTTTGTTCAGACTGGCGCTCAAATCCTCCCTATGACTTAGCTGGTTTGCAGCCCTGATCGCATCAGGGTTGCGGAAGCGTTGCGGAAGCAGCGCGCGACCTCACGATGGAACGTGTGGTCGAGTGATGCATGCCGGGCAGCGGCCAAGGGTAGAGACCTCGGCCAGCCAATTCGAACGCCGAGCCTGCCCCTTCGGAGGAGCCGCCGCGCCATGTCGATCAAGGCCCTGAATGACCGCAAGAAGCTCTCATCCGACTTCAACGAGGCCAACGACGCCTTCATCGACGCGGTGCTCGGCGCGCTCCAAGCCGGCGAAATCCCGCTCGATCTGGCGCGGGCCTACCTCGCGCATCCGGTCGCCATGATGCACGCCGACGGGGCGCAGGCGGTGGCGAACTACTTCGAGCGCATCCTGTCGCAGAGGCCGAAGATCGACTGGACACCGGGCAGCTGAGAGCCGGCCGCGCGCATCGGCAGTTCTGCCCGTTACCGCGGCCAGGAGGCTGTGGTTTCCCGGCCGGTGCGAACGACACCGAAGCAGCGGTGAGGCTCCCAGGTGCGTCGGACAGGCAACGGCATGCCTTCCTGTCATCGAAAAAGATTAGCCGATCACAGAGCGTTGATGGTGCCAACCGGCAACGTGGTTCGGGCTGCCGAGCGTGGGCGGAACAATTAGCTTGGCTATTCGTTCTGCTGGCATGGAACACTTTAAGTCGACCTTCGCCGCCACGGGCATTGCCGTGCTGGGCCTGATGGCCGCTGCTGGTATCCTGCATCCCGGCAACTTCGAGCGGCAGGCTCAGCCGGCTGCCAAGAGCCACGCGGTGGCGGCGGCCCCGACGGCTTGGGTCGATCCGCCGGCAAGCCGCAGCGTCGCTCTGCGGCGGGCGGCGCCCCTGTCCGACACGGCCGCGCTCATGAAGCCTGAGCCGACGATCGTGCTCTCCGCCGATTACGCGATGGTGCAGCCGCTGTCGGCCGAGTTGACGCTGGTGGCCACCACCGCCCGCAGCGCACGGACTTCTCAGGCCCCCAAGATGGCCCGCCACGCCACCACGCGCCAAGCTGCTCTGATCCGTCCGGCCGCTAACGAGGCAAGCGCTGTGCAGCAGCCAAGCATCGCTGATTCCTCCAGCCAGAAGATCGACCCGATCGGCGACCTGCTGCGCGGCCTCGGCCTTACCGACAAGAGCTGACGCCCCGCGGGTGGCGTGCGTCACAGCAGCGTTGCCAGCCCGATCGCCACACCTACGACCACGCTCAACGCACAGCCCGCTACGATCTCACCGGCGTGCCTCGGGATCCTCAGCACCGGCGCGTACAGATCGATCGCCCCTATCGAAGTGCTAGAAGGCGTTGCCGAGCGTCTCGGATGTCAGGTGCATCGCCGCCTGACGCGACCACGTGCGCTGCCGCACCAGATGGTCCACAAATGTACCGAACAGGGTGCCTGCTGCGCTGCAAAAGATTGCAGGGTGCGCCGCAACATGGCATGCCAGACGGGTCGAAGTGCGATGGCATCGCGTTCCGGCAGCCCTTCTTGGGCGTTTCCTCCCTAGACTTCGGGCCGCTCCTTCGGGGGTGGCCTTTTTTCTCGGTCAGTGGTGGCATTAGCTGCCCTGCTCGACTGAACCCTCTCGCCTCGCCGGACGTTCGCCTTCGAACTTTAAGCGAGGCCATTGAATGCGTTCTGTCCTGTTTGCCCTCCCGCTGGCCGTGGCGTTTGCTGGTGCTGCTGTGGCCCAGTCTGCCTTGACGCCAGCTCCAGGCGCTCCCGCTCCGGCCACTCCCGGCGTAGCAGCGCCGCTTACCGGTGCGACCGGCTCTCCGGCCGCAGGCAGCTATTCCCCGACTGGTCGTCCTGCCGACTCGATCTCCAACGACTCTTCCGCGGCCGGCAACGCAGGGCAGCCGTCGCGTGTGGCTCCTCAGGGCGGCGGTGGTAGTAGCCGCTGATAGGTGTTGTCCTTTAGGTATATCAGCAGCGGCTGTGGTAGATTAGGTTGATCGTAGTTCGGTTGACGAGACCCCGGACCACCTGAGCGGCGCGGCCTTCATGGGCTCGCGCCGTTTCCTTCGGTGATGGCTCAAGCCGCCTTTCCCGGGTTCAGCGCCCGGTGCACTGATCCCTTGCCGATGCCGAACTTGGTTGCGATGGCGCCCATGCTCAGGCCTATCGCGGCCAGCGCCTGAATCTCCGCCTTATTGGCGCGCACCGCCGGCTTGTGGCCGTTGTAGGCGCTCTCCGCCTTCGCCTTGGCGGTCCCCTTGCGCTGGTGCTCCAGCATCAACTCTCTCTCGGACTGCGCCACGCCCGTAAGCACGTTCAGCATCCGCTTGCCCGTTGGCGTCGCGGTGTCGACGCCGAGGTTCAGTATTGGCAGCGCTACGCCCTTGGCATCCAACGTGGCCAGAATGGCGCCCATGTGCGTCACCGAGCGCGCGAGGCGATCGAGCTTCGTGACCACCAGCGTGTCGCCGGAGGCCGACATCGCCCCCGCTCGCGCCGACCGCTATCACGGGCAGGTGCGCACGTGCTGCCTTCAGCTCGCTTGCGACGACCAGGTCGCCGGCTTCCTCTAGGTCAAGCACGACGCAACCGGGCATCAGCGAACTCGCCACCCTGAGGAGGGCCTGACCGCTCGCAAAGGCTTGCACCTTGTAACCAGCGGCCTGCAGCGCATCGACACACGGAGGTGCCGCTTCCAGCGACGACGCCGGCTTGCAACTTACCGAGATCTGCCTTCAGGTTTGTTCAACCTTTGGTTTCATCTCGAGACCGGATGCCGCGCGAGCGTGGGTCCGGCGCACCTGCAACACCGAACGACGTCGCATGCTCGAAAGCGCCAACTCCGAGTTCCCCCCCCTTCCTCGCCGGCGGCCGCCGCATGGGCGAGCTGATGCGTTCCCATGACTGGTCCGACTCGCCGCTTAGGCATCCCACTGCCTGGCCGCCCAGCCTGCGCTCGACCGTGAGCCTTCTGCTGGCATCACGCTTCCCGATGTTTGTGGCCTTCGGGCCCGAGCTCGGCTTCCTCTACAACGACGCCTACGCCGAAATCCTCGGGGACAAACATCCCGCAGCGCTGGGCCGCCGCTTCCACGACGTCTGGGCCGAGATCTGGTCCGACATCGCCCCGCTCATCGATAGGGCGCTGGCTGGCGAGCCGACCTAGTCGGAGGACCTGCCCCTGACCATGAACCGGCGCGGCCACGACGAGCTCACCTGGTTCACCTTCTCCTACTCTCCAGTTCGCGACGAGGAGGACAGGGTCGCGGGCATGTTCTGCGCCTGCACCGAGACGACGGGGCGCGTGCAGGCCGAGGCGGCCCTGCGCGCCAACGAGGCGCGTCTCCGGTTCCTCGACCTGCTTGGGAAAGAGACGGCCAAGAGCGTCGATGCGGACGAGATCCTCGCGACGACCACCCGCATGGTCGCCGAGCACCTGATCCTCTCCAACTGCGCCTACGCCGACATGGACGCAGACCAGGACGGGTTCACCATACGGGGCGACTGGGCAGCCGAGCGGTCGCCCAGCATCGTCGGTCATTACAGCCTCGCGGACTTCGGCACGCGGGCCGTCCGGGATCTCAGCGCAGGCCGGCCGCTCATCATCAACGACAACCTCGCGGAACTGGCGCCCGAGGAGGCGACGACCTTCCAGACCATCGGCATCGCGGCCACGATCTGCATGCCGCTGGTCAAGGACGGCCGCCTGACCGCGCTGATGGCCATCCACGACCGCGTCCCGCGCACGTGGTCGGACTACGACCTCGCACTGATCACGGAGGTGACGGAGCGCTCCTGGGCGCACATCGAGTGTGTCCGAGCCATCGCCAAGCTCGAAGCGCTGAATGCGACGCTTGAGCAGCGGGTCGAGGAGCGGACCTCCAAGCTCGCCGAGACGGAGGCGGTACTGCGGCAGTCACAGAAGCTTGAAGCGGTCGGCTAACTTACAGGCGGGGTGGCCCACGACTTCAACAACCTCTTGACCATCATCCGCTCGTCGGTGGACTTCCTGCGCCGGCCCGACTTGGCCGAGGAGCGCAAGGCCCGCTACCTCAATGCCGTCTCTGATACGGTGGACCGTGCCGCCAAGCTGACGAGCCAACTCCTCGCCTTCGCCCGGCGCCAGCCCCTGAAGCCGGAAACGCTCGACGTCGGCGCGCGCCTGCGCGTCGTTGGCGACTTGCTCGACACCGTCGCGGGCGCCCGCATCAAGGTGGTGACCGACGTGCCCGAACATCCGTGCTTTGTCCGGGTGGACGCGAGCCAGTTCGAGACGGCGCTCGTCAACATGGCGGTGAACGCCCGCGATGCCATGGACGGCGCGGGGACGCTGACCCTGGGCCTGCGCTGCGGCGTGCCGCTGCCGCCGATCCGTGGCCATGCGGGTGCCGACGGCCCCTTCGCAGCGGTCTCGCTCCACGACACTGGCTCGGGCATCCCGGCCGACCTGCTGGTGCGTGTTTTCGAGCCGTTCTTCACGACGAAGGAGGTCGGCAAGGGTACCGGGCTCGGCCTGTCGCAGGTGTTCGGCTTTGCAAAGCAGTCGGGCGGCGACGTCTCGGTGGAGAGCGAGCCCGGCCGGGGCGCGACCTTCACGCTCTACCTGCCCGAGGTCGAGGCCGAGCTCGCCCCGCGGGGGGAGGCCGCCGACGCTGCGCAGATCGAGCCCGGCGGGGCGGGCCAGCGCGTGCTGGTGGTCGAGGACAACGTCGAGGTCGGGCGCTTCGCCACCCAGATCCTGGAGGACCTCGGCTACGCGACGACATGGGCGGCCAATGCGGAAGAGGCTCTGGACAAGCTTGGCTCCAACGGGGCCGGCTTCGAGGTCGTGTTCTCGGACGTGGTGATGCCGGGCATGGGCGGGATCGAGTTGGCGCGTCTGCTCAAGCGCTGGCTGCCGGACCTGCCGGTGGTGTTGGCGTCGGGCTACAGCCACGTGTTGGCTCAGGAGGGCTCCCACGGCTTCGAGCTGCTGCAGAAGCCCTACTCGGCTG
Source organism: Methylobacterium gregans (assembly GCF_022179245.1). Classification (GTDB taxonomy): domain Bacteria; phylum Pseudomonadota; class Alphaproteobacteria; order Rhizobiales; family Beijerinckiaceae; genus Methylobacterium; species Methylobacterium gregans. The sequence continues at coordinate 30,913 of NZ_BPQM01000032.1, forward strand.
ACCAAGTCTCGCGCATGCTGCGCAGGGTTCTTGGGCGGAGTCGACCCAGGACCGGGATGGGGATGGCTTGACGCGACCTCAACCTATCAGTCCCCGCCCGCCGGCAGCGGTACGCGGACGGAGACACGCAGGCCGTCCGGTGCGAATGCGACGTCAATTTCCCGCACCCGTCTGCATCGACAGCACCTTGTTGAGGAGGCGGTGTCCGAAGCCCTCGCGAGTGGGATGCCCGACGAGCGGGTCGTCATGCTTGGCCCAGTCCTAGTGTCGTTGCAAGGCATTCAGCAGATCCATCAGCGGTCGCCGGAGGTCCGCTTCACACCGGTAAGGTGTCCATCGATGACGGTGCATCGGACGGTAGCTCAGGGTCGAGAGCGGCGGTTCGGCGCTTGCTGGCCCAATGTCGGCTTATGGCGCCTAGCAGGCCTCAATCAGTTAAGGGGACTGCCTGGGGTGTCAGCTCATTGTGACTGCATCAAGCTGCCTGAAGCGGCCATCATCAGCATCGCGGTCATGGGATGTTCTGCGTGGCCCGCGGCCGGGTGTTTGCGGTTGAAGCAGCGGCTTGCGCGGATCGCCCCATGCCAAGTCGGCTTCCCCGATCCGGCCACGCTTACTAAATGCTCACCCCTCGCTGATCGTTCATCGCCTGCCCAGGGTGTCTCTGCCTTATCGGCTCTGGGCGAGCAGCGAACGGGCACCATTGCACCAAGGCAAATCTGCTATGCTGCTGGATGTGTGCTGGCGAAACCAAACTTGGGATGGTCAGGCGGCACACCGAGGACGGTGCCCGGCACATCGCGAACCAACAAGCGCCCATAACTCGCATCCGGACTGCTGGCATTCCGACCGAAGAGGCAGAGGCGCTGCTCGCCACCTACGAGGATATCCAGCGCCAGCATGAGGACCACCTCGCGCGGATCCTAAGTAAGCAGGGGTAAGAGGGCCGCTTAAGGTAGGAAGCGTCGGTTCGGCGCCTGTCGGTTCATGATCGGCTGATAGCCGGCGCTCAAAGCGCCCGCCATCCGGGCCATCCTTACTCCGCCTTCGGTTTGCGGAGGCGATAGACCTGCCAAGTCAGCATCATGCTCGACGCCATCAAGGCGGCGTGCAGCAGGTGAAGGAGAAGCGGTCCGCTTTGCATCGGCACAATCCCGTGGACCTGGCTGCGCCAGGACTACGGAGGCACTGGCAACAACCGGGCCAACGCCCACGATGCCGCGCTGCGCCTTCGAGCCGACCTTTCGGTTCAAGCCGTGGCGGCCGCCTAAGCTGACACCGGTTCGCGGGGCGCAAACGCCTTAGCCGAAAGCAGGCGCGTCAGAGTCGCAAGCAGATCGGTCTGGGTGATGATCCCGAGAATCTGCCGGTCATCATCGACAACCACTACCGCATGCGTGCGGCCGTCGGTGAGCGAGGGGGCCAACGAAACCACCGGCTCGTCCGGTTCAGCCGTCTGAGCGTCAGACATCACCTGCGCGATGCCCACATTTCCGTGCAGCGTCAACTCGCGCAGGCCAAGCGTGCCGGCAAGTCGGCCGGCTCCGTCCACAACAGGAAGCGTCCGGATGTTGTGTGCGATGAGGAGTTCCCGCGCCCGCTCAGCGCTACCATCCAGCCCGACAGTGATCACATCGCGCGACATCACCTCCCCACAGGTGAGAGTGCCCTGGGTGCGCACAAGCGCGCGAAGTTCGACTTGACGAAGGAGCCGGTCGAGATCGGCGCGATCGATGTCCAGCGTCTCATGCAGCTCGACAAGAGCGGCGTCCACGTCTTCGGGCCTGAAGCCAACCCGCAGCGGCGCGGGTAGGTCGGCCGTTCCGTGCGTGTTGACCGGGGCTGCGACGGGAACGTGCGGGTAGTTGCGGCGTGAGATCTTGTGGAAGACGACGCCGAGCGCGACCAGGATGATCGAGTTCACGCAGACCGGGAACAGCGGGAACAGGAAACCCGCGGAGGTGACGGCAGGACCGCCGATCAGCGCGGTCAATGCAGCGGCGCCACCAGGGGGGTGCAGGGAGCGGGTGAGAGACATCGCCGCAATGGCCAACGAGACGCCGACACCGATAGCGATGACCGGGTCCGGTATGACGTGAGCGGCGAGCACGCCCATGAAGGCCGAGATCGTGTTGCCGCCGATGATGGACCAGGGCTGGGCAAGCGGACTTGCCGGCACCGCGAACAGCAGCACCGCCGAGGCTCCCATCGGCGCGACGATGAGCGGGATGTGGGGCCCTTGGCCGAAGACTAAGCCGCAGATCAGGCCGGTCAGCGTGATACCGACCAGCGCCCCGAGGCAGGCCACCATGCGCTCCCGCAGGGTCGCGCCCGCCAGGATCGGCCGGAACAGCCGAAACCCGCTCGACGTGCCGACTTGTTCGGAACTGACGGACTTGGACATCCTCGCACGTCCCTTGCTTGCCCAAACCGAAGTCAGAGACGCCCAATCGCCGGGCAGACGCTCGGAACTTCGGTCCGGCGGACTGGTATGCCAGATACCGGTTTACGGGCAGCGAGCGAAATTGCAACATGTGAGGGCAGATTGCCTGTCATTGAGGCAGCGCGCACTTTGGTGCACGATCAGTGAGATATGACAGAGATCGTCGCCAGCGCCATTCTGACAGCGGCAGCGGCGCTCGGCTGTGTGCGCTTGGGTGAACTCTTTAAGGGCAGGCCGAAAGCGACCCCCTTCGGCCGAGTCTCCACCACTGTAGGAGTGACAGTGTTCCTGACTGCAGCTGGCCGCATGTTCGAACGCGGCGGACTCGCGGCTGCCGGGTTGCTCCTGCTACTCGCGTGGCTGGTTCATGACATCGTACGGCGTCATCATCCATCCGAGCGTATCGTTTCGATCTGTACCTGGCTCAGCCTTGGTATGCTGGTCAGCTCCATCGCCCTCGAACGAGGCTGAGCCCGGCGCCTTAGGTCGCGGAGCTTGCCAGGCCTAGGCTCTCGACGCCGGACCGCCAGGTGTAGAGGCCGGAGGTCGGGACGGGGGCGAGGTGCGCGAACATTCCGGCCTTGTGGGCCGGTTGGGTTGCCGGAGCCATGCCTGTTCACCCAATCCCAACCTGCAAGCCGCAAGGAAGCACCCGCCGCGGCCGTGTCGTGTTCCGGGCCGCGTGGGAGGCACGATGACCGAGCGAGACGCGGGCTACGTCCAGGCGCTGGATCGGATGGTGGCGCACTGCCGCCGGCTGATGCTGGACCGCGAGACCCTGCCAGAGGGCCGCGAGGAGCACCGAGCGCTCATCGACTATATGGAAGGGCAGATCGAGCGGATGCAGGAGCGGGCCGACGCGGCAGGTGAGCTGCGTGAGGCCTGCTGAATAACTTTGAGGCGGCACGGTTCTGCCGGCAACCCACCTCTGCGGGACTCAGCCTCCACCCCCGCCACTTCCGCCTGCCCCGGGACCGCCGAGATTGCCGTCCCTGTTCGGCGTATTCCAATGGATGATGCTGTCGCTTAGCGGAAGCCGAATGCAGACATGACATGAGCTGGCTAGATAGCACTGGGGCCACGGAGCTTCCTGCTGATAATGCCCTGAGCATCTGCCGCACGAAGTCAGAGGCCGTTTGGAACGGATGGATCGGGCAACTACCTCTGCTCAGTAGCCGATGCGTAGGCCTCTGGCGCTGCGCATCGACCTGGGTTCAGAGCGCGGCGTTAGGCCCCAGATGCCGTGGGACCGCAGTGGTCCGCCGCTCGCCGGTTGCGCGGCCCCTCCGGATCCAAGGCATCTGCGTAGTGGCGGTCCAGGACGCCCGAGAACAGTGCGTTGACGCCTGCCCGCACGGAGGCGGGATAGCGCTGGCGGTACAATGCCAAGCGGGCGTAGAAGCTGCGCGGCCGCTCCAGGGCCGCCCCTCGGCCGAAGCCGCACAGCGTCGGCTTGAGGTGGCTGAGCACGGCAAACAGCACCGCTTCGGCGTCGTAGTCGCGGACTTCGACGATGAGCCGGTGCAGGCCCCGCAGCCCGAAGGTAGAGCAGGTCTGGTTCTCCGTCGCTGTGTCGCCGACCCGCCGGTGCAGGCGCCAGGCGAGCTGGCGCTGTGCATAGTCCAGGAGCTGCCGTTTGGCAGCCGAACCGGCCGTCGGATCGCCTTCAATGAGGCCGACGCAGAGGTCGGACAGGAGTGTGCCGTAGAAGCCGTGCTCGCGCACCGCTGGCGGCGCGAGTACCTCGTGGTCGACGCAGCCGTCGATGTCGTGCTGGACGAAGCGCGCCAGGGTCTGGGCGTAGGCAAGCATCAGCTCGATGCGGTCGAGAGTCTCACGCAGATCCGGCGGGGCGGTGTCGGCGGCCAATACGGCGTCGATATGCGGGCGAAGGCTGTCGACCGCCGAATAGAGGCCGGAGCGTAGGCCGATGATGGCCGCCTCCTGTTGCCGGCGGGTAGCCAGACGGTCCGACCGGAGTGACAGCTCGGCACTAGGTGATGAATTCGAGAGGGTCGACGATGCAGAGGCGCCATCGGTGAAGCTCGGACGTTCATTGGACGTGCCAAAACCATTGATGGGCAGCTCATGTGTATGAGGATGGCCGCTCTGAATCAGGGTAGATAGTGAATGGCTGGGCATTGGCTTGGCTTCTCGCTAAGACCGGTTTTGACGGCGCAGACGTTGTGAGAGACATAACATAATCAGACAAGTTTTTCGCTTTATCTGTGTCTCAGCCAATTTCTATTTCAATACGTTGTGCACAGATTAGGGCGCGCCTAATAGAAATGGCAAATCAAGCGGCCGAGGTGCGGCGTTGGGTTTTGTCTCCCCCTTCGTCCGTAAGGTAGTGTTGTTTATCGCCTGCTCAAGGCAGTAGCCATGTACACGAAGGAGACTGTCACAAAATCTTACATTGTTCAGTTCGGTGGCCGGGGCGGCAGGCAGGAATATGCATCGCAGGGCGTGGCGGTTCAGGCCTTCCCTGCGCTAGCGATGTCGTCGTTGCTGGTCCGCCCAGCCCGCCGCGCCCGTCTGCGGATCACGGCGGGTTTTCCGGAGGGATGAGGTGGACGCGGCCTGCTGGCATGGCCTGACCGACGTACGGATGCCCTTTTCCGTTCCGGCATCAGCCATCACCCTGTCTTCGGGACCGTTGGGTTCGAAGCGAGCCGGCGCCCGTGAACCGGTCTGGAGCAGCGGCATCTGGTTTGGGGTGCAGTCGGATATTGCGCTAAGGCCTTGTCAGCCTCGCGAACTCCGTAGCCTGGGGCAGTGTTCTTAGAGGGTTTACGGGAGTGAATGATGGCAGAGGTGAGTTAGTTATGCCGTACGTTCGAGCTTAGATACGTGGTGAGTTGGATGTTTTTGTTGATATAATTTATCGTCAAGTGCTTTTCTACCAATTACAAAAATAAATCATCCTGCGGGCGTAGGGTTTGCGATCTTGCATTGAAATGACGGCAGCCCCATCGCACAACGATACCCGTGGAACGCAGCAATCATGGGGACAGCATGCGCCACGGTCCATTAGCACGGGGGGCTTGGCCCAGGCGTGTGGAGGCAGAGAAGGGTGCCGACGAAGGGCATGCTCCGGCTCCGAGTTCGAGTCGATGGCCACCGACGCCGACGTAATGGCCCGGCCCGGCGGCCGGTATAGCGGCGGGGGCCATATAGTCGGCCCCCCCGTCTCTCGACCCGATCGCTGCTAGACCGGGACGAGTCAGGCCTTGAACGGGCGATTGAGGTGCCGCCGCTTCGAGGGACGCGGCGCCGAAATGATGGCTCGGAAATGGACGCCCGGTATCGTGCGCCGCCGTGCCAAGCCAAGCTTTGCGCAGGATCTAAGACCAACCTACGCTCTGATACGCCCAATCACCCGGGCCGCAGCAGCATAGGTGGAAAGCGGCCGGTCAGGCACGAAGGCGACATCGCGCTCCACCGGTAGCCCGAGCCTGCCACGCAATGCTGCCAACTCGGCCAAGCTGACGTAGCCGAGTTCGGGCTCGCCTAGGCCAAGGTCGCACAACCCGAAAGCCCGGTCCGGATCGGTCGGGTTGATCTCGGTCAGCAGCCAGGTCGCGGCGGCGTCAGGGGTGAAGAGCTTGACGACCGGAGCTGGGTCGATCTCGGCACCGGCAGCGGTTGAGGCACCGTTGGCAAGGAGGGCCTCGCGGTCCTCGACGGTGAGGAGGTCGGGTGCGGGCAGGTGCGGCAGACGTGATGTAGAACGGCAGCTGGATGGCATGGTGGCCTCGGTAGGGTCGGCCGCAGAGCCTGCGGTCGACACTGCATTCGAACTGAAATGCACGAAGTTCAGAGGATCGAGATCGAGAGCGGGGCCGGGCGTAGCAGTGAGCTGGTGTTGATCGCACCCAACCGGAGTGGGCCTGAACCTAACCGGCTGACCTCAGCTCCGATGTGGTCCTGTGTGGCCAAAATCGGCGCTCCATGGCGGCTGTGATTGCGCCCGCGCCGATCCACGTCTCCGTGACTTGGGGCTCGTGAGGCCGTCCTTGGCGATTTTGTAGGGCAATGCTGCGTCGCCGCTATGAGGCGCGGCCCTGAAGATCAGCGCTCCAGATCCTTCAGCTGATGAAGGTCGGCAAAGAGGGCACGCAGATGGGCACCGGGGAAGGCGGTGCTGTCGCTCGGCCCGGCCTCGCTCAAAGCAATCAGCACGCCGACTTTGATGGCCAGGTCGATGAGGTCGGTGGCCGGAGCGAGCAGCAGGCGCACGGCAGTATCGTCAATGCGGGCTGCCAAAGCATCGTCCCGCGCCTTCACGGCAGCGAGCCTGTCGGAGCGGACGAAGCGGCGGTGACGCAGGAAAGCGGCCTCGACCTTATCTCGGACCATGAAGGTCGTAGCCTGGGCATTCAGCAGGCTCGACAGCTCGGCGAGAGCCCGCTGGACCGATGAAGCGGCTATACCGGTCGTGGGGCGCAGCGCTGGGTAGGTGCCGCCGAGATCGGCGAGCACCCGGCGGGAAGGCGGCGGCAGCGCGTTCATGCCTGGGCCTGAACCTGGCTCTGGCCGACGCCCCGCTTCAGCGCGCCGGCACGGTTCCGAGACATGCTCGCCGTTGCTGCGGGCTTGGCCCGAGCACGATCGGACGCAGCCGCCTCCGAAACCTGTTCGGGGTTCGCCCAGTCTGGCCCGGCGGCCGAGGCAGCTTTGCCCGCAAGGCGTCGAGGAGCTGGCGGCGCCGGCATGGCCTGCGTGAGGACGAAGCGGGCGACGCGGCCGAGATCGAGG
>NZ_BPQM01000033.1 GCF_022179245.1 Methylobacterium gregans
GACGGCTCGGCCTCGCGCCCGGCCGCCAAGCGCAGCACGGCGTGAAGGTCCTCGGCCAGTTGCTCCAAGCAACCCGCGGACAGCCACTAGAGGCCGTTATGGACCTGTCGGCTGGGCGGCTCAGATGATGGGTCATGCGCCTGTCGCGGAAAGCCTACCCGTCCGATGTGTCCGACGACGAATAGGCGTTGGTCGCGCCGTACCTGACGCTGGTGCGTGAGAACGCGGGCCAGCGAACGCACCCGTTGCGGGAAGTGTTCAAAGGGTTGCGCTACGTGGTGAAGACGGGCGCGCCGTGGCGCTGGATGCCCCACGACCTGCCGCCTTAGGCGGCGGTCTACCAGCAGGCGCAACGCTGGCTGTCCGCGGGTTGCTTGGAGCAACTGGCCGAGGACCTTCACGCCGTGCTGCGCTTGGCGGCCGGGCGCGAGGCCGAGCCGTCGGCGGCCATCCTCGACAGCCGGACGCTGCGGGCGACGCCTGAGAGCGGCGAGCGGGCCGGCTACGACGGGGCCAAGCGCAAGGAGGGCTCGAAGCTGCACATGGCGGTGGATACGCTCGGCCATCTCCTGGCCCTGCACGTCACGCCGGCCCAGGCGGCCACCGGCGACAGCGTCGAGGTCGCCTTCGTCGATCAGGGCTATACCGGCCAGACACCGGCTGCGCGCCGGCACGGCATCGAACTGGACGTCGTGAAACGACCCGAGGCCAAGCGCGGCTTCGTGCTGCTGCCCCGGCGCTGGGTCGTGCAGCGCTCCTTTGCCTGGGCCACTCGCGTCCGCCGTCTCGTCAAAGACTACGAGCGCTACGCCAGCACGGTGGCCGACCTGCACATCGTCGCCTTTGTCTGCCTCATGCTCGAAGAAGCCGCTCAACTTGCAGACGGTTCATAACAGCCTCTAGGCCGCCGCCAAGGCGAATTCCTGAAGCGTCAGCTACCCCAGGGCTGTGTGAGGACGGCTCTCGTTGTACTGCCGCTGCCATGCCTCGATCTTGCTCCTCGCGTCAGCCAACGACAAGATCCAGCTCGCGTTCAGATACGCGTCGCGCAGGCGAGCGTTGAACGGCTCGACCAGCGCGTTGATGATCGGCTTGCCAGGCTGCAAGAAGTCCAGCGTGATACTGTTCTCGTAGGCTCCAGCAGCACAACGCCTTCGGGACGAACTCAGGCCCGTCATCGGCCTATATCGCGCGGTACCACGCGCAGCAGTGCCAAGCGGGCGACGACGGCCACGACCTGCTCACCTTTGGGGCCCTGGTCGCCCTCGTGCGCCCAAGCCTCGCGCATGAAGGCGTCGACGATTGTCTGGGGCCGCAGCCGGCAGTCGTCGCGCAGCGCATCGGAGACGAAGTCCATCGACCAACGTGCCGGCTTTGCTGCATCTTTCTGCTGTTCTAATTGGCAAAATAGCAAAGGTATGATCCCCGTCGGGACGTCGTAGGAAGGGCCAGCTCTGTTAATTTTAGGGATATTTATTCCAGGACAAAGTTATTATACTCAATTTTCCGTCAACGTTGAACCTAAAAGGCGACGTCGTTAGAACGAGTTGATTCCCTTTGATCTCCGCTTGTCTAACCTGAGATGTTCCAGACCATACTTCGTTCCAAGAGGTGTCGATATTGTGCGTGACTTTTCCGCCTTCGATTTCGTAGGTGCCTGCATAGGCGAAGAACGTTTTGTGAAGCTTGATTCGGTCCTGGTCTGACATCCTGTCGTTAGCTTCGGGCCTATCTCGGTTCTCGAATGCGCAGATGACCATCATACGGCCGTCTTTGCCATACGTGATCCACCCATTCGGCTTCGGCCCCCCGTAAGCGTCGACGACCTCTCCGGTCTCCACGATGTTGCGCGTTGCGCTGGCAAGGCGCCACGTGCCAACGACATCATCTGCATCGAGCGCCCGGGCCGCCGTGGTGTTCAGTATGGGGAGGAAAAATAGAACCCACGATTTCATGGCATGCCTCCATGATCTTCGTCCGAATTCGATGCTGATGATGCCGGAGGTGAGTTGGGCTTCTTGAAGCGAGGTTTAGTTCCAGGTATGAAGAACGGTTCGCCAGCCATCGCTGCGGCGTTCCATTACATTCACCCAGTTGCCCTCGAACTTCTTCGCCCCGCCTTCTGCGGGGCCCGTCATTTCCCAGCGCCCCGATACGATGAGCAGATTATCTTTCGGCAAAGCCGTCTTCACGGTCGTTTTATGATCCTCCCAACCTTTGGACTTCAGGCCCGAAAAAAACTTTTGTATGCCCTCGCCTGATTGAGGCATTCCCTTGGTTACGACTATGGCGTCATTAGTGTAGAGCTTACTCAGGGCGTCCATGTCACCCTTGTTGTAGGATTCATCCCACTTTGTTGCCGCGCCTTGCGCCTCAGTTTGCAAAGCATCGGATTGAGCTGGACTTGAAACCGCCAGCATCCCAAGAGCGACCATGCGAAGAGTGGAATTCCAGCGCATCGAATCCTCCATCATGGGGGAGGTGATGCTAGTGTAAAGAGGGGATTTATGGCAAGGGCGTCGTCACAATTTCTTAGTCGTACTCAATTCGTCGAGCGCTATAGCTAGGCCGTTACGCGATGTTTTTGGACGCCACTTAATCCGGTTCGGCGCGTAGACACGTTCAAAATGCAACGCGTGGTATCTCTCGAACCATCGCGAGCTTGGCCTCGCGTGAGCCTTTCTAGGGCGGCCCAGCAGCAGTGTGGCGGCTAGAGATTGCACGTCCAATTCCCACCGAGGGTGTGTGAGAACGCGGAGCCGATAGAAGGATTTTTCCTCGAGATCCAAAGCAGCGCTGGAAGGGGCACCTTGAGTGGGTGTGCGTCCAGTCAAAACTATCCTGAGGATGAAGGTGCGTCGAGCCTATTCTGGACGAGTCAATTCGCTTCGAGCGGCCAGATCATAAAAGACATCGCTCGTGCAGCGCTCTTATGGGCGAAACAAGCGGAGCGCGACGTTCACATGGGCTCAATCGCATCAACACGACGAACCCTGGACGGTCTTTGGATTGATATTGCTTGAGATTTTTCGGTACCCAGCGCGACGAGCTTATGGGCAGCATCGCGCTGGGTTGTGGGCTGAACGAAGATTTTATGGGCTACACATCAGTCGGAGTAATCAAGAGCACCCCGTCGTGCCACCGCACGTATCGCACTTCAGACAGGTTCCGTTTCGGACGAGTGTGAAGTTCGCGCATTCAGGGCAGGCCTCGCCGACATAGCCTTTCATCTTGGCCTCGGCACGGCGGTCCGCGACGCTGCGCTCGGCAGGCTCCGCCTGCGCGAAGGGCAGTGTCTCCACCGACGCGACCGGCTCCGCCTTCAGTGCGGTGGCACCGCGCAGGGCATGGACCGTGCCGCCAGCCGGCGCGCTCTGACCCGTCGAGCCAGCGCCGACCCCGACCGTGCCGCCAGCGGGACCGCCGTGGATCAGGGTGAGCCGGTCGGCCGAGCCGCGGACGAGGCCGCGCGAGACGATGGCCGCCGCGGGCGCGGACTTCGCCGCGTCGCGGGTGGTGTCGCCGCTCTCGCCGCCGCCGATCACCGTGCCGCCGATCTCGTTCGGGTTGACGTGGGCGAGGTCGGCCCGGCCGAGATAGGACACCGCCAACTCGCGGAAGACGTAGTCGAGGAGCGAGGTGGCGTTCTTGATCGCGTCGTTGCCCTGCACGAAGCCCGCCGGCTCGAAGCGGGTGAAGGTGAAGGCCTCGACATACTCCTCCAGCGGCACGCCGTACTGCAGCCCGAGCGAGATCGCGATGGCGAAGTTGTTCATCAGGCTCCGGAAGGTCGCGCCCTCCTTGTGCATGTCGATGAAGATCTCGCCGAGCCGTCCGTCGTCGTACTCGCCGGTGCGCAGATAGACCTTGTGGCCGCCGACCACCGCCTTCTGGGTGTAGCCCTTGCGGCGCGCCGGCAGCTTCTCGCGCGAGCGGATGCGCTCGACCCGCTCGATCACCCGCTCGACGATCTTCTCGGCGGCCAGCGCCGCCTTGGCGGCGGCCGGCGCCTGGACCAGCGCCTCCAGCCCCTCGTCGGCCTCCTCCTCGTCGTCCGAGATCAGGGCGGCGTTCAAGGGCTGCGACAGCTTGGAGCCGTCGCGATAGAGGGCGTTCGCCTTGAGCGCGAGGCGCCAGGACAGCAGGTAGGCCGCCTTGCAATCCTCGACCGTGGCGTCGTTCGGCATGTTGATGGTTTTGGAGATCGCCCCCGAGATGAAGGGCTGCGCCGCCGCCATCATGCGGATGTGGCTCTCGACCGAGAGGTAGCGCTTGCCGATGCGCCCGCACGGATTGGCGCAGTCGAACACCGCATAGTGCTCGGTCTTGAGGAAGGGCGCGCCCTCCAGCGTCATCGCCCCGCAGATGTGGGTGTTGGCGGCCTCGATGTCGCGCTTGGTGAAGCCGAGGTGCGGCAGCAGCTCGAAGGTTGGGTCGGTGAGCTTCTCGGCCGGGACCTTGAGCGTGTTCGTCAGGAAGTCGTCGCCGAGCGTCCAGCGGTTGAACACGAACTTGATGTCGAAGGCCGACTTCAGCCCGGCCTCGACCGCAGCGATCTTCTCGTCCGTGAAGCCCTTGGCGCGCAACGTCGCCGGGTTGATCGCGGGCGCCTGGCCCATCGAGCCGTGGCCGACCGCGTAGGCCTCGATCTCGGCGATCTCGGACTCGCGGTAGCCGAGCGCCCTCAGCGCGTCCGGCACGGCGCGGTTGATGATCTTGAAGTAGCCGCCGCCCGCGAGCTTCTTGAACTTCACGAGCGCGAAGTCGGGCTCGATGCCGGTGGTGTCGCAATCCATCACGAGGCCGATGGTGCCGGTCGGCGCGATGACCGTGGCCTGCGCGTTGCGGTAGCCGTGCTCCTCGCCGAGCGCCAGCGCCCGGTCCCAGGCGGCCTTCGCGTGGTCACCGAGATCGGCCTGCGGGATGTTGGCATGATCGAGGGCGACGGGGGCGATGTTGAGGAACTCGTAGCCCTCCGCCTCGCCGTGGGCCGCGCGGCGGTGGTTGCGGATCACCCGCAGCATCGCGTCGGCATTGTCCTCGTAGGCCGCGAAGGGCCCGAGTTCGCGGGCCATCTCGGCCGAGGTGGCGTAGGCGACGCCCGTCATGATCGCGGTGAGCGCGCCTGCGAGCGCCCGGCCCTCATGTGAGTCGTAGGGCAGGCCCATGGTCATGAGCAGGCCGCCGATATTGGCGTAGCCGAGTCCGAGCGTGCGGTAGCGGAAGGACAGCTCCGCGATCTCCTTCGACGGGAACTGCGCCATCATCACCGAGATCTCGAGCACGACCGTCCAGAGACGGTTGAGGTGCTCGAAGGCATCCACGTCGAAGCGCTTGGTCTGCCGATCGTACATGGTCAGCAGGTTGGCCGAGGCGAGATTGCAGGCCGTGTCGTCGAGGAACATGTACTCGGAGCACGGGTTCGAGGCCCGGATCCGGCCGCCCTGCGGGCAGGTGTGCCAGTCGTTCATCGTGGTGTTGAAGTGCAGGCCGGGATCGGCCGAGGCCCAGGCCGCCTCGCCGATCTTCTCCCAGAGGTCGCGGGCCTGCGGCGTCTTCACGACCTTGCCGGTCGTGCGCGAGGTCAACTTCCACTCCGCATCCGCCTCGACAGCGCGCAGGAAGTCGTCGGTGAGCGAGACCGAGTTGTTGGAGTTCTGGCCGGCGACCGTCAGGTAGGCTTCCGAATCCCAGTCGGTGTCGTAGACCGGGAAATCGATCTTGGTGAAGCCTTGCTTGGCGAACTGCACCACGCGCTTGATGTAGGCGTCCGGCACGGAGGCGCGGCGCGCGGCCTTGATCTCGCGCTTGAGCACCGGGTTGCGCTCAGGGTCGAAGCAGGCGTCGCCCTCCGCCTCGCACTGGGTGCAGGCCTTCATCACCAGCGTGAGGTGCTTCGAGACGACCTTGGAGCCGGTGACGAGGGCGGCGACTTTCTGCTCCTCCTTCACCTTCCAGTCGATGAAGGCCTCGATGTCGGGATGGTCGATGTCGACGATGACCATCTTGGCGGCGCGGCGCGTGGTGCCGCCCGACTTGATGGCGCCGGCCGCCCGGTCGCCGATCTTGAGGAAGCTCATCAGGCCGGAAGACTTGCCGCCGCCGCCGAGGCGCTCGTTCTCGCCGCGCAGCATCGAGAAGTTCGAGCCGGTGCCTGAGCCGTACTTGAACAGGCGGGCCTCACGCACCCACAGGTCCATGATGCCGCCCTCGTTGACGAGGTCGTCCTGGACCGACTGGATGAAGCAGGCGTGCGGTTGCGGGTGCTCGTAGGCGGTGGCCGACTTCGTCAGCTCACCGGTCTTCGGGTCGCAGTAATAGTGCCCCTGGCTCGGGCCATCGATGCCGTAGGCCCAGTGCAGGCCGGTGTTGAACCATTGCGGCGAGTTCGGCGCCACCATCTGGCGGGCCAGCATGTAACGCAGCTCGTCCATGAACGCCGAGGCGTCCTCCTCGGACGAGAAGTAGCCGCCCTTCCAGCCCCAGTAGGTCCAGCAGCCCGCGAGCCGGTCGAACACCTGCGTGGCCGAGGTCTCGGAGCCCAGGCGCTCCTCCTCGGGCAGTTCGGCCAGCGCCGCCTCGTCGGCGACCGAGCGCCAGAGGAAGGAGGGGACGTCGTTCTCCTCGACCTTGCGCAGGCGGGCCGGCACGCCGGCCTTGCGGAAGTACTTCTGCGCGAGCACGTCGCTCGCGACCTGGCTCCAGCTCTCGGGAACCGAGATGCCGTCGAGCCGGAAGACCACCGAACCGTCCGGGTTTCGGATCTCGCTCAGGGCCTTGCGGAACGGGATGGGGGCATAGGGGGACTGCCCGGCCGTGGTGTAGCGACGCTCGAACCGCATGAAACACACCTCTCCCGACGGGGCGCGAGGTCCCCGCCCCACGCTCGCGCGCAGGATATGGTCCCAACTCTGGGGGCGCCGGATCCGACGCAGGGTAGAACCGCGGCGGGACCGGCGATGATGACGTGAAGGCGTCCGCGCGAGCCCCGAACCCCGTGGCCGAGCCGCCCGAACCGTGACCCGGAGATTAATGCCGGGGCCGCCTTCACGTCAACAAGTGGTGTGCCGGCTCCGAGTTCCACGCTAGATGTGGTAGGAGATGCGAAATCCCTGTGGATATCGGCGGGAGCCGGGCTAAGTGCTCTTTCGGCTTCCTGGATTCGGTTCCGGAAAATTTTCGATCCACAGGGCAGCGCAACCCCTGCGGGAAAAGGCAGCCGACACAGGATCGCGGCCCTGCCCGCAAACCCCAGCCGCGACATTTCGGCGACACCCAGGACGGGTGCCGGACGGCTTTCGGCTGGACTCGTGGGGCCGCGCTGACCATAACGCGCCCGAAGCCTCGCGCCCGCGCGGGGATTCTCTTGGAAGGCCCCGGGGACACGCGATGGCTCTCAAGGACACGCTGCTTCGCATCTTCACGTGGTGGAACGGGCAGACGGTCTCGCTCGCCCTCTATACCGCGCGCAGCGGCACCTATGTCGGCAGCGACGAGCTGGGCAACAAATACTACCGGGCGATGGGGCCGCTGATCGACCGCTCGGTCGGGCCGGAGCGGCGCTGGGTCGTCTACAACGGCTACGCGGACGCCTCGAAGGTACCGCCCGGCTGGCGCGGCTGGCTCTGCCACAACGTCGACGTCCCGCCGAGCGAGGAGGACTACAAGCCCCGCGCCTGGGAGCGGCCGCACGTCGAGAACCAGACCGGCTCGCCCGACGCCTACCGGCCGAAGGGCTCGCAGCTCTCCTGGGGCGCGCGCCCCGCCGCGACCGGCGACTACGTGCCGTGGACGCCCGACGCGTAAGCCTCGCCCTCAATTCACCACCGTTCGGGTCTTGAAGGCGGTCTCGCGCGTCTGAACCCGCGTTCCCGGAGGGCCCCGCCTTGAGCCGCATCACCGCACGCCTGTCGGGCGCCGCGCTCGCCGCCGGCCTGCTCGCGCTGGGCAGCCTCCCGGCCGCCGCCGACAAGATCAAGAACCCGACGGCCGTGTTCTCCGGCCTCGACAAGATCACCGGCCGCATCGTCTCCTTCGAGGTGGCGGTGGACGAGACGGTGCAGTTCGGCGCGCTCCAGCTCACCCCGCGGGTCTGCTATACGCGGCCCCCCACCGAGAGCGCCAAGACCACGGCCTTCCTCGAGGTCGACGAGGTCACGCTCGACAACAAGTACCGCCGCATCTTCACCGGTTGGATGTTCGCCGCGAGCCCGGGGCTCCACGCGATCGAGCACCCGATCTACGACGTCTGGCTCGTCGATTGTAAGGGCGGCACCGACGTGATCGCAGAGGCGAAGGAGCAGGAGGACGTGCCCGCGCTCGCCTCCAAGCCCGAGAAGCCGAAGAAGGGCCGCGACGCCACCAAAACCGCCCAGCAGGTCAACTCCGCGGGTCAGGTCGATGTCGAGGCGCCGCGCGGTGTGCCGGTCCAGCCGCGCCAGAAGCCCTCGCGCAAGTTCTTCCCCTCGAACGAGGGCCCGGCCCCCGCGCCGCCGCCCCAGCAACCGCAATCGCTGTTCGACGCGCTGTTCCGCTAATCCTTCGCGCCGAGCGCCGCGAGCGCGTCCGCGCCACGCACGCTCGGCGGCCAGGCCTTCCAATCCGCCTGCTCGGCGAGCGCCTCGGCCAGCCGCCGCTTGTAGATGTGGCGCGGCAGTTCCTCGGCCCCGAACTGGGCGAGGTGGTCGGTGACGAACTGCGTGTCGGCGAGGCGGTAGCGGCAGGCCCTGAGGCGGGCCATCAGGTGGACCAGGGCGACCTTCGAGGCGTCCCGCACCGTGTGGAACATGCTCTCGCCGAAGAAGGCGGCCCCGAGCGAGACGCCGTAGAGACCCCCGACCAACTGCCCCTCCGCGTAGACCTCGACCGTGTGGGCGTGGCCCTGGTCGAACAGGGCGCCGTAGAGCTCGCGGATGCGCCCGTTGATCCAGGTGCGCTCGCTGTCCCGGCGCGGCGCGGCGCAACCGGCGATCACCGCGTCGAAATCGGTGTCGACCCGGACCTCGAACAGGTCGGCACGCACGGTTCGGGCCAGACGCCGGGATATGCGGAAGCCGTCGAGGGGCAGCACGCCCCGCGCCCTGGGCTCGACCCAGTACAGGGTCGGGTCGGTCGCGTCCTCGGCCATCGGGAAGATGCCGGCGGCGTAGGCCTTGAGCAGGATCTCCGGGGTGATCTCCACGCGGGCGCCGTCGTGCATCGGGTGAGTGTGACGCAGGCTCGGCCGTTCCGCCAGGGGGGCCGAGTGGGCAAGGCGTAGCGGATCAGGGGGGATACCCACAAGCCGCGAAACGCGTCCTGATGACGCCATGAAAAAAGGCCGGTCCTGGCGGACCGGCCTCTCGTGCGTGTGCTCCGAGGTCTCAGCGGGCCGGGCCGCCCGAGGTGTTGCCGAGATTCGGCGCCGGCTTGCTCGGCTCGGCGGCATTGCCGCCCTTCGCCGAGTCGACCGCACCGACGCCCGGAGGAACGCCCACTTCGCCGGTCGGACGGGCGACGGTGCCAGTGGTGTCGACCCGGCCGCCCGCGCCCAAGGGCGTGTCGATCGGACCGCCCGCGGTCTGGCCGGCCTGCGGAACCGAACGGGAGGGCTGGCCGACATTGCCGGCATCCTGTGCGAAGGCCGGAGCGGCCAGCAGGGTGGCGGCGAGGGTGAGAGCCGTGAGGCGCATTAGGATACCTGTCGTTGGATGGGATCGGCGACAGAACGGCTGAATTCCGGCCTTGTTCCACCGCCGCAGCCCGTCTCAGGTCGCCAAGCCGCCCGCCTCCAGGAACCCCTCGAGCCAGTGGATGTCGTAGGCGCCGTTCTGCACGTCGGCGTTGCGCACGAGCGTGCGGAACAGCGGCAAGGTGGTGTCGACGCCGTCGATGACGAACTCGTCGAGCGCCCGCCGCAGGCGCATCAGGCACTCGTTGCGGGTGCGCCCGTGCACGATCAGCTTGCCGATGAGCGAGTCGTAGTTCGGTGGGATGCGGTAGCCCTGGAAGGCGGCCGAATCGACGCGCACGCCGAGGCCGCCCGGCGGGTGGTAGTAGGTGATCTGGCCGGGCGAGGGCCGGAAGGTGGCTGGGTGCTCGGCGTTGATGCGGCACTCGATGGCGTGGCCCTCGACGCGGATCTCGTCCTGGCGGACCGAGAGGTCGCTGCCCGCCGCGACCCGGATCTGCTCGTTCACCAGATCAATGCCGGTGATCATCTCGGTCACGGGATGCTCGACCTGGATGCGCGTGTTCATCTCGATGAAGTAAAAGCGCCCGTCCTCGTAGAGGAACTCGATGGTCCCGGCGCCGCGATAGCCGAGCTTCTTCATGGCGGCCGAGCAGATGCCGCCGATCTCGGCCCGCATCGCTTCGTTCAGCGCGGGCGAGCCGCCCTCTTCCCAGACCTTCTGGTGGCGGCGCTGGAGCGAGCAGTCGCGCTCGGCCAGATGCACGGCATCGCCCCTTCCGTCGCCGAGGATCTGCACCTCGATATGGCGCGGCTTCTCCAGGTATTTTTCCAGATAGACCGCGTCGTCCCCGAAGGCGGCCTTGGCCTCGGTGCGGGCGAGCCCGACGGCCTGCTCCAGATCGGCCTCAGTGCGTGCGACCTTCATGCCGCGCCCGCCGCCGCCGGAGGCGGCCTTGACGAGGACAGGATAACCGATCTCGGCAGCGACGCGCTTGGCCGCGTCGATGTCATCGATGCCGCCCTCCGAGCCCGGCACGCAGGGGATGCCGAGGGAGAGCGCCGTGCGCTTGGCCTCGATCTTGTCGCCCATCGTGCGGATGTGCTCGGCCTTCGGGCCGATGAAGCCGATATTGTGGTGGGCGAGCACCTCGGCGAAGCGGGCGTTCTCCGAGAGGAAGCCGTAGCCCGGATGCACGGCGTCCGCACCCGTGATCTCGCAGGCGGCGATGATCGACGGGATGTTGAGGTAGCTCTCGCGGGCGGCCGGCGGGCCGATGCAGACGCTCTCGTCGGCCAGCCGCACGTGCATCGCGTCGGCGTCGGCGGTCGAGTGGACCGCCACCGTGGCGATGCCGAGCTCCTTGGCCGCTCGCAGGATGCGCAGGGCGATCTCGCCGCGGTTGGCGATCAGGATCTTGTCGAACATCGCGCCTACTCGATCGCCAGCAGCGGCTCGCCGAACTCGACGGGCTGGCCGTCCTCGACGAAGATCGCGCTGACCGTGCCGGCGCGCGGGGCGACGATCTCGTTGAAGGTCTTCATCGCCTCGATGAGCAGCACCTTCTCGCCGGCCTCGACCCGCGAGCCGACCTCGACGAAGGGCTTGGTATCGGGCGAGGGGCGCCGATAGGCGGTGCCGACCATCGGCGAGGGCACGGCGCCCGGATGTGCCCGGGGCGAGGCGGGGGCGGGCGCGGCCGCCGGCGCGATCGGGGCCGGGGAGGGGGCGAGCGCGGCCACGGGTGCGGGGGCCGCCACCTGCACGCTCACCGGTTCCAGGCGGCGCACGACGCGGATGCGCAGATCCCCCTTCTCCACCTCGATCTCGGACAGGCCGGTCTCGGTAACGAGGTTGGCCAACTCGCGCACGAGGTCGGGGTCGATGGGTTCGTGCTTGGGCATCGGGGCGGGGTCTTTCACGAGGAGGTCTGATCGGTCGGGTTGCCGCTCCGGGCGGCCATCAGACGTGCCAGCGCGTCGAGGCCGAGAGCGTAGCTCATCGGGCCGAAGCCGCAGATCACGCCCGCGCAGACGGGAGCGATGAAGGAGTGGTGACGAAACGCCTCGCGGGCGTGGACGTTCGAGAGGTGGATCTCGATCGCGAGCGCGCCGCTGCCGCTGATCGCGTCGCGCAGGGCCACGGAGGTGTGGGTGTAAGCGGCGGCGTTGATCAGCACGCCCGCGCCGGAAAGGCCCGCCTTCTGCACGAAGCCGACGAGCTCCCCCTCGTGGTTCGACTGCCGGAAAGTCAGGTCCACGTTCAGGCCCACGGCCTGAGCGCGCAGGTCGCGCTCGATATCGGCCAGCGTCGCGGTGCCGTAGATGCCGGGCTCGCGGCGGCCGAGGAGGTTGAGGTTCGGCCCGTTGAGGACGTGGATCGGGATCATGGAACCGTGAGGATCGGCCCGGCGCCGGGCAGCGGGCCGCTCTTAGACGAAGGCGCGCGGGCGCCACAAGGGCGCGCCGCGTGGGTGAGAACCGCGTGTTGGGCCGCTCAGCAGGAGGCGTGCCCGCACTGGCGAACGTCCGCGATGGTCTTGCGGATCGGGTCGACGCCGACCGCACCCGGGATGATCTCCTCGCCGATGATGAAGGCCGGCGTGCCGGAGAGGCCCAGCTTGTCCCCGAGGCCGCGATTCTCGGCGAGCGCCGCCTTCACCTCCGGCCCGGCCGCGTCCTTCTGGATCCGGGCGACGTCGAGGCCCAGCTCCTTGGCGACCTGGAGCGCGCGGGCGCCGTTCACCCGGCCCTTCGACTCGAGGAGCTTCTGGTGGAACTCGAACAGCTTCTCGCCCTTGGCCTGCTGCTTGACCGCGAGCGCGATCTGGCTGGCCTCCAACGACTCGGGGCCGAGCACCGGGAAATCCTTGATCACGACGCGCAGCTTCGGGTCGGTCTTGATCAGGGTCTGGATATCGGTGAGCGCCTTGCGGCAGTAGCCGCAATTATAGTCGAAGAACTCCACCAGCGTGACGTCGCCGCTCGGGTTGCCGGCGACCACGTCGTGCGGGCTGTTGAGCAGCGCGTCCTTCGACTCCTTGAGTGCGGCGGCCTGGGCGAGGCGCTGCGTCTCCATCTGGCGGCGCTCGCCCTCCGCGATCGCCTCCTGCAGGACGTCGGGGTTCTTGATCAGGTATTCCTTCACGATCGACTCGATCGCCTGGCGCTGCGCGTCGCTGAAGACCGGCGCGGCGGAAGAGGCGGGCTCCTGGGCCAGAGCGGGACGGCTCAGCACCGGCGCAGTGCCGAGCGCGAACGTCAGGGCCAGGATCGAGACGGAACGGGAGAAGAGCATACGTCCTCGCTGCGCGCGGGCTATCGGCCGGGCCGGCCGGCGGAACCGCGATTCAGGTAGGGGCCCGGTTAGGCCTTTTCACGGCGCGCGGTCAAATTGCGCGTCCTGTTCCCGTTTCTAGACCGTCCGGCGGAGGCGCGGCGCACCGTCCCTTGCCTGGCGACGCAAACTCGGTCCTTTGGCGCGCACAACCCCCGGACGGTGACAAGCCATGCTCCTTCCCTCGCGCCGCGTCGCGGCGGTCGCCCCCTTCCTCGCCATGGACGTGATGACGGCCGCCGCCGCCCGGGAGCGGGCCGGCGGCAGCGTGGTGCACATGGAGGTCGGCCAGCCCTCCGCACCCGCGCCGAAGGCGGTGATCGCGGCGGCGCAGGACGCCCTGGCGCGCGGCCGGGTGCCCTACACCGAGGCGCTCGGCCTGACGGCCCTGCGGGAGCGCATCGCCCGGGACTACCGCGACCGCTACGGCGTCGACGTAGTGCCGGAGCGCGTCGTCGTCACCACAGGCTCGTCGGCGGGCTTCATCCTCGCCTTCATGAGCCTGTTCGACGCGGGCGCCCGGGTCGGCGTGCCCCAGCCCGGCTACCCGGCCTATCGCAGCATCCTCTCCGCGCTCGACCTCGTGGCGACGCCGATGGTGCTGCGGCCCGAGGACCGCTTCGCCCCGACCGCCGCGCTCCTGCGCGAGGTTCACGCTCAGGCAGGTCTCTCGGGCGTGCTGGTGATGAGCCCGGCCAATCCCTCCGGCACCGTTATCGCGCCGGATGCCTTGCGCGACCTCTGTGCCGAGGCCCGCCGCCTCAGCCTGCCCTTCGTCTCGGACGAGATCTACCACGGCCTCGGCTACGGCGTGCCGACCGCGACGGCGCTGCAGTTCGACGCGAACGCGATCGTGATCAACTCGTTCTCGAAGTATCACTGCATGACCGGCTGGCGCATCGGGTGGATGGTGGTGCCGGAGAGTCTCGTGCGCCCGATCGAGCGGTTGGCGCAGAACCTCTATATCTCGGCCCCCTACCTCTCGCAGGTGGGCGCGCTCGCGGCCTTCGAGGCGGGCGAGGAACTCGACGCGGTACGCAACGGCTACGCCCGCAACCGGGCGATCCTACTCGAAGCCTTTCCGGGTCTCGGGCTCGGCCGGACGCACCCGGCGGACGGGGCTTTCTACCTCTACGCCGACGTCTCGGATCTCACGAACGACGCCGCCGAGTTCTGCCGCCGCATGCTGGCGGAGGCGGGCGTCGCGGCCACGCCCGGTCTGGATTTCGACCCGGCCGAGGGCGCGCACCACGTGCGCTTCTCCTTCGCGGGCTCGGAGGACGATTGCCGCGAGGCGGTGCGGCGCCTGCGCGGCTGGCTCGCCTGACCGGCCCCTGACGATCGAGGCTCGGGGCGCGCTGCCCCGAGACCCCGCCGAAGGGCTGTCCCTCTCAGGCCGCCCGCGCGAAGGCGGTCTCGGCTGCCTTGATGGCCTCGGCCAGGTGAGCCTCGAAGGCCTGGAAGGCGCCGGCCGCCTCGCCCCAGGCGGCGGCCCGCACGTGGGCGGCCATCGCATCAGCCTTGGCACCGGCCTCGGAGAGGGCCGCGTGAACCGCCGTCGGCATCTCCGGGTCGGGCTTCACCGCGACCGCCGCGGCCTCATGCACCTGCATCAGGCCGACGAGGCAGGAGGCCAGACGGCGGCGCCAGGCGGCGCAGTCGGCCGGCAGCCGGCCGAGGCGCACGAGCCGCGCGTCGCCCGGCTGGCGGTCGAGCAGCGACCGGCTCATCCCTTCCAGAGCGTCGAGGCGGCCGATGGCGTCGCCGATCTCGCGGCGGGACTTCTCGGTGCCGGCGGCGATGTTGCCGACATTGGCAGCGATCTCGCCCGTGGCGGTGATCTGCTGCTCCATGATCCCGACCATGGCGCGCATCTCGGACGCGGCTGCGGCGACCGCCGCGCTCTCGGTCTCGACGCGTGCGTTGACCCGGGTCATCACCTCCGAACCGGCCGTGACCGCGGCGCGGCTGTGCTCGACCGCGTCGTGCATCGCCGACAGCTCGCCCTGCAGCGCCGTAAGGCGGGCCCGGATCTCGTCGGTCGCCTTCGCGGTCTGGGCCGAGAGCGCCTTGACCTCGCCGGCAACCACCGCGAAGCCGCGGCCCGCCTCGCCGGCGCG
>NZ_BPQM01000034.1 GCF_022179245.1 Methylobacterium gregans
CACCCTCCTGCCGCAGGCGGCGCTGCGCCTGCGGCAGGAGGGTGTCGCGCAGTTCCAGATTCGCCGCGATCGTGCCGGAGGACAGCCGACCGTCATCGCTCAGCGCGATGCGGGCGCCGCCCGGCATGTTGGCGATCAGCGTTCCGACGCTGCGCGTCTCGGGCGGGTCGTAGCTCGCATTCGCCGTGAGCGTCGGACGCCCGTCGAAGCTGAGGCTCGCGGCGACCCCGCGATCGACCAGGGTGATGCCCGAGGCGGTCATGACCGTGGCGGAGCCGTCGCGCTCGTTCGTGACGCGCAGGTCCATGTAGCCGGCGAGCTTGTTGATCTGCTGGTCGCGCTGGTCCTCCAGCGCCGCGCGGGTGCCGCCGTCCCCCGCCGTCTGCACCTGCACGTTCAGCCGGGCGATGCTCTCGAGCAGCGCGCTCGCGTCCTGCACCTGCCCGGTCAGCGTGTTCTCGATGCCGCTGCGCAGGTCCTGCACGCCCTGCGCGATGCTGCCGATCTTGGTGGCGAGCGCCTGCGCCGCATCGACCACGCTGCTGCGCGCCGCCGTCGAGGTCGGATTGATCGCCAGCGTCTGCAGGGACTGCGTGTAGCCGTTCAGCACGCCGTCGAGCGCCGTGGCGCTGCCGGGCACGCCGTAGAGCGTGTCGAGCTGCGCGAGGATGTCGGCCTTCGTGGCGGTGTAGCCGGAGCCCGCCGTCTCCATGCGAAGCTGCTTCAGGGCGGCGAGGTCGAAGCTGCGCGTGATCGCGCCGGTCGCCACCCCCGCGTTGTTGAGGCCTTGGGAGACCGGGCTCGTGGTGCGCTTGACGTAGCCCGCCGTGCCCGCGTTGGCGACGTTCTGCGAGACGAGCGCGATGGAGGCCTGCGTCGCCCGCAGGCCGGCCGTCGCCGTGTTGACCGCGTCGAGTCCCATCGCGTCGGCTCCCGTCGCCCGCTCTCACGCCTGCCGGAAGATCAGCGGACGATGTTGATGAGGTCGGACATCATCTGCTGAGCGGTCGACATGACCCGCGTGTTCGCAGAGTAGGCCTGCTGCGTTACGATCATCTTAGAGAACTCGTCGGCAATGTCGGTGTTCGACTGCTCGACGCTGCCGCCCTGGATGCTCGACCCGACGAGACCCGCCAGCGGCGGTCCGGAATCGTCCGTGGCCTTGTAGTTGCCCTGCGAATCCGGGCTCAGGCCGTCCGGGTTGGTGAAGCGGGCGATCGCCACGCTGGCCAGCGTGACCACGGACCCGTTCGAGAACGTCCCGACGATCTTGCCTTCGGAGGTGATCGACACGTCGTTGATGGTGCTGACCCCGTAGCCGTCCTGGCTCAGGGCATCCGTGCGCACGTCGCCGGTCGAGGACGCGAACTGGGTCAGCGTCGAAGCATTGAATTTGATGTTGACGCTGCCAACCTCACCGCCGTTGATCTTCATGTTGTCGATCGGCAGGATGCCGTCGGCCGGCTGGATCAGTTTGCCAGAACCGTCAAAGGTGACCGCCGTACCGGCGTTGATCCAAGTCGTGTCGCTCTCTGCTTTCGTCGTGTCGGAGGCGTAGAACAGGTTCCAGACTGCGTCCTGCTTCACCTTCGGCGGGGTCGCCGCCGCGTCCGCCTCCTGGGCGTCCTGGACCTTGGCCCAGCGCGTGTTGAGCGAAAGAGGAGCGCCCGTGCCGCTGTACACGGTGATCTTCGGTCCTGAGACGCTGCCGTCGATGAAGTTCGAGACGGCCTTCGGATCGGCGGTGCTGTTGGCGATGGAGAGCTGCGTCGCCGAGGTCTTTCCCTCGCCGGGATTGGCCGGGATGACGACTTGGGTGGCGAGGGCTGCTGCCTTCGCGGCGGCGTCGGCGCCGTTCGCTTGGTACAGGTAGTTCTTCGTGATGGCCGAAGTGGCGGTCACCGGCGAGAGCGGCAGATTCGCACCGTAGTTGATCGTGCTGGTCTTCTTCGCGGCAAGGGTGGTCTGCGCGAGCTTGATCGGCTGCTGCGTGCTGGATTGTCCGGTGGCCGGGTCGACGTTCTGGCCGAGCAGGAAAGCGCCGGCTCCGTTGACGAGATAGCCTTCCTTGTCGATCGAGAAGTCGCCGCGGCGCGTGTAGATGTCGGTGCCCGTGAAGGCCGTCTGACCGTTGGCGTCGCCGGTGCGCTTCTGCACCACGAAGAAGCCGTCGCCCTGGATCGCCATGTTGGTCGGCGTCTGCGTCGCGATGACGTTGCCCTGCATCGCGTTGGTGAGCCGTGCCTGCGCGAAGACGGAGCCCGCCGATTCGCGGTTCGGTGTCTGGTCCGCGATCAGGTCGACGAAGCTCGTGTCGATGCGCTTGTAGCCCGTCGTCTGCGAGTTCGCGATGTTCCCCGAGATGTTGCCGATGGCGTAGGACTGCGACTTCAGTCCCGAGACCGAGGTCTGCAACGCAGAAAAGATGTCCATGGCGGGCGGTTCCGTCAGCGGCCGGGCATTGGGCCTCGGTGCTCCGGCCGCAACCCCCGTGCCAGAGCCAAGGCGTTGATTTCCTTGGGCTGCCCGCCTTCCGGCCCGGCAGGAATGGCATGCGCGCCGGCGCCGCCCGGCAAAACCTGCCGGCTGCCGCTCGGGGCCGGCGGGGGGCGTTTACGGGCCGTTATCCGCCTGCTCCTAGGATGGGGGCCGATCGTCGGAGGGGCGAACATGCGCGGCAAGCGGACGACTCTCGTCCACCTGATCTACTTCTCGCGCCTCAGCCTGTCCTCCGAGCCGCAGCTGCGCACCAGCCAGATCGGGGACATCACCCGGCAGGCCCAGAAGAAGAACGAGTTCTCGGTGATCACGAGCTTCCTGATGATCGACCAGAACTTCGCCGCCCAGGTCATCGAGGGCGAGCGCACCCTGGTGCACGAGACCTTCAACCGCATCACCGAGGACCAGCGCCACCGCGACGTGCTGATCTGCGAGTGGCGCGAGATCCCCAAGCGGGAATTCGTGAGCTCGTTCAAGGTGGTGGTCCGTGGGGGGGCGAGCGAGGCGCAATTCGCCAAGGCGAACCTGATGCCGGCCTTCCAGCGCGGCACCCCGAAGGCCAGCGCGATCCTAGCCCTGGCGAGCGCGCTGCAGACCGACGCGATGTCCAAGCAGGGCATCGACCACCTGTTCATCTAGTTCGGGCAGGAGGCTCCCATTGCCCCGCCCGCTTCAGAGTCCGAGTAGACGCCGATGAGCGAGACGCCCCCTCCCATCCTCGTGGTGGACGACCAGGAAAAGCTCCTGCGCCTCGTCGTGATGCTGATGAACCGCATCGGCTTCCCCGACGTGGAAGGCGTCACGGACGGCCTCCAGGCGCTGGAGCGGATGCGCGAGCGCCGCTACGCGCTGGTGATCGCCGACCTGGAGATGGAGCCGATGGACGGGATCGCGCTGCTGCGCGAGATCCGCGCCGACGATGCCCTGATGAACACCCCCTTCATCCTGACGGAGGCGTCCTTCGATTTCGAGGACATCAACGTGGCCCATCAGGCCGGCGCGGACGCCTTCATCCTGAAGCCCTTCGACATGGCGGTGCTGAAATCGAAGCTCAAGCAGGTGCTGAACGGCAAGCCGCGCCGCCGCGAGGCGCCGGTCGCGGCCGAGACGAGCCTGAGCATGGATTTCCCGATGCTCGGCAAGTTCTGACGCGGACCGCGTCCGGCGGGCGGCCTCAGGCCGCCCGCTTCTGGTAGTCCTTGATGTCCGTGAAGCGCACCGCCGGGTAGCGCTCCTCCTCGTAGCGCAGCGAGAAGGCGGTGGTGGCCATGAAGACCGGGGCGCCGTCGAGGTCGCGCGCCATGCTGGAGCCGTGGCTGTCGACGAACTTGTCGAGCTCGGCCTCCGAGTCCGACGACACCCAGCGGCAGACCGAGAAGCGCGAGGTCTCGTAATCGATCGGCAGGCCGTACTCGGCGGCGAGCCGCTCCTTCAGCACGTCGAGCTGCAGCGCGCCGACGACCCCGACGATGGCCTGGGAGCCGTCCTGCGGCACGAAGACCTGCACCACGCCCTCCTCGCCCATCTGCTGGAGGGCTTCGCGGAGCTTCTTGGCCTTCATGGCGTCGGTGAGCTTGATCCGGCGCAGGATCTCGGGGGCGAAGCTCGGCACGCCGCGGAAGACGATCTCCTCGCCCTCGGTCAGCGTGTCGCCGATGCGCAGCGTGCCGTGGTTCGGGATGCCGACGACGTCGCCCGCGTAGGCCTCGTCCGCGATGGCGCGGTCCTGCGCGAAGAAGAACTGGGGCGCCGAGAGCGAGATCGGCTTCGCGGTGCGCACCAGCCGCGCCTTCATGCCCCGCTGCAGGCGGCCCGAGCAGACCCGCATGAAGGCGATGCGGTCCCGGTGGTTCGGGTCCATGTTCGCCTGAATCTTGAAGACGAAGCCCGTCATCTTCGGCTCGGACGGCTCGACGGTGCGCTTGTCGGCGTCCTGGCCGCGCGGCGGCGGCGCGAAGCGACTGAGCCCGTCGATCAGGTCGCGCACGCCGAAATTGCGCAGCGCCGAGCCGAAGAAGACCGGGGTGAGGTGCCCCTCGCGGAAGGCCGCGAGGTCGAAGGCCTTCAGCCCGCCCTCGGCGAGCTCCACCTCGTCGCGCCACGCCTGCGCGGCGCCGTCCTCGGTGAGGAGTTCGTCGAAGAGCGCATCGCCCGGGCCGGAGACGGGAATCGTGCCGGCATCGTCCGCGGCGTCCAGCCGGCGCACGCGGTTGCCGCCGAGCTCGTAGGTGCCCGCGAAGTTGCGCCCAAGCCCGATCGGCCAGGTGACGGGCGCGACATCGAGCGCCAGGGTCTTCTCGATCTCGTCAAGGAGGTCGAACGGGTCGCGGGCCTCGCGATCGAGCTTGTTCACGAAGGTGACGATCGGGATGTCGCGCAGCCTGCAGACCTCGAAGAGCTTGCGGGTGCGCGCCTCGATGCCCTTGGCGGCGTCGATCACCATCACGGCGGAATCGACCGCGGTCAGCGTCCGGTAGGTGTCCTCCGAGAAGTCCTCGTGGCCCGGCGTGTCGAGCAGGTTGAAGACGCAGTCGCCGTACTCGAACGTCATCACCGAGGTGACGACCGAGATGCCGCGCTCCTTCTCGATGCCCATCCAGTCCGAGCGCGTCGAGACGCGGTTGCGCTTGGCCTTCACCTCGCCCGCGAGCTGGATGGCACCGCCGAAGAGCAGGAGCTTCTCGGTGAGCGTGGTCTTGCCGGCATCCGGGTGGGAGATGATCGCGAAGGTCCGCCGCCGCGCCACGGGATCCGGGTTGGCGGGGTCGGTCTTCGTCTGGGTCTGCATCAGCATGGGGCGAGCTCGGGAAACCGCGGGTTCGGTCGGTCGATCGCGGCGGGTTCGGCGGTTAGGGCGCGGGTAACCCGCATGTAAGCCGATCGTCGTGTCAGCGCAAAAGCGGCGCGCTCAGCCCCGTCCGATCCAGGGCATCTGCGTCGCGGCGAGCGTCATGAACTGGACGTTCGCCGAGAGCGGCAGGCCCGCCATGTAGAGGACCGCCTCCGCGACGTGGCGGACATCCATCACGGCCTCGGCCTTCAGAGAGCCGTCAGCCTGCCGCACGCTCTCAGCGAACCCGCGCGTCATCTCGGTCTCGGCATTGCCGATATCGATCTGCCCGCAGGCGATGTCGTAGGGACGCCCGTCGAGCGCCGTCGCCTTGGTGAGGCCGGTGATCGCGTGCTTGGTGGCAGCGTAGGGCGCGGAATGCGGGCGCGGCACCTGCGCCGAGATCGAGCCGTTGTTGATGATGCGCCCGCCGCGCGGCTCCTGCGCCTTCATCATCCGGAATGCGGCACGCGTGCACAGGAAAGCGCCCGTGAGGTTCGTGTCGAGGCTTGCGCGCCAGTCCGCTAGATTGATCTCGTCGATGGGTGCGGCGCGCGTGAAGATGCCGGCGTTGTTGAAGAGCACGTCGAGACGGCCGAACGCGTCCTGCGTCCGGGCGAAGAGCCGCTCGACCTGATCCGGCTCGGATACGTCGGCCTCTACGATCAGGGGACCTCCCGTCATCGCGCCGGCCGTCTGTTCGAGCGTCGCCCTCCGGCGGCCGGACAGGACGACTCGGTAACCCGCAGCGTCGAAGGCCTCGGCCACGACGCGGCCGATCCCAGACCCGGCTCCGGTCACTATAGCGGCCCGCTCGGCCATCTGTCCGCTCCTGTGCTCGGCTCACTCCGCTCTTCTGCCCTTACCTGTTGCCATGCGTCCGATCCAGAGCTAGACAGCCTCGGCCTCCGGTGGGGCGTCGCCAAGTGGTAAGGCAGCGGTTTTTGGTACCGCCATTCCCAGGTTCGAATCCTGGCGCCCCAGCCAAATTTCTATTTCGTGTGATGCGCCCGTAGGTTAGGCGGAGCCACCCTTGGGTGGCGCCCGAATGGTCCACATCGCTGGTCCACATCGGGGCATCGGGGTGCGGCACGGGCACTACCTTCAGAAGCGGGGCGACCGCTACAGGTTCCGAGCGCGGCTCCCGGCTGGGATTGCGCCGTTCGCCCTACCAGGCGAGATTGTCGTGAACCTGAATACGAATTCGCGGCCCCTCGCCATCAAGCGGGCGCGGGCGCTGCGCGTGGCCCTGGATCCGCTCTTGACCAACCTCGCCCTCACCCTCGACCGTTCCGAAGCCGACCGACTGGTTCGTGGCTGGATCGACCGGCACGCCCAGGAGTGGGAGGTGAACATCGCGGCTACCGGCGGCCTTGCCTACTTTACGAAGGCCGAGGGCGAGGTGATGGGCCCCGCACAGTCGCGGGAAATGGACGACCTGATGCGGGTCGTCGGTGACATGTTCGTGCGTCCCCGGCTGAAGGCCACGATACAGGCGGCGCTCTCGGGGCGCTGCCCCGACGCTTCGCAGGACCTTGAACCCATCGTGGCAGACGCCATGGAGGACATCGCTCCGGAGATCGCCCGGGACAGCCCGGACGGCCATTTCCTCGCTCGCACGATCATGCGGGGGCTCGCCACCTTAATGGATGAGCGTGCTGAGGCCGAGTGCGGAAGTCTCACACCGGTACCACGCTACTCAGCGCCGCGCCGATCCGAAAAACAGGCTACTCCGCTACCCTCGACACCGTTCCTTTCCCGGTGGCCGGAGTTCGAGACCGCAAAGCGCAACGACGGCCGGTGGAAGTCGGACACGGCATCGAACGCAGCTTCATCCCGCAAGCTCTTCCTCGCCCTGATCGGAGATAAGCCGGCATCCGCGGTGAAGCGGCAAGATGCCTCGGAATGGCGTGCCCTCCTGTTCCGCGTCCCGCGGCTCTACGACAAGGCCCGCACGTGGCGCGATATGTCCGTACGCGAGATCATCCAGGCCGCCGACGCTCAGGATGCGGAGGGCGGGCCCAGTGGAAAGGCCTTGGCTCGCCTCAAGCTTGCTACCGTGGATAAGCACTTCGGCAATCTTCAGGAGTACTGGGACTGGTTGCACACGAATGGGCACGTTCCCCCGGGGGAGAAGAACCCATTCGAAGGGTTTATCCAATCGAAGCCCAAGGGGCGGCATGCCCGACACGAACGGGATGCTTGGCCGCAGGAGATGGTCGAAAAGCTCTTCACCTCGCCGGTCTTCTCGGGATGCAAGAATCTGCAACGTCGAACCGTTGCCGGACTGACGATCTACCGGGATGCCCGGTTCTGGGTCCCGCTCTGGGGGCGGCTCACAGGCGCGCGCGAGGATGAAATCTGCTCGCGGGTCGTAGGGGATATCGAGTTCGTCGCTGGCATCGCCGTCCTGCGCATTCGAGCCAGCAAGACCGTGGAAAGCCCGCGCGACCTGCCGGTCCCCGAAGCCCTGCTCCGCATGGGTTTCCTCGAACATAGGTACTACGGGCGCGACCCGCAGGAACCCTTATTCCCCGAATTGATCCCGCAAGGACCCGGCAAGCGCCGCTCTGCTGCATTCTCCGGATGGTTCACGTACTACAGGATGAGGACAGGGTCCTATAAAGAGTTGGTCGATTTCCATTCGTTCCGACACAACGTTTCGACAGACCTACAGAATATGCCTGGTCTAAATATGGGATGGGCCGATGAAATAACGGGTCACGACAGCCCTATACGGGCGAGCGAGCGCCAGCGTTATGCCAAAGGCGTTTTCATGAGCCACCTGAAGGCAACCTTAGACCGCATCGATATCGGGGTAGAACTTAGTCACCTCGACTACTTTGGCCCGCGCGGCTTGGCAGCACCAGGGGCTGCTGAGCAGCGGGCCGGGTTCGTCGCTCTCGCTGAACGAGACATGCAGTTGAAAGCAACGCGGGCGGCCAGGGCCAAGAAGGCACGGCGCTGACGGTCCCGAGACGCGCCCTCGACATATGCACGCGAATAGCCGAGCTTCGGTAACACCCTGCCACTGTGGCGGGCGTCCAAAGCTCGCCCATGCTCCTCGACCCTTCCTCCTCCGACCTCGACGTCCCGGACGAAGCCAACGCGTCCTCTGCGCCTTTCGTCCCCAGAAGACGGCGTCGGCGACGGCCGCGAAAGCTGCCTCTGTCCCGTACCGAGGAGGCTCAGGCTGATGCCCGCACCATCTCGATCCTGGAAGACTACGGGATCGACTTCCGGCCCGCGCAGGAGACCATCCTCGTGGCTGTCGCGACCGGAACCGCGTACCTCGTCAACGAGACGCGGGAGCGGCCCCTCTTCGCGACCCTAGCGCGGCGCAGGGCGGCCGCGATGGCCCTGTCGTTCGATGCCTTCGCTCAGGGCCGCGACCTCAGCCACCTGCGCCTCGTCGGCCTTCGACCTGCAAAATGCAAAGCCCGGCCAGGAACCTTGGCCCAGGCCCTATCTGACTTCGCACGGGTCTACGACCGACGCGTGGGGCGCCTCGTCACGGCCGGCATGATCAAGCCGGTGCTCTCCGTCGTCCACATCCGCTACGACGTGGCGCACGACCTCTGGGACATCCACGCTCATGCCCTGTGGGACGTGCGCGACGACAAGGTCGAGGCTGCCCTGATGGATCTCGGCGTCAAATTCTTCGACAAGTGGATAGACGAAGATAAGGTTGAACGCCCGGGCGCTGCGGCAAACTATTGCGCCTCTCGCGTCATCGACCATCGCGAGATCATGGCTTGGCCCGAAGAAGCCATCCTGGAATTGTGGAACCTACCCCGCGTCCGTCTGATGAAGCCGGCGGGGGAGTTCCGGAGGTTCCGCGGCACTCTCAAGGGCAAGGTGGTCCGGCGTGAGGGGAACCGCATCGTGATCGAGGATCGCCCGGACCCCGGCCCCCGCCGCAAGGCCAGCAAACGTCCAGGGCAGACCATGGAGGCCGGTCGCGTGGTCGCCATGACGAAAGCCCGGGTCCCAGGTGGGAAGACGCTGTGTGCGGTCGTAAAGCGACCACGGACGGAGAATCGTGCTGACGGAATAGAGGGGAGCCCCGCGGCCTCTTCGCGCGCACGCGAAGACCTCGCCTCCGGCGAGTACCGGCATAACTCCCCACCGGCCAATCCGACGCCGCGCGACTTGCTGAGCCCCGGCTCACTCGCCCCGAACGTCTCGCCCGCCTCCCGGCCCGTGAGAGCCGCCAGGAAGGCCACGAAGGTCCTTCCGCCCCGCAAGGCGTGGATGGTCAAGGCGTGGCCCCCAGGCCCCATCGGACGCCTTCCCAGGGCCATCGCCCGCCGACTTCCCGAACCCTCTTGCAAGGTCCGAGCCGTCCATTCATTTCCCGTGTCGGCCGAGCCCGTCCAGGACCGAACTCGTCTCCCTCCATCGGCAACCCCTTCTCTCAACCCACTCGCCAACACGGAGTGGGCCCCCTCGGGTAATCGGCCTTTGTGGTCAAGATCGTTCGGAGAGGCCGTCCGTGAACCAGAATCCCCCAGACCGGACCAAATCTCGGTGAAGGTCCGCTCAGGCTGCACGCACGGTTGCAAGGAAGCGACGGACTTCGGCTGATAAGTGTTCGGACTGGCGCGATAGCTCGGAGGCGGACGCGAGCACCTGAGAGGCGGCGGCGCCCGTCTCCTCCGAGGCTTTCGCCACGCTGACGATGTTGCTGGTCACCTCGGCCGTCCCGGTGGACGCTTGGGCTACGTTGCGGACGATTTCCTGCGTCGCCGCACCCTGCTCCTCGACCGCGGCGGCGATGGCGGTGGCCACGGAGTTGATCTCCCGAATTCGGCTCCCGATCCCGCCGATGGCAGTCACAGCCTGGTCTGTCACGCCCTGCACCTGACCGATGCGTTGACCGATCTCCTCGGTAGCACGCGCAGTCTGGCTCGCGAGTTCCTTTACCTCGGACGCCACCACCGCGAAGCCGCGGCCCGCATCGCCGGCGCGCGCCGCCTCGATGGTCGCGTTTAAGGCCAGGAGGTTCGTCTGCGAGGCGATGCTGGAGATCATGCCTACCATGGACCCGATTTGGTCGGCGGCTTGGCTGAGGGCCTGCACAAGGGTCGCCGTCTCGTCCGCCTCTGCGACGGCCTGCTGCGCGAGGCCGGACGAGTGCGACACCTGCCGGCCGATCTCGGCCACGGAAGTTCCGAGTTCTTCAGCCGCTGCCGCCACGGTGTTGACATTTGCCGAGGCTTCTTCAGCCGCGGCGGCGACGGTCGTGGACTGGCTGGCGGTCTCGGTGGCGGCCGAGGTCATCTGCTGGGCGGTCGCCTGCAACTCGGTGGCTGAGGACGAGACTATGCCGACGATGCCGCCAACCGCCGCCTCGAAGCTGTCGGCCATCTGGCGCATGGTCGCCTTGCGCTGCTCCTCGGCTGAGGCGCGGGCGAGCGCCGTCTCCGCTTCAAGCTGGCGGGTGCGGATCAGGTTGTCCTTGAACACCTCGACGGCGGCGGCCATCGCGCCAATCTCGTCGCGGCGGTGCCGGCTTGGCACCTCCACCGTCGTGTCGCCGCCAGCCAGGGCCTTCATGCTCGTCGTCATTCGGTCGATGGGCCGAGCGACGTGTAGAAAGGTGACAGCCATGGCGCCGAGCGCGCAGGCCGCTGCTAAACCAAGAGACAGCCAAGTCACAAGGACCGCTCGGGTCTCCGTTTCTGTGGCGGCCTGAACGGCAGTAGCAGCGCCACGTTTGTTCAGCAATATATCTTGGTTCAATAAGTCGACAGCCGCTTCGTAGATTTCGCGATGCTCTACGCGATACACCTTGAGCGCTGATGAACGGTCCGTGAGCGCAAGGTTGGCGCAGCGCTCCCAGACAGCCTTCATCTGCTTCCACTTCGCTTGGAACGCCTCGTACAGCGCCCGCTCCTCTGGTGAGGTAATCAAGGGCTGGTATGCCACTTCCAGCTCCCGCAGACGTGCTTGAATATTAACATCGCGTTGAAGCGCTTCGGCGCGACCAGCGTCTGTCTCGGCTGTTATAAGTCGATAGCCAGCCAAGCGGTCTTCAGCCAGGATACCTTGGAACTGACTAACAGTCTCGATAGATGGCATCCAGTTAGCCGTGATGTCATATACACGTTCGTGGATAGACCGGAGCGACAAGTAATTTACGGCGCTCTGAGCAAAAAAGAGAGCAGCGAGTAGGCCGAACAGGCCTATCAGCAGATTTTTAACCGTGAGGCGCATGACCTTAGTCCCGTAGATCGCCGAAAATGCTCGACCTTCCGGCGATACTACACCTTTAAGGTTGCTAAACCATTACCGACCCGGAAGCGGGTACAGTAGTCAGAGCTGGTGGTACGTCTGTTCGCAAGAGTTCATTTTGGGTATACCTCATTCGTACCATGCACGCGCTGGTTCATTTTCCGAGCTTGGCCGTTTCAAAGTGAACTGCTAGGATGTGAACCATCCTAACCGAACTCGGCGGTTCACCATGTTCGTTCGCGCCTACCTCCGTGCATCCACCGACGACCAGGACGCGTCCAGGGCGCGGGCCGATCTCAACCGCTTCGCCGCCGACCGCGGCCTGACCATCGCCGCGGCCTATGTCGAGAATGCGTCGGGCGCGAGCTTGGCTCGCCCGGAGCTCTTCCGCCTCCTCGCCGACGCCCATCCCGGCGACGTTCTGCTGGTGGAACAGGTGGACCGCCTCTCCCGCCTGACCACGGCCGACTGGCAACGCCTGAAGGCCGAGATGGCCGCCCGCCACGTTCGCGTCGTCGCCCTCGACCTGCCTACCTCCTGGATGATGGCGAGCGCTGAGACCGACCCGTTCACCGGCAGGATGTTCGACGCGATCAACGGCATGATGCTCGACATGCTCGCGGCGGTGGCGCGCAAGGATTACGACGACAGGCGCCGCCGCCAGGCCCAGGGTCAGGCGAAAGCCAAAGCGGCCGGGCTGTACAAGGGCCGCGTCGAGGACGTGGAGCGCAACGCCGGCATCGTCGCCCTGCTGGAGGCGAGGAAGTCTTGGTCCACGATCCAGGCAGCCACGGGCTGTAGCCGGGCGACCATCGCCAAGCTCGCCAAGCGCTTGAAGGCGGCGGAGGTCAGCGCGGCTTGAGGGGGCGGTCGCCATCGGGCTCGGTGAAGCCAGACACCCTGGCAGCGCACCGCTCCTCGTGGCCCTCAAGGGAAATCGATGGAGACCAGGGCGCTAGCCGCCACGGCCTCTTCGAGGATGGCGTCCAGGTCGATGGGGTCCGGGCCTGGCGCGGGTCCTTCCGGCGGCATGTAGGGAAGATCCGCGTCGAGGTCTTCCAGCCGCGGCAGTGCTTGGCCTGGCACCACCCGCACCAAGGCCAGCGCCCAGGCCAGGACCAGGATGGCGCGGGCTTCGACATCGAGCCGTTCCGCCCAAGCCACGATGTCCGGTGTCGCGCCGCCGGCCAGGAACCGCCGGCTCAGGGCCGTAGGGTCCCCTTGGCGCCCGGCTGGCTGCGGGCGCAGTAGCAGGCCGGCCCGATCCAGTAGGCCGCCGACCGCCCTACGCTGTGCCGTCGTCGTGTGGGTGAGGAACAGGCACCGCAAGGCCGCCGCCTTCTCGACTGGCTCAAGGTCGCGGCGGGCGAGGATGCGGCCGCAGGGGTCCAGCGTCAGCCGCATGAAGGTCTCGGCGGCCGGGTCCCACCGGATCGCCACCGTCCTCATCGTGGTCTCC
The DNA here is from genome assembly GCF_022179245.1 of Methylobacterium gregans. Classification (GTDB taxonomy): domain Bacteria; phylum Pseudomonadota; class Alphaproteobacteria; order Rhizobiales; family Beijerinckiaceae; genus Methylobacterium; species Methylobacterium gregans. The sequence continues at coordinate 13,026 of NZ_BPQM01000034.1, forward strand.
GTCGCGCCCTCGGTCATGCCGTCCCACCCAATCCTCCAGGTGCGAGGATGGTGCCGAGCAGGTTCCGACGCCGCAAGGTGATACTGGGTTAAGGAAGCGATGGGGGTGGCAGTTGCTGGCACCCGGCATGCCCGCCGTTATCGCCAGATCTCGGCATGCTCCGGTGTCACCTTGTCGAATCGATGCGAACGCCGATCCTGTTCAGGAAAGCCCCTGAGAGCCAGCAATGCCCGGTATGACCGGGCAACTGGCCAAGGGGGCGTACCGCCCCCTGTGGAACCCCCGCCATGGCAACCGACACGACCCCTCTGGCCCTCTGCGAAGTTGTGACCCTGAAACTTCGGCCCGACGAGCGCGCGGCCTTGCGCGCCACCGCAGCCAGCCTCGGCGTCGGGCCCTCGTCCTACGCCGCGGACGCGGTGCGCCGTGCCCTGGGGACGGAGCGCCGCCGCCCCCTGCCACAGCCGCGCTCGGCCCTCACCGAGGCGGTCCGCGAGGCCACCGGCGCCCTCGGCCGGCTCGGCAACCTCGTCAACCAGGTCGCCCGGCGGGCGAACCTCGGCCAGCCCGCCCAGGCGGCGGAACTGGCCGCGATCCGCGCGATGCTGGCCGCCATCGACGCCCGGCTCGGCGCGGCCCTGGAGGCGTGATCATGCAGCACGTCCGTCACGGGCGCACCGCCCGCGATGCCCGGAACCTCTCGCGGCATCTCCTACGTCTTGACGGCAACGCCAGCGTCGCGGTCGTGCGCATCATCGGCCTCGCCGCCACTGACTTGCCGGGAGCACTCGCCGCGATGCGCCGCCTCGCCCCGCGCACGGCCGCGGCGGCCTTCCACCATATCAGCCTCGCCCCATCAGGGACCTGCTCGGTCGCGGACCTGAGCGCCGACGCCGACCGGGCGATGCGCGAGATGGGCGCAGACCCCGCGATCCACCCGCACGCCCTCGTCGTCCACGGCAAGGCTTCAGTCGCCGGCCGGGCCCCCTGCCACGCGCATCTGGTCGTGGCTCATTGGGGCCTGGAAGGGCGGGCGCTGGACGACAGTTGGCTGCACCTGCGCCTGGAGCGCGTCGCCCGCGAGATCGAGCACGACCGCGGCGAGCCCCTGACCCCCGGCCGCCACGACCGGGCCTTGGCCAGGGCCCTGCGCGCTCGGGGCCGGCCCGAGGTCGCCGCCGCGCTGGAGGCAGCAGCCGCGGACGGCCCGCCGCGGTCGGCGACCACGCCCGGGGCGCGTCAGCGGCTGCGCCGGGCGGGGGTGGACGACGTGGCGGCCCGCGCCGCGGTGAAGGCGGCATGGGCTGCCGCGACCGGGCCGACTGCCCTCCGGGACGCCCTCGCCGGGGCCGGCCTGTCCCTCGCCCCGGGCGGGAAGCCAGGCGTCTGGACCGTCCTCGCGGCCGGGGGCGCTGTCGTCGGCGCCCTCGACCGCATCGTGAAGCAGAAGCGGGCCGTCGTGGCCACGCGCATGGAGGAACCTGATGACCGCATTGACCCCACCTACCTCTCCGTCGCTGCCCCAATCCCCGCCGCCCTCCCAGGAGATCCTGAGCCGGACCCGGATCATCGACACGCGCACGGACCGGCTGATGGCGCTCCTCGACCTGTTGGAGATGCGGGAGGGACCGTCACCCCTGGAGGCCCTGCGCGAGACGCTGGTAGAGATCCTGGTGGCCCAGCGCGAGGCGGGGGACCGGCTCGCTCGGATCGAGGGAGCCCTGCGGCTGCCGGCCCAGCCCCCGCGCCCGGCCGCAGGAACCGGATCCGCGAAGCCGCCGCCGCGCACCGCCTCGCCCGCGGCCTGAACCTCACCGGGATCCGCGAGGAGGCGGCACGGCGCTATCTCGCCGCGCGGCTAGCCGAGCTTGAGGGCGTCTACCGCCGGGCATGTCAGGAGCGCGACGCAGCGCGGGCGCCGCTCCCGGAGCCCGCGGCGGTCGCTGAAGCGCGGGCTCTGGAGGCGCAGGCGGGGGAGGAGGCCCGGCGTGTCCATGCCGAGGCCGAGGCGGCGGAAGCGCGGCGGGCCGCGCTGGCGGCCCTTACACCGACCGGGTGGCGGCGTCCGTGGTGGTGGATGCGGGGCTGGCTGAGGCCCCACCTGGCGGCCCTGGCGGAGGCGACAACTGCGGCCCGCAATGCCCGGGACATGGCGGTGGTGCATGCCCGGATCGTCAGTGGGCGGGCATTCGGGGTCGAGGTTGAGGTCGAGAAGGCGATGCGCCGCCGCCCGACCGAGGTGCAGCTGCGGCGCGAAGCCGAGGCGAGGGCCGTCCGCACGATGGAGCACGCGGCGATTGCAGCCGACCTACTGCGCGCCGACCCGGACCGCGGAGCCCTCCCGGTCCCTGATCTGTTGCGTCTGGCCGAGACGGAGCGCCGCCGTAGGCAGGTGGTCGAGGATGCCCGCGAGGCCCTGGAGGTATCCAGTGGGCCCCAGATGGGGCCCCGTTGACCCGGCCCAGGTTTGTGGTCCACATGGTGATACTGGACCAAACGGAGCGCCGCCTAACCTTAAGCCCGCTCGCGAATTTGGAACCTGGCTGGGAGTCCTGGCGCCCCAGCCAAAGGCTCAAGATTCTCAGCCGACCGTTGATTCTCCGGCTGTTTTCGGACCCGCCCGGGCCGACCGCTCCGTCCAGGTCCACTCGGGAGGTCCACTCGCCTGGACGGCAGGAATTCCTGCCTTGCCCCGCACCCACCTCCGCCGTCGCCGACAAACGGTCTTTTTTCGCCGTATCATCCCCCACGACCTGCGCCAGCGGTTCGGTCAGCATGAGATCCTGCGCTCCCTCGGCCACGCCACGCCCGGCGAGGCCCGGCGGATGGCGCAACGCTTGTGGGATGGGACAGAGACCTTGTTCACCCTCGTCCGTTTCAACCGGTCGCTCACACGCGCCGATATCGCCCGCCTCGCCGAGCAACATCTCGAAACGCAGGCCCTCACGCACGATAAGATGGTCGGCAAAATCGGGCGGTATCCCAAGCCCGAGGATCTTCGAGCCTCGGACGACGCTGCCTCCGGAGCCGCGCCAGGAGACGAAGCCGATCCAGAAGAAGGCTCGGACGTGGTCCTCAATGACCCGGCCGCTTGGATTTTCCTCTATGAAAGTCGCCTGGACGGTCTCAAGCGCGACCGCGCGGTCAACAACTTCGCCGCCGTTCGCGGCAAGGCCCAGGAACTCGCGCTGAGCAACGAGATCGATCTCGAGAGCAGTTCGGAAGAAGGCGCACTGTGCCGCGCCCTGCTCGATGTCGAGATCACGATTGCCGAGGAGAAGCTGGCCTATCTGCAGGATGCTGTACTGCCCTACCATCCCCTGCACGAAAACCGCGTTCGCACGGTTCAGGCCCCGGTCGAGGCCGTCAAGACGGCATCGCCATCGACGCTGCGGCACGGGCAAAAACTCTTCAGCGCGTGCTGGGAGACCTATGGCCGAGATCGTGTTCTGCACGGCGACTGGAAGCCGTCGATCGAACGCCAGTGCCAGTCAACGGCGCGCTTGTTCGTCGAGATCTGCGGGGACAAACCGCTGGGCGAGTACGGGCCGGCCGATGCCGCTCAGTTCAAGCGCGCTATGCTGGCGCTACCGGCCAACTACGATAAGAACACCGAATGGCGTAAGATTCGGCAGCGGATCGGCATCCGGGGCTTGATCGAGCATTGCAGCGGTCGATCCGACGTCGACCTGCTGAAGCCCCAGACCTTCAACCGGCACCTCGCAGCCTTATCCGGGCTCTGGCCGTGGGCTCAGAGCAACGAAGTCGTTGCCAAGGGCCTACCCTCGATCTTCGAGGGCCTTCACATCAACCTGAGGCGCGCGCGAGGACGGCATCACAGGGCCCGAGACGATCGGCCGATGTGGAATCATGCCGAACTCGTAGCTGTGTTCAATGCACCTTTGTTCACCGGCGTTCGAAGCCGACGGAGCTGGAAGATACCGGGGCCGCACGTCCTGTGCGATGAACGCTACTGGGGCATCCTCATCGGCAGTCACAGCGGCATGCGTCGTGGCGAGATCTTCCAGCTCCGCGTGCGGCACGTGGTCCAGGATGCGGAGACCGGGATCTGGTACTTCAATCTCAAGGAGCGGTCTCTTCAGCTGAAAGCTGAGGGCAGCGCCCGATGGATCCCTCTACATCAGAACCTGCTGAGACTGGGCCTCATCGAAGCGCTGGTCGTGGGCCGAGGAGAGCACGAATTTCTATTGCCCGAGGGCGAGGTCGGCGCCGAGGCAAAGGACGCTCTCGATGACGGCGATGACACGGCATACGGCAGCGCCTTTGGGAAGTGGTTTCAGCGCTTCAAGTCGGAGTATGGCGCGCGGAAGGATGTGGTGTTTCATTCCTTCCGACACTCGGCCACCACCCTCCTTCTGAACGCCGGGGCCCAGAGGGAATTCGTGGAAGAGCTTATCGGTCACGAGAGTATGGCGAGACGCTCTGAGATAGGTCGATACAACAAAGGCCAGACCCTGGTGCTGCTCAAGGAGGTCGTCGATCGACTGGTTCTG
>NZ_BPQM01000035.1 GCF_022179245.1 Methylobacterium gregans
GACGGCGACGGCGGCGACGGCGGCCTTCGCCGTCCTCGCGGGCTTCGGCGCGACCCTCGCCTTGGGCCTCATCCTCCTGGGACTCGTCCCCGGCCTCGGCCTCGGATCCCTCGACGAGATCCTCCTCCTCGATCTCGTCGTCGATCTCCATGGCGGGCGAGACCGCGACCGCGCGCACGCCGGTCACCGGACCCTCGGCGCGCTGGGCGGGCTCGCCGCGATCGAGCTGGTAGGGCGTGGTGGCGGCGAGCCGCTCGTCGGCCGCGATGGTGACGGTAACGCCGAAGCGCACCTCGAGCTCCCGCAGATGCGCGCGCTTCTGGTTGAGGATGTAGAGGGCCACCTCGGTGCGGGTGCGCAGCACGAGGTTGTGCGTGGCCGACTTGAGCAGCGCCTCCTCAAGGGCGCGCAGGATGTGGAGCGCCACCGAGGCGGTCGCCCGCACGAAGCCCGAGCCGCCGCAATGCGCGCAGGGGATCGAGGAGGATTCGAGCACGCCCGTGCGGATGCGCTGGCGGCTCATCTCGAGGAGACCGAAGGGCGAGATCCGGCCGACCTGGATGCGGGCACGGTCGTTCTTCAGGCACTCGTTCAGCTTCTTCTCGACCGCGCGGTTGTTGCGCTTCTCCTCCATGTCGATGAAGTCGATGACGATGAGGCCGGCGAGATCGCGCAGGCGCAGCTGCCGGGCGACCTCCTCGGCGGCCTCGAGGTTCGTCTTGAGCGCGGTGTCCTCGATGTCGTGCTCGCGGGTGGCGCGGCCCGAGTTCACGTCGATCGAGACCAGCGCCTCGGTCGGGTTGATCACGAGGTAGCCGCCCGACTTCAGCGAGACGTGCGTGGAGAACATCGCGTCGAGCTGCTGCTCGATGCCGTAGCGGGCGAAGATCGGCGTCGTGTCGCGGTAGGGCTTCACCACCTTCGACTGGCCGGGCATCAGCATGCGCATGAAGTCCCGGGCCTCGTGGTAGGCCTCGTCGCCCGCCACCAGCACCTCGTCGAGGTCCTTGTTGTAGAGATCGCGGATGGCGCGCTTGATCAGCGAGCCCTCCTCGTAGACCAGCGCCGGCGCCATCGAGGTGAGCGTCAGCTCGCGCACCGATTCCCAGAGCCGCATCAGGTACTCGAAGTCGCGCTTGATCTCGGGCTGGGTGCGGGACGCCCCGGCCGTGCGCAGGATGACGCCCATCCCCTCCGGCACGTCGAGGTCGGAGACGACCTCCTTGAGGCGCTTGCGGTCGGCGGCGCTCGTGATCTTGCGCGAGATGCCGCCGCCCCGGCCCGTGTTGGGCATCAGCACCGAGTAGCGGCCGGCGAGCGACAGGTAGGTGGTCAGCGCCGCGCCCTTGGTGCCGCGCTCCTCCTTGACGACCTGCACCAGGATGATCTGGCGGCGCTTGATCACCTCCTGGATCTTGTAGTGCCGGCGCGGGGCGCGCGGACGGTCCGGGATCTCGGCGAGCGCGTCGCCGTTGCCGCCGACCTGGGCGACCCGCGGCTCGGCGTCGGGATCCTCCTCGTCGCCCTCGTCCGACTCGTCCTCGTCGTCGTGATCCTCGTCGTCGTCGTGATCCTCGTCCTCGTCGTGATCCTCGTCCTCGTCGTCCTCGTCGGATTCCGCGTCCGGCTCGGCGATGGGGGCCTCCGTGATGGTCAGGGCTCCGGCGACGGCCGTGCGGACCTCGGCGTCCGGGCCGGGGGCGGGCTCGCCGGTCACGGTGGCGGGAGCGGCCTCCGCTTCGGCCGCACCGGCGCGCGTCTCCTCGGCCTCGGCGCGCTCGGCAGATTCGGCGGCGGCTTCGGCCGTGACGGCCTCGACCGGCGCCTCGGCGCTGGCGGCCATCTCGCCCTCGGAAGTCTCGCTCTCGGAAATCTCGACGCTCGCGGTCGCGGCGTCGGGCAGGTCCGCGGAGGCATCGCCGCCGATCACCGGCACGGCCTCGTCCGCCGGAGCGGCCTCGGACGCGAGGTCGGACGTGCCGGGGGCGCCGGCCTCATCGACGACCGGCGCGGCGGTCTCCTCGGCGCTCACGGTGGCGTCGGACTCGCTGCGGCGGGCCGAGGCGCGGCGCCCGCGCGAGCGGCGGGACGACGAGCGGCGGCGCTCCTCGCGCTCGCGGTGCTCCTCGGCGTCGCGGGCCTCCTCCTCGAGGAGCGCCTGCCGGTCGGCGAGCGGGATCTGGTAGTAGTCGGGGTGGATCTCGTTGAAGGCGAGGAAGCCGTGGCGATTGCCGCCGTACTCCACGAAGGCGGCCTGGAGCGAGGGCTCCACCCGCGTCACCTTGGCGAGGTAGATGTTGCCGCGCAGCTGGCGCCGGTTGGCGGCCTCGAAGTCGAACTCCTCGACCCTAGACCCGTGGACCGTGACGACCCGGGTCTCCTCCGGGTGCATCGCGTCGATGAGCATCTTGTTGTTGGCCATGACGAACTTTCGACATGGCGGCCGACGTCGCTCTCCTGAGCCCGAATCCCGGCGGAGCCGCCCCCGGCCGCGAGGCCGTGGGGCGCACTCGTACCGGCCTCGTCACCGAGGCCGCGGGGTCTGAACGGAAGGGATTGGCGCCAACCGCCGAGCGGCACGCACGCGCGTGCCTGGGGTTGAACCTGGCCGAGGGGAGGGACGAACCGGCGCGACGTGAAACACGCGCGCCTGCGGCACGAGCAACGGCAACCGATGCTGTGCGTTCGACCATCCTTTCCCCGACCTCGCGAAGACATCTCGACCGGTTCGGGCCGGCCGTGAATCTGAAAACCGTGCGCCGGAGCCCGACGCCTGAGCCGACACCCCCCGGCCTGACTGGAAATCCGACGGTCGCCGCGGAGAACCGACGGCGAGGACGCGACCGAAACGTGAGCGGGTTCGGCGCGCCCGCGGGCCGCGAACGCGACCGGCGGGACCGGGAAGGGGTCGATATCATTACAGATCGTCGCAGGGATTTGGCAAGGGCCCGGTTCGAGCAGGGTGCCGCGCCGACGCTGTCGGGATCAGGCCGGCATGCCGGCCAGGGTTGCGGCACCGCTCACCTCAGGCGACTTCGCCGCACCCCGTCTCCGAGCCAGAAGGGTTCGGGACAGCCAGATGCTCGTTGCCGCCAGCGGCAGGGCGGCGAGGCAATCGGCCAAATAATGTCCGCCGTGAGTGAGCGCCGTCAGCATGAATACGAGGGCGTGCGGGGCGAAGAGCGGGAGAAGCCAGGACCTGCGCAGGCTGTGGAGGATCAGCAGTCCCAGGCCGACATGCATCGAGGGGAACGAGATCAGGCTGCCCACCTGCACGGGCATCTCGCGCATCAGCCCGGATCGGAGAGCGTCGAGATGCGCCGCCGGCGTCGCCCCGACTGCGCCGGCGGCAAGCGTCGGATCGAGGAGGATCACTGCGCCGTAGGCGGGGAAGAGAGCCGAGACGAGCGCTGTCAGCAGGACGGCCATGATGAAGGACACGAGAAAGCGTGGGCCGACATCCTGGGCCCGATGGAACGTCAGCCCGCACGCGAAGACCGCGAGCGCTATGTAGGGGAAGTGCTGGTACATCTTTCCCAGCAGCGCGTAGGCGGGCGCGTGGCCGGCGGCCCAGGTCATGAATGCCACGCAGTCGAATCCGAGCGCCCGATCGAAGGCGATCAGCGTACCGTCCTGCAGTGGGCTACCGAATTTCTGGACCGCGTAGGACAACGGCATCGCGTGCAGCCCGAGATAGGCGACCAGCACCGAGGCCTCGTACGTCGCGAAGACGGGGCGAAACAGCGGATACCGCGCCCGGACGGCGCCGCGGCTCAGAAGCAGGGCCGAGCCCAGGAGCACGACATCCGCACCGTCGAGCGCGCTCAAGACCAGATCCACTCTGGAACATACAAGCCGCGTGAGGACGATGAACATCCAAACGAGCAGATGAACCCGAATCGACATCTGTGCATCGAGACCTGGAGCGCCGCCTGTAGACAGCTATGAGGCTCGGATTCCCAAGATTGTGTTAATGTTGAGGAAAATTCGCCTGCTATGGTCCTGGCCGCGCGCGGCGCTCCGAGGCCCGTGCAGTCGCACGACACCCGCGCGCGCCCTGGCCGCAGGCAGCTTGAGCGCTTTCATAGAGGCGGACGCCGTTTCGCCGCGAGAGCGCGCGCCAAAATAAAAGCCTAGAGCCGCCCCCGATCGCGATGGATCGGGAGCGGCTCTAGGCAGGCGATCAAAAGATAGGAAACGATCGGACGGAGGAGCCGTTCTCGGCCGGCAGCGAGGAGGGCGGGTCGGGCGCGCCCGACCCTTGCCGTCTACTCTGCGGCCGCCCGCGCCCCGTAGCCCAGCCGCCCGTTCAGCTCCTCGATCAGCTTCACGGCGGCGTCCGCGATCACGGTGCCGGGCGGGAAGATCGCCGAGGCGCCGGCCGCGTAGAGCGCGTCGTAGTCCCCCGGCGGAATCACGCCGCCGACCACGATCATCACGTCGTCCCGGCCGGCCTCCGCCAGCGCCGCCCGCAACTCCGGCACCAGGGTCAGGTGGCCGGCCGCCAGCGAGGAGACGCCCACGATGTGCACATCGTTCTCCACCGCCTGCCGCGCGGCCTCGGCGGGCGTGGCGAAGAGCGGCCCGATATCGACGTCGAAGCCGAGATCCGCGAAGGCCGAGGCGATCACCTTCTGGCCGCGGTCGTGCCCGTCCTGGCCCATCTTGGCCACCAGGATGCGGGGGCGGCGCCCGTCGTTCTCCTCGAAGGCCTCGACGAGGCCGCGCACCTTCTCGACCACAGGCGACATGCCGCCGACCTCCCGCTTGTAGACGCCCGAGATCGAGCGGATCTCGGCCCGGTGCCGGCCCCAGGCCTGCTCCAGCGCCTCCGAGATCTCGCCGACCGTGGCCTTGGCCCGGGCCGCGTTCACCGCCAGTTCGAGCAGGTTGCCCGCACCCTCCGCCGCCTGCGTGAGCGCGGCGAGCGCGGCCTCCACGTCGGCCTGATTGCGCTCGGAGCGCAGGCGCTTGAGCTTGTCGATCTGGAGCGTGCGCACGTTGCCGTTGTCGACGCGCAGCAGCTCGATCTTCATCTCGTCGTCGGGCTTGAACTTGTTGATGCCCACGATCGTCTGGCGGCCCGAATCGATCCGGGCCTGGGCGCGGGCGGCGGCCTCCTCGATGCGGAGCTTCGGGATGCCGGCCTCGATGGCCTTGGCCATGCCGCCGAGCGACTCGACCTCGCGGATATGCTCCCAGGCGCGGGCCACGATGTCGGCGGTGAGGCGCTCGACGTAGTAGGAGCCGCCCCACGGATCGACGATGCGGGTGGTGCCGCTCTCCTGCTGCAGGAAGAGCTGGGTGTTGCGGGCGATCCGGGCCGAGAAGTCGGTCGGCAGGGCCAGCGCCTCGTCCAGCGCGTTGGTGTGGAGCGACTGCGTGCCCCCCTGCGTCGCCGCCATCGCCTCGATGGCAGTCCGGGTGACGTTGTTGAACACGTCCTGCGCGGTGAGCGACCATCCGCTCGTCTGCGAGTGGGTGCGCAGGGGCAGCGACTTGTCGCTCTTCGGCTCGAACTCCTTGACGAGCTTCGCCCAGATCAGGCGCGCGGCCCGCATCTTGGCGATCTCCATGAAGAAGTTCGTCGAGATCGCCCAGAAGAAGGACAGGCGCGGAGCGAATTGGTCGATGGTGAGCCCCGCCGCGAGGCCCGCCTTGATGTACTCCACGCCGTCAGCCAGCGTGTAGGCGAGTTCCAAGTCGTTCGTCGCCCCGGCCTCCTGCATGTGGTAGCCGGAGATCGAGATCGAGTTGAACTTCGGCATGTTGGCCGAGGTGTAGGCGAAGATGTCCGAGATGATCCGCATCGACCCCTTGGGGGGATAGATGTAGGTGTTGCGGACCATGAATTCTTTAAGAATATCATTTTGAATGGTGCCGGCGAGCTTCTGCGGGGGAACCCCCTGCTCCTCGGCCGCGACGATGTAGAGGGCGAGAACGGGCAGGACGGCGCCGTTCATCGTCATCGAGACCGTCATCTCGTCGAGCGGGATCCCCGAGAACAGGGTGCGCATGTCGTAGATCGAATCGATCGCGACGCCCGCCATGCCAACGTCGCCCGAGACGCGCGGGTGGTCCGAATCGTAGCCGCGGTGGGTGGCCAGATCGAAGGCGACCGAGAGGCCCTTCTGCCCGGCCGCGAGGTTGCGCCGGTAGAAGGCGTTCGAGTCCTCGGCCGTGGAGAAGCCCGCATACTGCCGGATTGTCCAGGGCTGCGTGACGTACATGGTGGGGTAGGGCCCGCGCAGGTACGGTGCGAGGCCAGGATAGGTGCTGAGGAATTCCAGCCCCTCGCGGTCGGCCGGCCCGTAGGCGGGCTTCACCGGAATGCCCTCGGGGCTCATCCAGGCTTCCCCGGAGGCGGGAGGCGCCACCGGGAGCGCAGCACCCGAGAACGGGACCTCGGCGAAGTTCGGGATGCGGGACATCGTGCAGGACTCGGGCGAGGGGCAGGCGTCAGCCCCGTTCGGGGCGGTTTGGCCAGCATTATAAGGACGGTTCGGGTGCGGGCTACTCCCCGTCCGGCGGAGACCGCATGAGAGTCCCCGCCCCGATGTCTCTGACAGCCGTTGAACCGTGGCCCTATCGCCCTAGTCGTTACGGCCGAGGTTCGCGCCCGGCCGCGGCGCCCCTCCACGACGACGCGTCCCGAAGGAAAAGCCCCCGCCGATGGCCCTCAAGACCGTTCCGACCCAACCCTTCCCGGACCAGAAGCCCGGCACCTCGGGCCTGCGCAAGAAGGTGCCGGTCTTCCGGCAGACCCACTACGTCGAGAACTTCGTCCAGGCGATCTTCGACACGATCGCCGACAAGGGCGGCCAGACCCTGGTGATCGGCGGCGACGGGCGCTTCCTCAACCGCACGGTGGTGCAGACCGCGATCAGGATCGCGGCGGCCAACGGTTTCGGGCGGGTGCTGGTGGGGCAGGGGGGCCTGCTCTCGACGCCCGCGGCCTCCTGCGTGATCCGCAAACACGGGGCGATCGGCGGCCTCGTGCTCTCGGCGAGCCACAACCCGGGCGGCCCGGAGGGCGATTTCGGCATCAAGTTCAATACGCGGAACGGCGGCCCGGCGCCCGAGAGCGTCACCGCAGCGATCTTCGAGCGGGCGAAGAATATCACCGCGTACCGCATCATCGACGGGCCGGACCTCGACCTCGACCGGCTCGGCGACGTCACGGTGGAGGGGATGACCGTCACGGTGATCGATCCGGTCGCCGACTACGCGGCGCTGATGCGCGAGCTCGTCGATTTCGAGGCGATCCGAGCGCTGTTCGCGGGCGGCTTCCGCATGCGCTTCGACGCGATGAGCGCGGTCACGGGTCCCTACGCCAAGGCGATCCTGGAGGGCGCGCTCGGTGCCGCCCCGGGCACGGTCGTCAACGCCGTGCCGCAGGAGGATTTCGGCGGCCACCACCCGGACCCGAACCCGGTCCACGCGAAGGACCTGTTCGACCTGATGCACGGGGCCGACAGCCCCGATTTCGGCGCGGCCTCCGACGGCGACGGCGACCGCAACATGATCGTGGCCCCGGGCCTCTTCGTGACGCCGAGCGACAGCCTCGCGATCCTCGCCGCCCACGCCCACCGGGCGCCGGGCTATGCGGGGGGCTTGGCGGGCATCGCCCGCTCGATGCCGACGAGCCGCGCGGCCGACCGGGTCGCTGCGAGCCTCGGCATCCGGGCCTACGAGACGCCGACCGGCTGGAAGTTCTTCGGCAATCTCTTGGATGCCGGGCTGATCACGCTCTGCGGCGAGGAGAGCGCCGGCACCGGCTCGAACCACGTGCGCGAGAAGGACGGGCTCTGGGCGGTGCTGCTCTGGCTCAACATCCTGGCGGTCACGGGTGAGCGCGCCGACGCGATCGTGCGCGCGCACTGGGCGGATTTCGGGCGCGACTACTACACCCGGCACGATTACGAGGAGATCGAGAGCGAGGCCGCCGAGCGGCTGATGCAGGGGCTTCGCGACGCGCTCGCGAGCCTGCCGGGCCGGAGCGTCGCCGGCCTCACCGTCGCGAGCGCGGACGACTTTCGCTACGTCGATCCGGTCGACGGCTCGGTCACCGAGCGGCAGGGTATCCGCATCGGGTTCGCGGAGGATGCCCGGGTGGTCTACCGGCTCTCGGGCACCGGCACCGCCGGGGCGACGCTGCGGGTCTATATCGAGCGCTACGACCGCGACCGGCTCGACGCCGACCCGGCCGCGGTGCTGGCGCCGGTGGTCGAGGCCGCCCGGGCGATCGCGCGGATCGCGGAGATCACCGGCCGGAGCGAGCCGAGCGTGGTGACCTGAGACGGGGGCGGAACCGCTTTCGCCCTCCCCCCAGAGAGGGGAGGGGGGATGCCGCGGCTCACGCCGCCGCGCGCATCCCCGGCAGTCCCGCCTCAAGCCCGGCGATCGCCCGCTCCAGGGCGGCGAAGCAGTCCGGGTCGAAGGCGGCGCCGACGTCGGTCCGCATGATGCCGAGCGCCTTCTCCACCGGCATCGCCTTGCGGTAGGGCCGGTCGGCGGTGAGCGCGTCGAACACGTCGGCCACCGAGACGATGCGGGTCTCGGGCGCGATCTCCGGGCCCTTGAGGCCCCGCGGATAGCCCTTGCCGTCGAGCCGCTCGTGGTGGCCGCCGCCGATCCGCGCCATCTCGTGGAACGCCGCCACCCGCGCCAGGATGGTCTCCGACAGGGCCGCGTGATTGCGCATGTCCTGCCACTCGGCGTCGTCGAGCTTGCCGTTCTTGTCGAGGATCGCGTTCGAGACGCCGAGCTTGCCGATGTCGTGCAGCAGGGCGGCGCGCCGCAGCCAGCGCCGCTGCTCGGGAGCGTAGCCGAGTTCGGCCGCCACGAGGTCGGCGTAGACCGCGACCCGCTCCGAATGGCCGGAGGTGAAGGGGCTCTTGGCGTCGATGATCTGCGCGAAGGCGCGGGCGATGTCGTCGAGATAGTCCTCGTCCACCACGATTGGGCTGCGCGGCGCCAGCGCGAAGACCGCGGCCTCGACCTCCGGGGAGGCGAGCATCTCCCAGAAGCCCGGTTCGGCCGCCACGGCCTCGAAGCAGGCCACCACCTGCGGGTCGAACCACGTGCCCGCGCGCGCCCGCACCTCGGCCAAGGCCGCCGCGCGGCCGGCCGCGGTGTGGAACACGTCCACCACCTGGGCGAGGAGCGCCACCCGGGCGTAGAGCGGGATCGCGGGGCCGGCGAGCCGGTCGGGCCGGCCGCCGCCGTTCCAGTGCTCGTCGAGAGCGTGGATCGCGCCGCAGACGGCGGGCGGGAAGCGCAGGGCCCTGGCGATCTCGGCGCCGCGCTGGCAGCGGGTCTGGATCAGGTCGTCGACGATCGCGCCGCCGTTCTGCAGGATGTTGAGCACCGCCCGGAAGCGCTCGGCGAGGCCCGCCTTCAGGCCCGTATGCGAGAACACGAAGCCCAGCACCTTCGGCAGGCTGTCGCTCACCGTCTTGAAGTCGCGCTTGAAGCTCAGATCATCGGACAGGTACAGCTCGCAGATGCGCGCGGCATTGCTGGAGCAGCCGAGGTCCTTCAGCATCACCGTGTGGTAGAGTTCCCAGAGCTGCAGCTCCGGCAGGCCCATCTGCCGGCCGATCTGGAAGCCGATCCACGTCGCCCGCACGCAGTGGCCGGCGGGCTGGCCCTCGGTCAGGTCGAGGGCATGGCTCAGCGCGCCGAGCAATTCCGAGAACTGGACCGTCCCGGTCCCCGTCTCGCCGTCCGCCACCACCCGCATCATCGCCGCGTCCCGCCCTGTCGATGGCGGACACTCCTGCACGGAGCCTGACCAAAGCGTTGCGGCGCTCGGGCCGATCCGCCGGATGGTCAACGGGGACTTGCGGGGATGCGCAACGTCCTCCCCCTGAGGGGGAAGGTGGCGCCGAAGGGCGACGGGTGAGGAGAGTGACGGTTCAGGACAGTGCTCGGCATCAACGCTGGGCTCTTCGGGAAGCCAGGTTCCCCTCTCTGCGGGACTCCGTCCGTCCCGACTGATCCTCACTGACTCGACGTCCACCCTCCCCCGCAGAGGGGGGAGAGTGGACGGTCGTCGCGCTTCACCTGTCATCCAGGCGTCATCTCCGCGCCCGAAAGCCTGCCGGACCCGCGCGGGGCCCTATCTCCCCGCCGACGCCGACCGACAGGAGCCCGTTCATGGACTTCCACCGCCGCTTCACCGTGCTGATGTGCACGCCGACCTTCGACCCGGGCGATCTCGAGGGCGCGCGGGTCGATCAGATCGTGGCGGCGGTCGAGCAGCGCGGCTTCGAGGTGGTGCGGGCGCGGCGCGTCGAGGACGCCGCCATCGCGGTGCAGACCGACGCCGCGGTCGGCTGCCTCGTGGTGGACTGGGGCAAGCGCGGCCTCGACGGCAAGGCGGCGGCGCTCATCGACATGATGCGCAAGCGCGGCCTGGAGATGCCGATCGTCATCATGGTCCGCCGCAAGCGCCTGGAGGACATCCCCGTCGAGCTTCTCGACTTCATCGACGGCTACATCTTCCTGGCCGAGGAGACGCCCGAATTCATCGCCCGCGGCCTCGTCAGCCGCGTGACTCAGTACGCGGAGACCCTGAAGACGCCGTTCTTCGGCGCGCTGGTCGACTACGCCGAGAAGGGCAACCAGCTCTGGACCTGCCCCGGCCACAACGGCGGCATCTTCTACAATCGCTCGCCCATCGGACGGATCTTCGTCGAGCATCTGGGCGAGGCGATTTTTCGCGACGACCTCGACAACTCCGTCCTCGATCTCGGCGACCTGCTCACCCACGAAGGGCCGGCGCTGAAGGCCCAGAAGGAGGCCGCGCAGATCTTCGGCGCGGAGAAAACCTACTTCGTGCTCAACGGCACCTCGGCCTCGAACAAGATCGTGCTGTCCTCGCTGGTGGCCGAGGGCGACCTCGTGCTGTTCGACCGCAACAACCACAAGGCGGCCCATCACGGCGCGCTCTTCCTCGGCGGCGGCATCCCGATCTTCCTGGAGACGGACCGGAATGCTTACGGCCTGATCGGGCCGATCTACCACGAGGCCCTGGACGAGAAGCGGATTCGCGAGAAGATCCGGGCCAACCCCCTGGTGAAGGACAAGGAGGCGTGGCGTAAGGAACGCCCGTTCCGCGTCGCGGTGATCGAGCAGTGCACCTACGACGGCACGATCTACGACGCGCAGGAGATTCTGGAGCGGATCGGCCACCTCTGCGACTACATCCTGTTCGACGAGGCCTGGGCGGGCTTCATGAAGTTCCACCCGCTCTACCAGCGCCGCTTCGCCATGGGGCTGACCGGGCTCGACGAAACGGCTCCGGGCATTATCGCCACGCAGTCGACCCACAAGCAGCTCGCGAGCTTCAGCCAGGCCTCGCAGATCCACACCAAGGACGGGCACATCCGCGGACAGACCCGGCGCGTCGAGCACCGACGGCTCAACGAGAGCTTTCTGGTGCATGCCTCGACCTCGCCCTTCTATCCCCTGTTCGCCTCGCTCGACGTCGGCGCCCAGATGATGAAGGGGCGCTCAGGGATGATCCTGTGGGACGACACGATTCGTCTCGGGATCGAGTGGCGCAAGAAGGCGCGCGCTATCCGCAAGGAGTTCGAGAACGAGCGCGATCCGCTGAAGCGCTGGTTCTTCGATCCCTTCGTGCCGGACGTGACCCGGACCGCGGACGGGACGGAAGTGCCCTGGGAGAGCGTGCCCACGGACGAGCTCGCCTCCAACCCGCGCCACTGGGAACTGACGCCGGGCGCGCGCTGGCACGGCTTCACCCATGTGGCGCCGGGCTACGCCATCACCGACCCGAACAAGCTCACGGTGCTCACCCCCGGCTTCGATCGCCACACGGGCGCCTATGCCGACCACGGCGTGCCGGCCCCGATCGTGGCGCAGTACCTGCGCGAGAACCGGATCGTGCCGGAGAAGAACGACCTGAACTCGCTGCTCTTCCTGCTGACCCCGGGCGTGGAATCCTCCAAGGCCGGCACGCTGATCTCAGGCCTCGTCGCCTTCAAGCGCCTGCACGACGAGAACGCGCCGCTCGAAGAAGCCATGCCGGAATTCGTCCGGCGCCGTCCTGCCCGCTACGCGGGCGTGCGCCTGCGCGACCTCTGCGCCGACTACCACGCGTTCCACCGGGAGGCGAACACCTCGGCGCTCCAGCGCAAGCAGTTCGCCCCCGAGCACCTGCCCGAGATGGTGATGGCCCCGAAGGACGCGGCCCAGATGCTGACCCGCAACCACGTCGACTTCGTGCCGATCGCCGAGGCCGAGGGGCGTGTGGCCACCACCTTGCTTCTGGTCTATCCGCCCGGGATCGGCACGGTGCTGCCGGGCGAGCGGATCGATGAGCGCGCAAAGCCCATGCTCGATTATTTCAAGATGTTCGAGGCGGCCTCCAACCTGTTCCCGGGCTTCGAGGCGGAGATCCAGGGCGTCTACCGCCAGCACGAGCCGGACGGGCGCATCCGCTTCTATACCTACGTGCTGCGCGAGGGTCGCTGATGGAAGCCGACGCCCCGGTCGCGACTCATCCCGGCATCGTCATCCGACCCTCCTCGGACGCGGACGTGCCGGCGATGATCGCGATCTACGAGCATCACATCCGTCGGGGCGTCGGCGACACGGGCGACTTCGAGGAGGAGCGCCTGCTGCCCGACGACCTGAAGCGGCGGCGCAAGACGATGCGCAAGAAGCGCCTGCCGCATCTGGTCGCCGAGCGCGACGGGCAGGTGGCGGGCTACGCCTACGCGGTGCCGTTCCGCAAGCGGCCGGCCTACCGCTTCACGCTCAAGCACTCGATCTACGTGCACCCCGAGCACCTGCACGCCGGCATCGGCCGGCGCCTGCTGCCGGCCCTGATCGAGGCTTGTGCCGCGGGCGGCTACCGGCAGATCATCGGCTACATCGACGCGAAGAACGAGGCCAGCTTGCGCCTGCACGAGGCCTGCGGCTTCGCCCGCGTCGGCTACCTCGCCGGCGTCGGCTACAAGTACGGCCGCTGGAGCGACAGCGTGATGGTCCAGTGCCCGCTGGGCACCGGCTCGGAGGATCAGCCGGCCGCGTGGCGCAGGCCGGAGCCCACGCCGGTGGAGACCCTGGTTGCGGCCCACGATTGGCAGGGGGAGTGAGGCGGGGCCGGAGGATCGCTGCTCTCGACGCTGTTTCCCTCCCCCGCAGAGTGGGCAGGGAGAGCGCGGCCATGTATCCGAGATGTTTGGTGGCCGTGGGTTGAGGGGGGCTGTGCCCCCTCAGCCCAGCTCCCCGAACCCGTACAGCCGGCGCGGGTTCTCCACGAAGTACCGGTGCCGGTCCGCCTCGTCCGGGATCCAGTCCGCCACGAGGTCGAGCAGGTCGCCGATCCGCGGCGGGCCCGCCCAGGCGGCGACGTGCGGCCAGTCCGAGCCCCAGAGGCAGCGCTCGGGCGCCGCCGCGTGGAGCGCGCGGGCGAAGGGGATCGTGTCCGCGTAGGGCGCGCCCGCGACGGAGGTGCGGAACGCGCCCGACAGCTTCACCCAGGCCCCGTCGCGCACGAGATCGACCAGGGTGCGGAAGCCCGGATCATCGAGCCCGGCCGAGGTCGGCATGTGTCCCATATGGTCGACCACGAAGGGCACGGGCAGGCGCGCGAGGCGGGTGGCGAGCGGTGGCATCTGGCGGGCGTCGATCAGGAACTGAAGGTGCCAGCCCATCTCGCGGGCCAGCGCGCCGTAGGCCTCCAGCTCCGCGAAGCCGACGCCCCCGCCGAACAGCACGTTGAGCCGCAGGGCCACCACGCCGGCCTCCTTGAGGTCGGCGAGCTCCCGGTCGGGCAGGCCGAGCGGGATCACCGCGACGCCGCGCAGGCGCTCCGGGTTCGCCCGCAGGGTCTCGACCATGCGCCGGTTGTCGGTGCCGTGCACGCTGACCTGGATCAGCACGCCGTTGGCCATGCCGGTCGCGTCGAGCATAGCGAGGTAGCGCTCGCCCGGCGCCGCGGGCGGGGTGTAGCTGCGCTCGGGCACCAGCGGGTAGGCCGGCGGCAGGCCGATGACGTGGGCGTGGGTGTCGACCGCGCCCGCCGGCACCCGGTAGCGCGTCGGGCCGCGCGGGCTCGGGTCGGGGGCGGGGCAGAGGGGGATCGGGTCGGGCGTCGCGCTCATGCGGGCCTCCGGCTCGGGCATTGGCGTCAGGCGTCGGCGTGGAGCACGCGGCCCCGCGTCTCGGGCAGCGCGAAGGCCGCCACGAAGAACACCCCGTAGGCGGCGGCCGCGAAGCCCGCGATGGCGGCTGCCAGTCCCACCTGGGCCGATAGGTAGCCGACGAGCGCCGGGAACAGGGCGCCGATGCCGCGGCCGAAATTGTAGCAGAAGCCCTGGCCCGAGCCGCGCAGGCGCGTCGGGTAGAGCTCGGTGAGGAAGGCGCCCATCCCCGAGAAGTAGCCCGAGGCGAAGAAGCCGAGCGGGAAGCCCAGCACCCAGAGCACGGCGTTCGAGAGCGGCAGCTGCGTGTAGGCCAGGATGACCGCGATGGCGCCGAGCGAGAAGATCAGGAAGAGCGGGCGTCGCCCGAGCCGGTCTGCGAGCCAGGCGCCGACGAGGTAGCCGACGAACGAGCCGACGATGAGTGCCGCGAGGTAGCCCGTCGAGGAGACGACCGAGAGGCCGCGCTCGGTGGTGAGGAAGCGCGGCAGCCAGGTGGTGATGGCGTAGTAGCCGCCCTGGCAGCCGGCCGAGGCCAGCGAGGCCAGGATCGTGGTCTTCAGGATCGGCCCGGAGAAGATCTCCCAGATCCGCGGCCGGTCGCCGGAGGCGGCGGCCCGCGCGCGGGATTCGGCGGCGACCTCGGGCTCCTTCACGTAGCGGCGCAGGTAGAACACGAGGAGGGCCGGGAGCGCGCCGATCACGAACATCCAGCGCCACGCGCTCTCGGGCGGCAGCCACGAGAACAGCACGGCCTGCGCCAGCACCGCCATGCCCCAGCCGATCGCCCAGCCGGACTGGACCGAGCCCACGGCGCGCCCGCGATACTGCGCCCGGATGGTCTCGCCCATCAGCACGGCGCCCGCCGCCCACTCGCCGCCGAAGCCGAGCCCGAGCAGCGCGCGGGCGACGAGGAGCTGCTCGAAGTTCTGCACGAAGGCGCAGACGAGCGAGAAGAACGAGAACCACAGGATGGTGATCTGCAGGGTCAGTACCCGGCCGATCCGGTCGGCGACGAAGCCCGCGAGCCAGCCGCCGAGCGCTGAGGCCAGCAGCGTCACGGTCGCGGCGAGACCCGCGGTGCCGGGCTCGACCTGCCACAGCGTGATGATCGTGCCGATCACCAGCGGGTAGATCATGAAGTCCATGCCGTCGAGCGCCCAGCCCGCGGCACAGGCCCAGAAGGTGTGGCGCTCGGTCGGATTCATGCTCCGGTAGAAGGCGCCGAGACTCGCGTCGTCGATCGCGACCCGCTCGATATCCGCCCCGCCGGGCCCCGTCGCCGAACTCATGCTGCCTCCCGCCGATGATGCCGCTGCGTAGCACGGGCGCCGCACCTTGGCATATCGGATACCTACGGGCGCGAAGACCCTCCGCGGCCGCTCTCGACCCGCCGCTCCTCAGGCAGCGCGCACGCCGGCCAGGAAGCGCCCGACCTCGCCGTTGAGGTGCTCGGACTGGCGCGACAGCTCCGAGGCCGCGGCGAGCACCTGGGCGGCGGAGGCGCCCGTCTCCTCGGCGGCACCCGCCACGCCCGCGATGTTCGTGGTCACCTCGCCGGTGCCCGCCGCCGCCTGGGTCACGTTGCGGACGATCTCCTGGGTGGCCGCGCCCTGCTCCTCCACCGCCGCCGCGATCGCGGTCACCGCGCCACTGATCTCGCGGATGCGGCCCGTGATACCGCCGATGGCACCGACCGCTTGGCCGGTCGAGGCCTGGATCCGGCCGATCTGGCCCGTGATCTCCTCGGTCGCCCGCGCTGTCTGGTTGGCGAGTTCCTTCACCTCGGCGGCCACCACCGCGAAGCCGCGGCCCGCCTCGCCCGCGCGCGCCGCCTCGATCGTGGCGTTGAGCGCCAGCAGGTTCGTCTGGCCCGCAATCGAAGAGATCAGCGCCACCACGTCGCCGATGCGGGCGGTCGCGCTGCTCAGCTCCTGCACCAGCGCGGCGGTCTGCTCCGCCTCGCAGACTGCAGTGCCTGCAAGCCCCGCCGAGCCGTCGACCTGCCGCCCGATCTCGCTGACCGAGGCGCCGAGCTCCTCGGCCGCCGCCGCCACGGTGGTGACGTTCGTGGCCGCCTGCTCGGCCGCGGCCGCGACGGAGACGGACTGGCCCGCGGTCTCCCGCGCGGTCGAGGCCATGCTCTGGGCGGTGGCCTGCAGTTCCGTCGCCGCCGATGTCACGGTCGCCACGATGCCGCCGACCGCGCGCTCGAAGCCGTCGGCCATCTCGCGCATCGCCGCCTTGCGCTGCGCCTCGGCGCCGGCGCGGGCCTGCGCCGTCTCCTCCTCGAGCCGGCGGGTGCGGATCAGGTTGTCGCGGAACACCGCCAGCGCCGCGGCCATCGCGCCGATCTCGTCGCGCCGGTCCGCCCCCAGGATGGCCAAGCCCGTATCGCCCCCGGCGAGCCGGTTCATCGCGTCCGTGATGCGCCGCGCCGGCCGCCCGACATGAAGGACGAGGCCGACGATGGCCGCCGCGATCACCGCGACCACGAGGCCGACGAGGACGAGCGTGAGCGTGAGACCCCGCTCGTAGACGGTGCGGGCCCGGTCGCCGCTGGCGTCCGCGTAGCCGTCGTTCAGATCGACGAGCTTCTGCAACTCGCCCAGCACCTTGCCGATCCCGGTCGACATGGTGGTGATGTAGATCTTCTGGGCGCCGTCCCGGTCGCCGCCCGCGGCCATGGCGGCTATCCGCGCCTGCAGGTCCTGGTAGGACTCCCATTCCCTCTCGTAGGCCGCGAAGAGGCCGCGCGCCGCTTCGGTGGCGGGCAACGCGCGGTAGGCGGCGCGCAGCTCGGTGAGCTCGCGGTCGCGCTTGTCGATGGTCGCCTGGACGTCGGCGCGCAGCTCCGGCGTGTCCGCCGTGATGATGCGGACCCCGTTGACGCGCTGGCGCAGCACCAGAACCTGGATCTTGCCGAGGATCTGGGTCGCCGGCAGGTGGGTGTCGCGCAGCTCGGCCGCCTCGCCGTTCACCGCGTGCAGCTCGCGCACGGACACCGCGCCCAGCGCCGCCACGAGGCCGAAGATGAGCGCGAGGCAGAGCCCGACCTTGGCGCCGATGGTGCGCAATCTCGTCATGCTCATCCCCTTTGGAGCCCGGGGGCCGCTTCGAGTCGGGCGGCCTGCTTCGCGGGCAGGATCCGGGCGTAGCCGGAAATCCTTAAGGCTCATGCAACTGCCGGATGTTGGTTTAACGGGGCACTACGATCCCTTGTATTCTGTCATCCGTCACACCCGCCTCGGAGGTCCCGGCGGATCGACGCATCCCGCCACGATGCGCCCGCCGCGTCGCCGGGCTTCATCGGGCGCCAAAATGCTGTAGACGGAGCCCCTTCGACCGGCGCGGTTCTCCCGCCCGTCCGAGCCGTCCCTCCGAGCCGCCCGCGACCCGCCATGTCCTCCGCTCCGCTTCCCAACCGCCCCGTGCCGCGCCCCGGCGTCACGGCGATCGAGGCTTACGTGCCCGGCAAGAGCGGCGCGCCCGGCGGCCACAAGGTCTACAAGCTCTCCTCGAACGAGACGCCGCTGGGCCCGAGCCCAGCCGCGATCGCGGCGGCGCGCGCGACCCTCGACGACCTCGCCCTCTACCCGGACGGCAATGCGGCCGCCCTGCGGACGGCGATCGCGGAGCGCTACGGCCTCGACCCGGCCCGGATCGTCTGCGGCGCGGGCTCGGACGAGCTGCTCTCGCTCCTGGCCTACGCCTACCTCGCGCCCGGCGACGAGGGCCTGTTCAGCGAGCACGGGTTCCTCGTCTACCGCATCGCCATCCTGGCGGCGGGCGGCGTGCCGGTCGTGGCGCCCGAGCGTGATCTCACCACCGACGTCGACGCGCTCATCGCCCGCGTCACCGAGCGGACGAAGATCGTCTACATCGCCAACCCCAACAACCCGACCGGCACCTACCTGCCCTTCGACGAAGTGCGGCGCCTGCACGCCGCCCTGCCGCCCCACGTTCTCCTCGTCCTCGACGGGGCCTACGCGGAATATGTCCGCCGCAACGATTACGGCTCCGGTCTCGACCTCGTGCTGGAGGCCGACAACGTCGTGATGACCCGCACCTTCTCGAAGATCCACGGGCTCGCCGCTCTGCGGATCGGCTGGATGGTGGCGCCCGCGCACGTGGCCGACGCGATCAACCGCATCCGCGGACCCTTCAACCTCTCGGCGGCGGCGATCCGGGCGGGGGCCGCGGCGATCCAGGACGACGTCCACGTGGCGTCCGCGGTTGCCCACAACGACGCCTGGCTCGCCCGCCTCACCGAGGAGGTTCGGGCGCTCGGCCTGACGGTCACCCCGAGCGTAGCGAACTTCATCCTCGTCCACTTCCCCGACGCGCCCGGCCGCTCGGCGGCGGCGGCCGACGCCTTCCTGTCGGCCCGCGGCGTGATCACCCGGCGCGTCGTCTCCTACGGCCTGCCGGCCTGCCTCCGGGTGACGGTCGGCAGCGCGGAGGCCAACGCGGCCTTCCTCGACGCGCTCCGGGCCTTCGTGCGGGGCGATCATGCCTGAGGCGGGAGCGGCGCCGCTCGGGCGCCTGGCCATCGTCGGCCTCGGGCTGATCGGCTCCTCGATCGCCCGCGGCGCCCGTCGCTACGGGCTGGCCGAGACCATCGTGGCGATCGACCGCGACGCGGCCGTGCGGGCGCGCGTGCTGGAACTCGGCCTCGCGGAGCAGGTCACGGGCGACGCGGCCCAGGGCGTGGCGGGGGCCGACCTCGTGATCCTGTGCGTGCCGGTGGGCGCGGTCGGCACTGTGGCCGCCGAGATCGCGCCGCATCTGGCAGCCGGCGCGATCCTCTCCGATGTCGGCTCGGTGAAGGGATCGGTGGTGGCCGCGGTCGCGCCGCACCTGCCCGCGGGCGTCGCCTTCGTGCCGGGCCATCCGGTGGCGGGCACCGAGTATTCGGGACCGGATGCCGGCTTCTCGACCCTGTTCCAGAACCGCTGGTGCATCCTCACCCCGCCAGAGGGCACGGACGAGGCCGCGGTCGCGCGGGTGCGCGGCGTCTGGGAGGGGCTGGGCGCCATCGTCGAGACGATGAGCCCGGAGCACCACGACCTCGTGCTCGCCATCACCAGCCATGTGCCGCACCTGATCGCCTACAACATCGTGGGCACGGCGGCTGACCTCGAAGAGGTCACGCAGTCCGAGGTGATCAAGTTCTCGGCCGGCGGGTTTCGCGATTTCACCCGCATCGCCGCCTCCGACCCGACCATGTGGCGCGACGTGTTCCTGACCAACAAGGACGCGGTGCTGGAGATGCTCGGGCGCTTCAACGAGGATCTGGCGGCGCTTGCGCGGGCCATCCGCTGGGGCGATGGCGAGGCGCTGCACGCGCTCTTCACCCGCACTCGGGCGATCCGCCGCGGCATCGTGGCGATGGGCCAGGAGACGGCCGAACCGGATTTCGGGCGCCGCAAGGAGGGCTGAAGCGCTCGTCCCTCAGGCCGCCCGCGCGCGCAGGCGACCGAGGACGGGCGCGCGCTCCCAAGCCTGCGCCAGGGCCTGTCCGGCCCGGATGCCGGGCCGCTCGACGGCGAGGTGGACGAGGGCCGCCAGCAGGACGGCGGCCATCGCCGCCGCCGGGATCAGCAGCGGCAGCAGCCCGGTCGGGACCGCGCCGGTGAGGGGCGCGAGATCGACGAAGAGCGCGCTCAGCACCACGCCGTGCAGCAGGTAGACCCCGTAGGAGCAGGCGCCGAGCAGCCGGGCGCTCCGCGCGCGCAGCAGGCCACCGAGATCATTGCCGCAGGCGATGCAGACGAAGAAGGCGCCGTAGAGGGCGAGCGCCGCCGGCTTGCCGGGCACCACCTGCGTGGTCGCGGCGAGGGCGAGCGCGGCAAGGCCAAGGCAGGTAGCCACGGGCCCACGCAGCCGGGTGGCGAGCGTCTCGCGCAGCCGCACCTCGTAGGCCAGCATGCCCACAGCGAAGAGCGGCAGGTAGCCGATCAGCGGCAGGGCGTTCTTGAGCGGCCGCAGCAGCAGCGCGACGACGAGAAGCCCCGCGGGCACCCACCAGGTCGGCGCCCGGCCCCGGACCCGGTCCATCGCCGCGCAGCAGGCCGGCAGGACGAGGATGTAGAACAGCAACTCGTAGCGCAGCGACCAGAGCACGTGGGCGTTCATCCGCCCAGAATCGGCCTCGCCGAGCAGCGGCGGGGTGCCCGCGCAGGCGAGCCAGCGCAGCAGAGCCGCCGCCTCCGCGTGGATGGTGCCGGCCTGCGCCCCGCCGGTCCGCCAGAGGATCAGGCCGAGGATCAGCAGGATCGAGGCGATGAGGGCTGGGTAGAGGCGGAACAGCCGGCCGAGCGCGAGGCGGCCGAGGTCGAGCCCCCGCAGGCCGCCGAGGACGCGCGGGTAGAAGACGTAGCCCGTCACCATGAAGAACAGCCCGACGCTGCCCGCGCCGAGATTGTGCAGGGGCAGCGATTCGGGCGTCGTCCAGGCCGCACCGGCGCGCGCCACCGGGATCCAGATCGCGACGTGGTGGACGAGCACGCCCAAGGCGAGGAGGCCCCGCAGCCCGTCGATCGCGGTCTCGCCGCTCGCGGGCACCGGAAATCCCGCGCGGATCAGCCCGCGCGCCGCGACGAGCGCGGCGGCGTAGGCGAGGGCGCCACAGAGCAGGATGTCCGCGACCGGACCGAACACGCGACCGTCTCCGACGAGAGGACGGCAGCGTCGCCGGGCGGCCCGCGCCGCGCAAGCAGGGCGCGGCGGTTCGGCAGCGGGTGTGGTCCGGATGCCTCAGTAGAGCGGATCCAGCCGCACGTTCGGGATCGTGAAAGGGCCCAGCATGATCCGGCCGTCGCCCAGGCGCAGGGGCGGCAGCGGCTTCAGCGGCGCCTCGCCGCCGGCCGGCGCGCCCTCCGTGCCGGGCGTCCGCACCGAGCCCAGCAGGCCGCCGACGAGCGCGCCGACCAGCGCCCCCCGGTCGGCGCCGTAGCGCTGGCCCACGAGGCTGCCGACCAGGGCCTCCAGCCCCGCCGCCCGGAGATCGAGCTGGCCCGCGATGCGGTGCCCCTCGTCGAGCCCGAGCGTGCCCTTGGCCTGGAGGCGTCGGTCGCCCTTGTTGATCGCGAGGCCGGCGAGTTCGAGCCGACCCTCGGCCTCGCGCCAGATCTCCAGCTCGCGGGCCAGCGTGCCGGTGCGCAGCACGACCGCCTTGGTGAGTGTCGCGTCGAGGGCGATGTCGGCCGGGTCCGCGTTGCCGATCAGGGCGTCCGCCTGGGCCGAGCGGGCTTTCGTGAAGCGCAGGCTGGCATCGACGGCACCGTCCGCGTCGAACCGCCCCGGCGTCGGGCGGGCATGCAGTTCGAGATGCTCGCCCGTCACCTCCACGGGCCGGTCGAGCGCGGGCCCGGAGACGTTGACCCGCGGCGCGTCGACCGCCAGCGAGGCGCGCACGAACCCGTCCGCTGCCCCGTGGAAGCTGCCGCGCAGGCTGGTCCAATTCGCCTCGCCGGTCAGGTCGCCCTGCTGGGTCCGGAACGGGCCGGCCGCCTCGAACAGGGCGTGGCGCGGCTGGTAGACCTGAACCAGGGCGGTGAAGGGGCCGAGCGTGAAGCTGCCGTCCGCGCGCGCCAGCGCCACGGAGGCGCAGCGCAGCTCCAGCCGGAACGGGTAGCCGGTGATCGAGCGGTCGGCGCAGGTCCAGGTCCGTCCGGCGGCGGCCTCGCGGGCGAGCCAAGCGTCGATCTCGCGCCCCGCCCGGTCGCGCAGGTAGAACCATCCGGCGGTCCACAGCACCGCCACCACGGCTAGAAGGATGAAGGGCAGGAACAGCCCGAGGCGCGAGCCGCGCACCCCCCCGCGCTTGTCCCGCACGATGTCCGTCTGCTCCGAGCCCTGCGCCATGCCCGCCGTCTCCGTCACCGGCCGTGCACCTCCCGCAACCCGTGCGGCGATGCAAGAGGGCCGGGAGCGGATCTAGGACGCGCGCACCGGATGTCAGGCGGGGCTTCTCGAGCCTGCGCTCAGCCCCGCGCGGTGTCGGTGCTCAGGTCGTCGGCGATCGCCGCGCGCTCGGCCTCGTCCTCGGCGAGGCGGTGGACGTGCATCTCGGTCGCGCCGTGGCCGCGCATCCCGGAGAGCCAGGTGCGTCCGAGATGCTCGCGCGGGCTCTCGCCCGAGGTGGCGACCGAGACCAGCTCGGCGATGCCGGCCGTGTCGCGCCGCACCGCCAGCACCACCGCGGCGCCGACCTCGTCGAGGGCCGGCTCGTTCAGCGCGTGCACGCCGACCACGTAGCGCCGGCCCGAGCGGCCGCGCCAGGCCGAGAGCGCCAGCGCCGGGCTGCCCCGCAGGCCGGCCGTCGTCCTCAGGCGTTCTTCCCGCACGTCCTGCCTCCGTGTGCGATCGTCCTTTAGGTCGCGAAGCGCGGCCGACCAGGACAGAGCTCGTTTGTTCGCCATTTGTTCTAAGATATCCGTCGCTATCCACAGGCGTCAAGCGCGACGCATCCTGCACCGCAGATGGCGATGGCGCGGGTTATCCACAAGGCGCCAGGGCTGCGGCGATCGGGCCGATGTCTGGTCCTGGTCAGGCGGCGCGCGACGCTTCGGTGGCCGGTTCCGGCACGGGGTGTCCGCTTGCGGCGAGCTCGGCCCGGCCGGCGTCGAGGAGGGCGTTCGACGCGACCTCGATCCGCTCCAGAACCTCGGCGTGGAAGGCGGCCCGGGGCAGGCCCGGCGGGATCGGCGGCAGGAACTCGATCACCGCGGTCCCGGGCCGGCGCACGAAGCCGCGGCGCGGCCAGAACAGGCCGGTGTTGAGGGCGACCGGCAGGCAGGGCACGCCGAGCGTCGCGTAGAGGTGCGAGAGGCCCTGCTTGTAGGCGGGCGGCGCGTTGGTCGGCCGGCGCGTGCCCTCGGGGAAGATGATGAGCTGGCGCCCGAGCGCGATGGCGTCGGCCGCGGCCGCGTTCATCAGGCTCATGGCGCGGGTGCCCTTGGTGCGGTCGATCGCCACCATGCCGCCCCGCGACAGGTGCCAGCCGACGACCGGGATGAAGAGGAGTTCCCGCTTCAGGATGTAGGCGAATTCCGGGAAGACCGTACAGAGCGCGAGCGTCTCCAGGGCCGATTGGTGCTTGGCGGCGACGAGGAGCGGCCCCGGCGGGATGTTCTCCAGCCCCCGGAACTCGACGCGGATCCCCGCCACGTGCCGCAGCAGCCAGATCGTGGTGTTCCCCCAGAGCCGGGCGACGCCGAGCACCGTGCGCCGCGAGGCCAGGGCCGGCAGGCCGCCGAGCGCGATCACCGTGGTGGCGGCGTAGAAGCAGAGGTTGAAGGCGAGGGAACGGAGCGCGAGCATGGGAACCTGTGCGGGAGCGGCCTCCTTTAGCCCGCCTTCGCGCCGGGGGACAGACGGGGCCGGACCCGGTCCTGGTTTCGAGAGGTCTGGGACCTTCTCACAGGAGCCCGGGCCGGCGAAGCCGCGACCTGGATCTCAGTAGCCGTCCGCGAGGGTGCTGCGCTGGCGCGGGTCGGAGGCGCCCGCGAGCAGGCCGTCGTCCACCCGCATCACCGAGTTCGCCGAGCCGGTTGTGGGGCCGACCCTCACGGTGTGGCCCTTCCGGCGCAATAGGGCCAGGGTGTCGGGCGAGATGCCCTCCTCGGCGAGCAGCACGTCGGGCCTCCACTGGTGGTGGATGCGCGGGGCGTCCACCGCCTGCGCGAGGTTCATGCGGAAATCCACGAGGTTCACGATCACCTGCAGCACCGTGGTGATGATGCGGCTGCCGCCGGGGCTGCCGGTGACGAGGAGGAGCCGGCCGTCGCGGAACAGGAAGGTCGGGGTCATCGAGGAGAGCGGCCGGGCGCCCGGGGCCACCGCGTTGGCGTCGCTGCCGACGAGCCCGTAGGCGTTCTGGGCGCCGGGCTTGGCCGAGAAATCGTCCATCTCGTTGTTGAGGAGCACCCCCGTACCCTCGGCCACCAGCCCGATCCCGTAGGAGAAGTTCAGCGTGTAGGTGTTGGCGACCGCGTTGCCGGCCGCATCCACCACCGAGAAATGCGTGGTCTGATCCGACTCGTAGGGGGCGGGATCACCGGCCCGCACGGCGTCGGCGGGGCGCGCCCGCTCGGGGTCGATCCCGGCCCGGATCCTGTCCGCGTAGGCCTTGGCGAGCAGCCCCCGCACCGGGATCTTCACCCGGTCGGGATCGCCGAGATACGCGGCCCGGTCGGCGTAGGCGGGCTTCATCGCCTCGGCCAGCGTGTGGAGCGCCTGCGCGCTGCCCGCCCCCATGCCGGCGAGGTCGAAGCCCTCCAGCACGTTCAGGATCTCGATCAGGTGGATGCCGCCGGAGGAGGGCGGGGGCATCGAGACGATCGCGTGCCCGCGATAGGTCCCGCGCACCGGCTCGCGCAGCTTCACTTGGTAACCGGCGAGATCGTCGGCCGTCATGATGCCGCCGGCTCCCTGCACCGCGGCGGCGATCTTCTCCGCGATCGCGCCGGTGTAGAAGGCGTCTGGCCCCTGCTCGGCGATGGTCCGGAGCGTGCCGGCGAGGTCGGCCTGCACGAGGGTCTCGCCCCGGGCGAGCACCCGGTCGCCGCGGAAGAACACCGCCCGGGTCGCGGGCCAGCGGCCGAGCATCCCGGCGACCTGCGGCAGCGAATCGGCGAGCCCACCCTCGACGCCGATCCCCTCGCGGGCGAGCCGCTCGGCTGGTGCGATCAGGTCGGCCAGGGTGAGCTTGCCCGAGCCGTACAGGCGGTGCGCCTCGGCCAGGCCCCGGACGGTGCCGGGGACGCCGACCGCCTTGCCGCCCCGGGTGGAGGCGGTCCGGTCCGGCGCGCCGTCGGGTCCCAGGAACATGTCGGCGGTGGCCGCCCGCGGCGCGGTCTCGCGGTAGTCGATCGCCACCGTCTCGTTCCGTTCGGCCAGATGCACCAGCATGAAGCCGCCGCCGCCGAGATTGCCCGCCTGGGGCAGGGTCACGGCCAGGGCGAAGCCGACCGCCACCGCCGCGTCGACCGCGTTGCCGCCGCGCTTCAGGATCTCGATGCCGATCCGCGTCGCCCGCGCCTCCTGCGAGGCGACCATGCCGTTCGGGGCGAGCGCCGGCAGGGAGCGAGCGATGTCCGAGGGGATGGGCACCGCCTCGGCGGCCGGGGTGGGCCGCGCCGTGCCCGGCAGCGGGACGGCCAGCAAACAGGCCAAGGAGCCGGCGAGGAGAAGAGCGCGGGCGCGGCGCGGCATGGCGGACGGTCGGCTCCACGGACGAGAGGGCTCAGGCCGTGATAGTGCGGCCAGCGGGCGCGTCCAGGCACGGCCATGTTGCGCCGGACCGGGCTGACGAATAAGGAAAAGCGTCAGCCGCTGGATTCCGCACGGGATTCCGCCGCGGGACCCAGATTCCGCCGTCCGCGCCCCGGCGCGTCCCGACGGCGCGCAGGCGACGGTTGGGCCGGATACCGGAAGGAGTGCGGATGCGGGTGATCGACCTCGATCGCGACGCGGTCAAGCGAGGCCTCGCCGACGGCAGCCTGCTGCTGATCGACGTCCGCGAAGACCACGAATACGCGGGCGGCCACATTCCCGGCGCCGTGACCCACCCGCTCTCGGAATTCGACCCGCAGGCGCTCGCCGCGCTGATCGACGGGGATGCCCGCCGACCGGTCTTCGTCTGCGCCGCGGGCGTGCGCTCGGTGCACGCGCTCCGTGCCGCGCAACAGGCCGGGTTGCCGATCGAGGCGCATTACCGCGGCGGCTTCAAGGACTGGTACGCGGCCGGTGAAGCCGTTGAATAGTGCACCCGTGGCGATCGCGGTGCGCGTGTCGTGTGCGCCGCCGCACAACTCTGAACTGCACAAGGGACTAGGGGCGCACAAGACTGTGAAGGTCTGCGTCCCTCCATCCGCGCCGACCCGCCCAGCCTCCTCTGACCACGCATCGATCCCGCCGGCGATCCGCCCCGTGCGCCGCCGGCCGATGCTCAGGGACTCCGTCATGCATCCTGCCCTGCGCAGCCGGCTCGCCAGCCTCCTCGTTCCTGCTCTCGCCGGCGCCTTGGCCGGCATCCTGGCCGGCGCCGTGCCGGCCTCCGCCCAGGCACCGGGCGGGCCGCCGCCGAAGGTCACGGTCGCCAAGCCCGTGGTCCGCGAGATCGTCGAGCAGGATCAGTATACGGGCCGCTTCGACCCGATCGAGTTCGTCGAGGTGCGCGCCCGCGTCACCGGCTATCTCGACAAGATTCAGTTCACGGACGGCGCTACGGTGAAGCGGGGCGACGTGCTCTTCATCATCGACCGGCGCCCCTACAAGGCGGCGCTGGAGCAGGCGCAGGCCGCGCTGACCTCGGCCAAGGCCCGGCTCTCTTTCACCCAGACCGATCTCGAGCGCGCCCAGACGCTGTCGCGGGGGGGCAACATCTCCGAGCAGGTCACCGACCAGCGCCGCCAGGCCTCGCAGACCGCGCAGGCCGACGTGGACAGCGCGGAGGCGGCTTTGCGCAACGCCCAGCTCAACTACGACTTCACCGAGGTGAAATCGCCGATCGATGGGCGCATCAGCCGCCGCCTCGTCACCGAGGGCAACATCGTCATCACCGACCAGACGATGCTGACCACGATCGTCTCGCTCGACCCGATCTATTTCGGCTTCACGGTCGATGAGAAATCCTTCCTCAAGTACCAGAACAGCCTCAACATCGGCATGGGCCAGACCCAGCGCGGCAAGGGCGTGCCGATCATGATCGCGCTCACCGGCGAGGAGAAGCCGACCCGCAAGGGCACGCTCGATTTCGTGGACAACCGCGTCGACAACCAGACCGGCACGGTGCTGCTGCGCGCCACCGTCGAGAACAAGGACGGCTTCATCAAGCCCGGCCTGTTCGGCATCGTCGCGATGCCGGCGACCAAGCCCTTCCAGGGCGTGCTGCTGCCCGACGAGGCGGTGTCGGCCAACCAGGACAAGCGCATCGTCTACCTTGTCTCCGAGGACGGCACGGCCTCGGCGCGCGACGTGAAGCTCGGGCCCAAGGTCGACGGCTACCGGGTGATCCGCGAGGGCCTGAAGGGCGACGAGA
>NZ_BPQM01000036.1 GCF_022179245.1 Methylobacterium gregans
TGCCGAGCAGGCCCGAGCGGGTGTAGAGCAGGCGCTCGGGCCTGCTCGGCATCTCCGGCGTGTCGAACGACATGCGCGCACTGCGCGCCCGGGCAGGCGCGGACCCGGATGCCCGGATGGCGATCGATCTCTTCATCTATCGCATCGGGCGCGAGATCGGTTCGATGGTCGCGGCGCTGGGCGGGATCGACGCCATCGTCTTCACCGGCGGCATCGGCGAGAACGATGCGGCGACGCGCGCAGAGGTTCTGCGTGCCGCCGCCTGGGCCGGGTTCTCCCTCGACGAGGCCGCCAATGCTGGAGGCGGTCCCCTCGTGACGCGCGGTCCCGGCCCGAGCGCCTGGGTCATCCCGACCGACGAGGAAGCAATGATCGCCCGCGATACGCGCGCGGTGCTCGCCGCCATGCGCCAGCCGGTGCTGTGAGACAGGAGACGACGATGGAGACGCTGACTCCGCAACCAAGCTCGGCCTTCGCGTCCGGTGGCACGCCCTTCATGTCGGCGGCCGATCTTGCGAGTTACGCAGCCAGCATCAAGTCCGCACGTGCCCTCAGGGAGCGTGAAGGCCTCGACCGAGCCGACAAGGCTCAGGCCGAGCTCATCAAGCGGCTGTCGGAGACGGTCGAGCTGACGCCCGAGAAGGTTCAGGAGATCACCGCCACGCTCCTGCACAGGCTGCGCGTCGCCGCCGAGCAGGGCAGGAAGGAGCTGCAGGTGATGCGCTTTCCGAATGCGCTGTGCACCGATGGTGCCCGCGCCATCAACAACGTCGAAGCGGATTGGCCCGAGACCCTGACCGGCCGCCCGCGCCAGGCCTTCGAGTTCTGGCGCGATCGTCTGCAGCCGAGCGGCTACGGTCTGCGCGCGATGATCGTCGACTGGCCGCACGGCATGCCGGGCGACGTCGCCTTCTTCCTCACCTGGGACGCTCCCCAGCCCTGACCGATCCGCCCCGCACAGAGGAGGTCTGCCATGGCACGTCCCGACACCGCCGAAGCCGGCACGGGCGTCGAGGCTCTCGCTGCCCTGTCGTTCCAGACCCGGATCGCGCAGGTCTACCAGCGCCGTCTCGCCGCGGCGATCGAGGGCTACAGCGCCGCGACCGACGCTGCCAACCGCGCCTGGATCGTGACGGCCCGGCCGCTCACGCCAATAGAGGCCTTGGGGGAGGCGGTCAGCTACTGGACCGATTTCACACAGCGCTCGCTGCTGTTCTGGGACACGCTCCGGCAGCGCGGCAATGATTGGCTGGCGCATGAGGCGGCGGGCAAGCCGCCTCTCATCGCCTTCGATTACGAGATCGTGACCGATGCGCGCGGCTTCGAGCGCCCGGCAAACTACGCGCTCGTGCACATCGCCGCCCCCCTGGACCGCCCGACCGATCCCGACAAGCGCCCCTACGTGATCATCGACCCCCGCGCGGGGCACGGGCCCGGCATCGGCGGCTTCAAGGTCGATTCGGAGGTCGGGGTCGCGCTGCGCGCCGGCCACCCCGTTTACATGGTCATCTTCTTTCCCGAGCCGGTCCCGGGCCAGACCCTCGCCGACGTGGCCTGGGCAGAGGCCGAGTTCCTGCGCGTCGTGCGCGAGCGCCACCCGACACGCGGCAAACCCGTGATCGTCGGCAATTGTCAGGGCGGATGGGCCGCCATCCTGATCGGTGCGCTGGAGCCGCAAGGCGCCGGCCCCATCGTGATGAACGGCGCGCCGATGTCCTACTGGGCCGGAAACGACGCCGAGAACCCGATGCGCTACGCGGGCGGCCTGCTCGGCGGCAGCTGGCCGGCGCTCTTGGCGAGCGATCTCGGCGGAGGCAGATTCGACGGCGCCTACCTCGTCGAGAATTTCGAGTTGCTGAACCCGGCCAACACGTATTTCGGCAAGACCTACAATCTCTTCGCGAAGATCGACACCGAGGCGCCGCGCTACCTCGCCTTCGAGCGCTGGTGGGGCGGCTACTTCCTGATGAACCGCGAGGAGATTGGCTGGATCGTCGACAACCTCTTCGTGGGCAACCGGCTGGCCTCCGGTCGCGCGGAATGGGCGCCCGGCAAGGCCTTCGACCTGCGAGCGATCCGCTCGCCGATCATCCTGTTCGCCTCCTTGGGCGATAACATCACGCCGCCGCAGCAGGCCTTCAACTGGGTTGCCGACCTCTATCCGACGACGGAGGATCTCAAGGCGAACGGGCAGGTGATCGTCGGCCTGATGCACGAGAGCGTCGGGCATCTCGGGATCTTCGTCTCAGGGAGTGTCGCGCGGCGGGAGCACAGCCAGATCGTGGACCTGCTCGACTACATCGAGCACCTTCCGCCCGGCCTCTACGGCATGAAGGTCGAGGAGCAGCGCGTGGACGGCGCGGTGAGCTACGACGCCGTCCTGCGCGAGGTGCGGGTCGAGGACCTTCAGAAGCTGCAGAGATACTCCCGCAAGGACGAGGTGCCATTCGCGGCCGTCGAGCGCGTCTCGCGGTTGAACGCCGCGGCCTACGAGAGCTGCGTGCATCCGGTGATCGAGGCGCTGGTCCGGCCCGAGACGGCTCCGCTGCTGCGCGCGCTCCACCCCCTCCGGGCGCGGCGTTGGGCTCTGTCCGACCTCAACCCGTTCCTTGCTCCCGTCGGCGCCTGGGCGGAACTCGTCCGCGCGCACCGCGTGCGGCGCGACGAGGCTGGTCCGTTGACCGCGATCGAGCACCGGGTCGCGGCCGGCATCATGGCCGGTTGGGATCTCTACCGCGGTCTGCGCGACGCGGTGGCCGAGAACCTGTTCTATGCCGTCTACGGCACGATGAGCCTGACGAGCTCGGCCGCGTCGCCGGGGCTTCCCGCGACCGGTTCTGGCCGAGCGGAGGCGACGCTCGACGGCGATGCGGGCCGCATCGACGAGGGCGGTTTCACGGAGGCCGCGGTCCGCGCCGGCATCCTCGTGTCCCGGCTCGGTCGGCAACGCCGCGTCTCGACCTTCAAGCGGATCCGCGCTCTCGTGGGTCGCGATGTCGGCCTGCTCGCCATGCCGATAGAGGAGGCGGCGCGCGTGGTGCGACAGCAGGCTTCCATCGTTGAGCAGGACCCGGATCAGGCCCTCGCCGCTCTGCCGAACCTCGTCCCGAGCGCGGACGAGCGAAGCCGGCTTCTCGACATCCTGAGACGCCTGAAAAGCCATCTCGAGCTCGAGCCGGCACAGCGGGCCCTGATGCCGCGCCTCGAGGAGCTTCTGGGATCCGCGCCTGAGCCCGAACTCGCTCCCGAGCGCGATCACGCGTCGGCGCCGGCCGGGCGCAAGGCGAGCTGAAGTCGATCACCGAGGAGCCAGCCGATGACGCAGATCCCTGACGGCAACGCCCTGCGCGGTAAGCGCGTCCTCGTGCTCGGCGTGGCAAACGAGCACTCCATCGCCTTTGGCTGCGCCCGAGTCTTCCGCCGGCTCGGAGCGGAGATCGCCCTGACCTACCTGAACGAGAAGGCCAAGCCACATGTCGAGCCGCTGGCCCGTGAGCTCGACGCGGCGATCCTGCTGCCATGCGACGTTCAACGCGAGGGGGAGCTCGACGCGGTGTTCCGG
This sequence comes from Methylobacterium gregans, assembly GCF_022179245.1. Taxonomy (GTDB): domain Bacteria; phylum Pseudomonadota; class Alphaproteobacteria; order Rhizobiales; family Beijerinckiaceae; genus Methylobacterium; species Methylobacterium gregans. The sequence continues at coordinate 3,563 of NZ_BPQM01000036.1, forward strand.
CACCTTACCGAGACCTGGGGTCGCCTCAACATCGCGCTCCACTCGATCGCCTTCGCTCCGAAGTCCGACCTGCAGGGGAACCTCGTCGACAGCTCGGCAGCCGGCTTCGGGCTTGCGATGGACGTGTCCTGCCACTCCTTCATCCGCATGGCCCGGCTGGCCGCACCGCTGATGACGGAAGGGGGCACTCTGCTGACCATGAGCTATCATGGCGCCGAGAAGGTCGTTCCGAACTACAATCTGATGGGGCCGGTGAAGGCGGCGCTCGAATGTGCCGTGCGCTACCTCGCCTACGAGCTCGGCCCGAGCGGCATCCGCGTCCACGCAGTCTCGCCCGGGCCCCTCAAGACGCGCGCCGCCTCGGGGCTGAAAGATTTCGACACTCTACTCAGCGAGGCGGTCGAGCGCTCGCCCATCGGTGAACTCGTCGATATCGACGATGTCGGCCTCACCGCGGCGTTCCTCACGACGCCTTACGCCGCGAGACTGACCGGGATGACCGTCCACGTGGACGGCGGCCTCAGCATCATGGCCTGAGCGCCGAGCCGCGCGGGGAGACGGTGTGCGGGTCGGCCGTCACGGGAGTGCGGCCCCCGTGGAGAGACTTTGGACCAGGAGGCCGACCTCCCGTCGGGCGACGCCGAGGTGGTGATCGACCTCCGCCAGGATCGTGTCCGCCCGGCCTGCCTCGATGGCCTCCAGCAGCGGTACGTGGGCGCGGGCCAGCTTCATCGGATCATCGTACAGGCGTCCGATCAGCCCGATGACGACGCGCAGTTCCGAAGAGAGACCGTCGAACACACGCAGCAGCCGGCTGTTGCCGGCGGCCTCGAAGATCATGCGGTGGAACTGGTAGTCCGCCTCGATGCAGGCGGCGGGATCGTCCGCGCGGGCGAGCGCGTCCATCAGCGCGAGTTGCTCGCGCAATGCCGCGCGGGTCTTCTGCGTCAGCCGGCAGGAGGCCGCGAGCGCGGCATGGCGCTCGACGCAGATCCGCAGGTCGTAGAGTTCGTCGACTTCCGCCGCCGAGAGCTCCCGGACGAAGAATCCGCGACGCGGCGAGGCGCGCAGTAGACCCTGATTCTCCAAGAGGCGCGCCGCCTCGCGCACAGGCGCTCGGCTGATGCCCAATTCACGGGCAACCGCAGCCTCCGATACCTTGGTGCCGGGACGCAGGCGCCCCTCCACGATGGCCGCGCTGAGACTACGCGCGACCTGACGGACGAGATCGCTTTCGACCACCTCCGGCAACCCCACCAGCTGGGACTTCACACGCATCGCGCACCTCCATTCGGCCAGTGTGCAACAATTAAGCGTCGATTGTCGACAGTTTTGGCTTGATTCCGGCGCATTGTCGCGTCACGTTGACGACACACGGAAACGAAGCACTGCAGCGCCCACGATCTGCCAGGACTGATCTCGTCCTCGGTTCGGGGGTCGGCAACAGCATTGCGCCGCTTGTCCCGAAGTTCATTCAGCCACGCGCGAGGTCAGCCGATGTCTGTCAATGCTCCGCTCAGCACTGCTTCGGCGGAGGCGGCCGTGCAGCGCATCCGCGTCGATCTCGCGGCCGCCTACCGCCTGATCCACCGCCTCGGTCTCGACGACAGCATCTACACCCACATCTCTGCCCGCCTGCCCGGCCGGGAGCACCGCTTCCTGATCAATCCCTACGGATTGCGCTTCGAGGAGGTGAAAGCCGGCAACCTCGTCACGGTGGATCTCGACGGGCGCGTGGTGGACGATCCCGCCGGTTTGGGCATCAACCCGGCCGGCTTCACGATCCACAGCGCCATCCACGCCGCCCGTGACGACGCGCTCTGCGTGCTGCACACCCATACCGTGGCGGGCGTGGCCGTCTCCTGCCAGGAGGAGGGTTTGCTGCCGCTCAATCAATGGTCGATGCAGTTCGCCGGCTGCCTCGCCTACCATCCCTACGAAGGCATCGCCCTCGACCTCGACGAGCGGGCGCGGTTGGTGGCCGATCTCGGCGACAAGTCCGTGATGGTGCTGCAGAACCACGGCATGCTGACCTGCGGCCGCTCGGTCGCGGAGGCGTTCAAGCTGATGCACAACCTGGAGCGCTCCTGCCGCGCCCAGCTCGCCCTCCAATCCGCCGGCGCGCCGCTGATCCGCCCGTCCGTCGCCGTGGCCGCCAAGACCGCCGGCCAGTACGCGCGGCTCTACGACAAGATCGAGGCCGGCGGCACAGATGCCGAGTGGGATGCCTTCAAGCGGATGCTGGAGCGCAGCGATCCCGATTACTGCGACTGACCAGCCCCTACCGCCGGTACCATCCGTCGGCTTCCTGACACGAGCCGAACGCCGTCGCGCGCCCGACGGAGGCGGCCCCCGCCGCGAGACTCCAGACGAGGACCTTCGATGTTCAAGACGATCCTGACGGGCGTCGCCCTCACCCTGTGCTTCACCGGCGCTGCGTCGGCTCAGACCCCCGGCGGCGTCGCCAACGTGGTGATCCAGCCCGAGCCGCCGGGCCTGATGCTCGGTCTCGTCCAGAACGCGCCGGCTCAGACGGTGGCGGGTAACATCTACGAGGGCCTGCTGCGCTACGATTTCGCTCTCAAGCCGCTGCCCGGCCTCGCCGAGCGCTGGAGCGTGAGCGAGGACGGCCGAACCTACACCTTCAACCTCGCGGCGAACGCCACTTGGCACGACGGCAAGCCGTTCACCGCCGAGGACGTGATCTTCTCGGTCGAGTTCTTGCGCCAGACCCATTCGCGCGCCCGCGGCAACCTCGCGAAGGTCACAAGCGTGGAGGCGCCCGACGCTCACACCGTGGTCTTTACCCTCTCCGAGCCGTTCGGCCCGTTCCTGGGCATCTTCGAAGTCGGCTCGCTGCCGATGGTGCCGAAGCACATTTATGCCGGCACCGACTACAAGACCAACCCAGCCAACAACAATCCGATCGGCACCGGGCCGTACATGTTCAAGGAGTGGAAGAAGGGTTCCTACATCCGCCTGGTCAAGAATCCGAACTACCATGTGGCCGGAAAGCCCTATCTCGACGACATCTACTGGCACGTCATCCCCGATGCGGCTGCCCGCGCTGTCGCCTTCGAGACCGGCAAGGTCGACATCCTGCCTGGCGGCTCGGTCGAGAACTTCGACATTCCGCGCCTTTCGCAGGCCAAGGGGGTCTGCGTAACCAAGAAGGGCTGGGAATACTTCGCTCCGCTCTCCTGGCTCTGGCTCAACAACCGCAGCGGCCCGACCGCCAACAAGGCCTTCCGCCAAGCGGTCTCCTACGCCCTTGACCGTGACTTCGCGAAGGACGTGATCTGGAACGGCCTCGGCAAGCCGGCGATCGGGCCGATCGCCTCATCGACGCGCTTCTTCAACCCCAAGCTTGCCAAGTATTCCTACGACCCGGTCAAGGCCAAGGCCTTGCTCAAGGAATCCGGGTACAAGGGCGAGACTGTCCGCCTGCTGCCGATGCCCTACGGCGAGACCTGGCAGCGCTGGGCGGAGGCGGTGAAGCAGAACCTCGAAGATATCGGCATCAAGACCGAGCTCGTTTCCACCGACGTGGCCGGCTGGAACCAGAAGACCTCCGACTGGGACTACGACATCGCCTTCACCTACGTGTTCCAGTACGGCGACCCGGCGCTCGGGGTCGCGCGCAACTACGTGTCCTCGCAGATCGCCAAGGGCTCGCCGTTCAACAACGTCGAGGGCTACGCGAATCCGGCGGTCGATGCAGGGTTCGCGGACGGTGCGGCGACGGTCGACGCGGCCAAGCGGCAGGCGGCCTACGACGGCGTCCAGAAGATCATCATCGAGGACGCCCCGCTCGCCTGGCTGCTGGAGCTGGAATTCCCGACCCTCACCCGCTGCAAAGTGCACGATCTCATCACCACCAGCATCGGCGTGAACGACGGGTTCCGCGACGCATGGATCGAGCGCTGAAGGGCCGGCATGGCGGGCTTCATCGCGCAGCGGCTGGCCAAGGGCGTCCTCGTCCTCGCCGCCATCGTCGTCCTGAACTTCTTCCTGATCCGCCTCGCGCCGGGCGACCCCGCCCTGGTGATGGCGGGAGAGGCAGGGGCGACCGACGAGATCTTCGTGACGCAGCTGCGGACGAAGTTCGCCCTGGACAAGCCGCTCCCGAGCCAGCTTGCGGCTTACCTCGGCAGCATCGCCACACTCGATCTCGGCTACTCCGTCCGCCAGCAGATGCCGGTGGCGACGCTGATCGGCGAGCGCCTGCCGGCGACACTCCTGCTCACCGGCTGCGCCTTCCTGATCTCGATCGTACTCGGCGTCCTGCTCGGGGCACTCGCTGCCGGCCGGGCCGGCACCCTCGCGGATACTGCCATCACCGGCCTCGCACTGCTCTTCTACGCCACGCCGCTGTTCTGGGTATCGCTGATGGCGATCATCGTGTTCTCCGTACGCCTCGAATGGCTGCCGAGCTTCGGCTTCGAGACGGTAGGCGCCGGCTATAGCGGCTTCGCCCGGGCTGCCGACATCGCGCAGCACCTCGTCCTGCCGGCCCTCACCCTCGGTCTGTTCTTCATGGCGGTCTACGTTCGGATGACCCGGGCCTCGATGCTGGAGGTCTCGCGCCTCGACTTCGTGAAGACGGCCCGGGCCAAGGGCTTGACCGAGGGCGTGATCCAGCGCCGCCACATCCTGCGCAACGCCCTGCTGCCGGTGGTGACCCTGGCGGGCCTCCAGGCCGGGACGCTCGTGGGCGGCGCCGTCCTGACCGAGACCGTCTTCGCTTGGCCCGGGATCGGCCGGCTCATGTACGACGCGCTGCTCCAGCGCGACTACAACCTTCTGCTCGGCGTTTTCGTCGTCTCCTCCGCCATGGTCCTGATCTTCAACCTCGTCACCGACGTGGTCTACCGCATGGTCGACCCGCGCATCGAGGTCGCCCGATGAGCCGCGCCGTTGCCATGCCCGATCCCGCCCCCGATGCGTCCGTCGCGGTCCCGCCTGCCCCGGTGCGCCCCCGACCTCGCGCGGCGATCCTGCGCCACCCCGGCGCCGCGCTCGGCCTCGTCATCCTCGCCGGCGCGATCGGCGCGGCCCTCCTTGCGCCGGTGCTCTATCCGGCCTCGCCCTGGCGGATGGTGCAGCGGCCCTTCATCCCGCCCTTCACCCTGGACCGGGTTCCGCTCGGGACCGACGCCCTCGGCCGGGACATCGCCGCCGGCCTGATGCACGGGGCCGGCGTCTCCCTCGTCGTTGGCCTCGTCTCGACGCTCGCCGCCCTGCTGATCGGCGTGCCGCTGGGCGCCCTCGCCGGCTATCTCGGCGGCCGGGTGGATGACGCGCTGATGCGCTTCACCGAGCTGTTCCAGACGGTGCCGAGCTTCGCGCTGGCCATCGTGCTGGTGGCGATCCTCCAGCCCTCGCTCGGCTCGATGATCTTGGCCATCGCCCTGGTGAGCTGGCCCCCGGTGACGCGGCTGGTGCGGGGCGAGGTGCTGTCGCTGCGCTCGCGCGAGTACGTGCAGGCGGCGATCGTCACTGGCCAGACCACCTTCACGATCCTGCGCCGGGAGGTCCTGCCCAACACCCTGTCGCCGATCGTGGTGTTGGCCTCGCTGATGGTGGCGACCGCGATCCTGCTCGAATCCTCACTCTCCTTCCTCGGCCTCGGCGACCCGAACCGGATGTCCTGGGGCTTCATGGTGGGCGCCGGCCGCACCGTGATCCGGCAGGCGTGGTGGATCACCGCCTTCCCGGGTCTGGCGATCCTGCTCACCGTCCTCGCCCTCAACCTGATCGGGGAGGGCCTCAACGACGCCCTCAACCCGCGCCTGTCCCGGGAGCGCTGACCGTGGATCCTGCCCCCAACCCGCCCGGCGTGGCCGTCTCCGTCCGCGACCTGCGCCTCGCCCTGCCGCTCGGCGGCGACCGGCCGAACGCCGTCGACGGCGTATCCTTCGACCTCATGGCGGGGGAGATCCTCTGCATCGTCGGCGAATCAGGCTCCGGCAAGTCGATGTGCGCCCACGCCCTGATGGGCCTGCTCCCGAAGGCCGTGACGGTCGCGAGCGGCAGCATCCGTCTCGGCGACACAGATCTCCTGGCGCAGGACGCGGCCGGCTGGCGCGACACGAGGGGCCGGCGCATCGCCATGGTGTTCCAGGAGCCGATGACCGCGCTCAACCCGCTGATGCGCATCGGCGACCAGATGGCGGAGATGTTCGAGGCGCACGGACTGCTCACCCCGCCGGAGCGTCGGGCCCGGGCCGTGGCGCTCGCCCGCGAGGTCGGGCTGCCCGATCCGGAAGGCATCGTGCGCTCCTATCCCCACCAACTGTCGGGCGGACAGCGCCAGCGCGCGATGATCGCGATGGCGCTCGCGCTGGAGCCCGCCATCCTCGTGGCCGACGAGCCGACCACCGCCCTCGACGTCACCACGCAGGCCCAGATCCTGAAGCTGATCCGCGACCTGCAGCGTCGGCGCAACATGGCGGTCCTCTTCATCACCCACGATTTCGGCGTGGTCACCGACATCGCCGACCGCGTGCTGGTCCTGCGCCAGGGCAGGGTCGTGGAGGAGGGCCCGGCCGCCGCTCTGCTCGGGGCCCCGCGGGAGGCCTATACGCAGGCGCTGCTGGCCGCCGTGCCGGCCATGAACCCGCCGGCCCGGACTCCTACCGAGGGACCGAAGACCATCGAGGTGGCCGGCCTGAGCAAGACCTACGTCACCGGTGGCGGCTGGTGGCGCAAACCTCGGACCGTTGCCGCGGCGCGCGACGTCTCCTTCGCGCTCCGCCGCGGCGAGACCCTCGGCCTCGTGGGTGAATCCGGCTCGGGCAAGTCTTCGGTCGCGCGCCTCGTGATGCGGCTGATCGAGCCCGACCTCGGCAGCGTGCGCCTCGGCGACACCGAGCTGACCCGGCTGAACGGAGAGGCGCTGCGGCGTGCCCGCAGCCGTATCCAGATGGTGTTCCAGGACCCCTTCGCCTCGCTGAACCCGCGCCGCACCGTTGGGCAGATCATCACCGATGGGCCTGTCGCCCACGGTGTCTCCCTCTCCGACGCACGGGGGCGGGCCGTCCGGCTTCTCGGCCTCGTCGGCCTCGACATGCGGGCCTTCGAACGTTTCCCGCACGAGTTTTCGGGTGGACAGCGCCAACGGATCGGCATTGCCCGGGCGCTCGCCCTCGAGCCCGAGGTGCTGGTGGCCGACGAGGCGGTCTCCGCCCTCGACGTCTCGGTCCAGGCTCAGGTTCTGGCGCTGCTCGAGGATCTCAAGGTTCGGTTCGGCCTCTCGATGCTGTTCATCACCCACGACCTGCGGGTCGCGGCTCAGATCTGCGACCGGATCGCCGTCATGCGCCGAGGCGAGATCGTCGAGTTGAAGACGGCCGCCGATCTCTTCGCGAACCCTGAGCACCCCTACACCCGCGACCTGCTCGCCGCGGTGCCCGGCCGTGCCCGGGAGGCCGCATGACCCGCCCGGTGCCCCGCATGCGCTGTGTCCTCCTGAGCGGGACCTTCGACCTGCGCGCACTTTGTCCGAGCGCGCTCGACGCGGCCTCCGACGTGATCGAGTTCCTCGACGATCCGGCCGATTTGCCCGAGACGGTGCGGCTCGCCCTGGCCTGGCAGCCGGCCGACGACGCGCTGACCCGCTACCCGAACCTCGCCGCCGTCTGCTCGGTGGGTGCGGGCGTCGACAGTCTCGTCACCTGCCCGAGCCTGCGGCCGGACCTGTCGGTCGTACGCGTGGTCGATCCCGAACAGGCGCGGGCGATGTCGGGCTTCGTGCTCTGGCACGTCATCGGCCACCAGCGGCGCTTCCGCACCTACGCCGCCAACCAGCGTGCTCGGCGCTGGCGCTACCTCGCTCCGCCGGAGGCGAGCGCGGTCCCGATCGGCCTGCTCGGCTACGGGAGGATCGGGCAACGGGTGGCATCCGATCTCATGGCGCTCGGCTTTCCCGTTGCCGCCTGGAGCCGGACGCCGCGGGAGGGGGAGCCCGGCGGCGTCACCCACCACCACGGCCCTGCGGGCCTCCGGGCCATGCTGGCCGGCACCGAGGTGCTGATCAACCTGCTCCCTCTCACGCAGGAGACGCGCGGGCTGATCGATGCGGGCTTCCTCCGCCGGCTGCCGCGCGGCGCCTATCTGATCCAAGTCGGGCGTGGCGAGCATCTGGTGGAGGAAGCCCTGCTCGACGCTCTGGAAACCGGCCATCTCTCGGGGGCGGCCCTCGACGTGTTCGCCACTGAGCCGCTGCCGGAGACGCACGCCTTCTGGGAGCATCCGGCGGTCTTCGTCACGCCCCACGAGGCCTGCCACGCGAGCGAGCGGGCGATCGCCCGGACACTGCGGGTCACAGCCGAGGCCGTGCGTGCCGGCCGCCGACCGCCCGATACGGTCGATACCGCCCGCGGCTACTGAGGGACGCTCCCCGAGAACTCGCCCCGCCAAGCCGACGTGAGCGAGCGCATCAGGATCTTGCGACGGATGCGGCTTTGGTCGATTCGCGTAACCGCGCGGCTTCGTCCGGCCCGAGCGCAAGCACCAGCCTGACGGCCTCCTCGACGAACGCGGACGGCGTGACGCCCGCGAGCTTGGCGGCCCGGGAGATCTCGAGGCCCAGCGCGAGGTCGACCTGAACCGGTGTGGTGCGACGGGTGGTCTCCGGATGGAGTAATTCAGAGGCCGCTGCCGGAGCAGGGTGCGCCGGCAAGCCGCGCGCCTCGCGCCGCCCCTGCGCGGCGAGGCGATCCGCACGCTCGTTCAGCGGATCGCCCGCATGGCCGCGCACCCAGGTCCAACGCACGTCGCGCCGGCTGGAGAGTTCGTCCAGGCGCTTCATCAGGTCGATGTTCTTCACCTCGCCCGTGGTGGTGCGCCAGCCCTTCGCCTTCCAACCGCGCATCCACTCGGTCACGGACTTGACCACGTACTGGCTGTCGCAGCGCATCTCGATCTGCGCGCCCTCGGGAAAGTGTTCCAAGGCGCGGATGGCCGCTGTCAGCTCCATGCGGTTGTTCGTGGTGCCCGGTTCGCCCCCGCAGAGTTCCCGAGCGCCATCCGGTCCCGAGATCACGACGCCCCAGCCACCCGGGCCGGGGTTCGGATCGCATCCGCCATCGGCGTATACAACGGTTCGCATCGGAGTGCGGTCCTTTGGAAACGAGGGGCCGTGCCTGTCGCCTGGATCTGCAGCTGGCGATAGGCAGAACCCGCTGAGCGGGGACGGCACGATACTCCGTTCGCTCCCGCTGAAGCGACGCCGTGCTAGCTGCGATTCGGAAACGAGCGGTTTACCGCAAGGACCGGACGGGCCTCGGGGTCCGACCGGCACGACAGGGCCGCGAGGATCCGCCGGGGCGCAAGCGCTCGCCGTGCCGCCCGGTGGAGTCCCGCGCCTCCGGTGTTCCTCATGGTGTCGCGACTGGCGCGAAGGGGGCACGGACCGTTCCGCCCCTTCCGCTGTTCGGAGGCCGCTCGCGCCGACTGTCTAAGCGGCCATGGAGGCTTCCCGAACCTTGACCGTCGAGCGGTCGACCTGCTCCGCCGCCTGCGCGATCGCCTCCATGCTGCCCGCGAGACTCGCCGCGCCGCGCGAGGCGGTCTGCATCGAGGCCGACATGCCGTGAGTCACCGCGGACTGCTCCTCTACGGCCGAGGCGATCGCCGCCGCCACTTGGTCGAGCGTGCGGATCGTGCCCTGAATCGCTCCGATGGCCTGCACGGCCTGCTGCGTGGCGCCCTGCGTCGCGCCGATCTGCTGGCGGATCTGCTCGGTCGCCCTGCCGGTCTGCTCGGCGAGCTGTTTGACCTCCTGTGCCACGACCGCGAAGCCGCGGCCCGCCTCGCCGGCTCGCGCTGCCTCGATCGTGGCGTTGAGCGCCAGCAGGTTGGTCTGGCTCGCGATCGCTTGGATCAGCGCCACCACCTCGCCGATGCGGCCGGCTTGCTCGCTCAGGCCCGCCACGATCGCGCCGGTCTGCTGCGCCTGATCCACTGCCTGACCGGCGATCTGCGAGGCGTGCTGCACCTGCTGGCTGATCTCGGACACCGAGGCCGACAGTTCCTGCGCGCCCGATGCGACCGCCTGGATGTCGCCGGAGACCTGCTGGACCGTGCCGGCCGCCGCCACGGTCTGCTGGGTCACGCCGTGCACGGCCTCGCTGATCGCGTTGAGGTCCTGGCTGATGGCGCGGGCCTTCTCGGCACGGCGGCGGCGCTCGTGCACCTGCTCCGTCACGTCGGTGGCGAACTTCACCACCTTCACGAGCCGGCCATCGTCGTCGCGGATCGGATTGTAGGTGGCCTGAATGAAGATCTCGCGCCCGCCCTTGGCAATGCGGCAGTACTCGCCCGCCTGATACTCGCCCTGTCCGAGCGCCACCCAGAAGGCACGGTAGGCCGGGCTCTCCCGCTCGGCGGGCGCCACGAAGATGCGGTGATGCTGCCCCTGGATCTCGCCCAGCGCGTAGCCGAGCGCCCCGAGGAAGTTGGCGTTGGCATCGAGGATCGTGCCGTCCGGCGCGAAGGCGATCACGGCCTGCGAGCGGTGCAGCGCAGCGACCTGCCCGTTCGTGTCGATGCTGTGCGCCTTCTGCGCCGTGATGTCGGAGGCGAAGACCACGATGCGGGTCGGCGTGCCGCTGCGGCCGAGCACGGGATTGTAGGAGGCCAGCACCCAGACCTCGCGGCCACCCTTCGCCAAGCGCTTGAATTCGCGCGTCTGCGGCTTGCCCGCGCGCAGGGAAGCCCAGAATGCCTGCGTCTCGGCGCTCGCCCGCTCGCCCTCGGGCGTCAGCAGATCGTGCGACCGGCCGACCAGCTCCGCGCGAGTGTAGCCGACGAGATCGAGGAAGTTGGCGTTGGCATTGCGGATCGTGCCATCGAGATCGAGGTCGAGGCAGCCGCGCGAACGGTTGATGGCCTCCGTGAGTGCACGAAGCCCGAAGCGAAACAACGACATCGACGCTCTCCCTACGGCGATGCCCGTACGAGTCGAGCAGCAACGCCCCGGCAATTCACCTGCTCGCCCTGAAGCAACCGTTAAGTTCCAGCCCGATGGAGGTGAGAGACACGCCGTTTTGATCGCTACGCCGGCACGTCTGGGGATATCGAAGGCCCGGCAATGTCGCCGATATCTTGCGTGCGTCAGCGTCGTATCATACCCCGCGGTCTACTCTGGGATTGCGTCTGATATAGCGCAGTATATTGTTATTTGAGTAAAATTCCACTTGTCTTTGGGAATCTGTCCAATGTAGAGAAGCGTTGCGGCGCTGGTAGATTCTTGTTAATGAAGAACCACGATAGTGAGCGCTGCTGATTCCATTATCCAGCCGTTGGCGACGGTCGCCCTTGCGAAAACTTAACGTTGGCGGCCGATAGGGGGGTGAAGAGGGTTGCGGCATGTGGTCGGGAAGAACGTTTCGCGTCTGTGAGCCGGAGGGCGTCCCGCTGCGGGACGCCGTGGCGGACGCGCTTGCCCTGCCGTCCGTGCTCGCCACGATGCTGCGCAGCCTGATCGAGGCGTGGCCGGAGCAGGTCTACGCGGAGCCTCTGGTGACCACGCGCTTCCTTGGCCAGCGAACGACCTATGTCTGTGATCCCCGGTACATCCGCAGCCTGCTGGTCGATCAGGCCGATGCCCTGGCGCGCGAGCCCTTCATGCTGCGGGCCCTCGTGCCCGCCCTCGGCACCGGCATCCTGACGGCCGACGGGCCGCACTGGCGCGAGCAGCGCAGGACCGCGGCTCCGATGTTCCGGCCCGAGCGGGTCCGCGGCTTCGTGCCGGCCATGGCCGCGGCGGCGCAGGCCACGCGGGCGCGCTGGCTCAGGGGCGGCCCTGCCGACGGCGTCCGCGACATCCTGCCGGAGATGATGCGCACCACCTTCGACGTCATCGTCGCCACGATGGTCTCCGGCGACGACGCGCTGGAGGTCGAGCCCTTCGGGCGCGCGATCGATGCCTATCTTGCCCAGACGAGCTGGAAGATCGCGTTCACGATGCTCAAGGCGCCGGCCTGGACGCCTCATCCCGGCAGGCGGGCGGGCGCACGGGCGGCGCGCTACGTGCGGGGCGAGGTCGCCCGCACGGTCGCGCGGCGCCGCGCGCGCGGCGAGCCGGGTGCCGATCTCCTCGGTCTCCTGCTGCAGGCGGTGGATCCGGAGACCGGGGAGGGGCTCTCCGACGCGAGCCTCGTCGACAACCTCCTGACCTTCGTCGCGGCCGGCCACGAGACCACCGCGCTCGCTCTGACATGGACCCTGCGAGTGCTGGCCGATCACCCAGAGATCGAGCGCCGGGTGCTTGCGGAGATCGCCGGCCTCGGGGGCGACCTCGCCGAGGCCCCGCACGCCGTCGATCGGCTCGCCTTCACCCGCCAAGTCGTGCTTGAGGTGATGCGCCTGTACCCGCCAGCGCCGCTGATCGTTCGGCGCGCGGCGGCCGAGATCCGCCTGGGCGACACGGTGGTGCCGGCCGGGCAATCTGTGCACGTGCCGGTCTACGCCCTGCACCGGCACCGCCTGCTCTGGCACAGGCCCGAGGTCTTCGACCCCGACCGCTTCGCGCCGGGGCCGTCGGCTGCGCGCGACCGCTATGCCTACCTGCCGTTCGGGGCCGGGCCGCGCGTCTGCATCGGCATGGGCCTCGCCCTGACGGAGTGTCTGGTCATCCTCGCGACGCTGTTGCCCGCCTTCCGTTTCGTGCCGGAGAGGCCCGGCATGCCGGCCGCGCAGTTCCGCGTCACGCTGCGGCCCAGGAATGGCATGCCGATGAAGGTGGTCGCACGCCATGACCGTTGAGCCCGGAACCGTGCATCCCGGATCGGCTGGGCCCGGCTACCCGGAGCCCCCCGGCGGAGCCGCGGCGCGGACGCGCAAGACGGCGCCGCTGGTCAATCTGCTCCGCCGCATCGACTGGGCCGACGGCGTACCCGCCCGCTACAGGCTGCAGGTCCGCGCCGGCCTGCTCGATGAGACCCTGAAGCTCGCCACTTACTCGGCGATCACGCACCTGATCATCGCCGTCGCGGTGACAACCTTCTTCTGGAGCTCTGCTTCGAGGGTCTATCTCGTCAGCCTGCTCGCGGTGGTCACGGTGGTGATCGCCGCGACCCTCTACACGACCCGGCTCTACGAACGGACCTATGGCGGCGCGGTCAGTCGGGTCGGCGTCGCGCGCGGCTACACGGTGTCGGGCGGGCTGGCCTTTGCCCTCGGCATTGCCTGGGCGACCATGCCAGTCGTGCTGTTCGCTCCAGCGAGCAGCGACGAGCGGTTGCTCGTCGTTGCCATCGCCGCCGGCTTGATCTCGGACGCCTACGTCGTGGGCCCGCTCCTGTCGGTCTCCTACCTCTTCGTGGTCCCGGTCATCATCGGCAGCTTCTTCGGGCTGGCCCTTTGCGGCGAGCCGGTCGCGCTGAGCATCGCCCTGCTGCTGTGCGTCTACGCGACCTTCGTCGGGCTGAGCGTGCGCCGCATGAGCCGCCTGTCCCGCCAGCGCATCCTCGATCGTGTGCGCGTCGAGGATCAGAGCGAGACCATCGGCCTTCTGCTGAACGAGTTCGAGGAGAACGCGAGCGACTGGCTATGGGAGACTGACCAAGACGGGAACTTCCAGCACGTCTCGACCCGGATGGCGGACGCCCTGGGCTGCCCCGTTGAGCGCCTCCAGCGCAGCTCCTTCCGGGATCTACTGCCGGTCGGCGCAGAGCCGCGCGCCGACGCAGACAGGACGATAGCCCTGCTCGATCAGTTCCGGCTGGGCCTGCCGTTCCACGAGCATCTGGTGGCGATCGGGACGGCGACCGGCACCCGTTGGCTCCAGCTGAGCGGAAGGCCCTTCGTCGACCGCCGCGGCGGCTTCGCGGGCTTCCGGGGTGTCGGGTCTGACGTGACGCGGAGCCGGCAGGCGGAGGCCCGGATCGCCTACCTGGCGACGCGCGACGCCCTCACCGGGCTCTCGAACCGGGTCGTGTTCCACGAGGTCGCCCTGGAAGCGTGCGCCGCTGCGACCGCGCGGGGGGCACCGGTGAGCCTGCTCTACCTCGATCTCGATGGCTTCAAGAGCGTCAACGACTCGACCGGGCACGCGGCGGGTGACGCGCTGCTGCGGCAGGTCGCGGAGCGTCTGCTCGCCACGGTCCGAGCGGACGCGCAGGTGTTCCGACTCGGGGGCGACGAGTTCGCGATCCTGCACCGCGGCACGGATCCCGGTGAGGCGCAGGGCCTGGCCGAGGCAGTCATCGCGATCCTGCACGAACCCTACCACATCGACGGCGTACGGGCAGAGATCGGCGTCAGCGTCGGGATCGCGCAGGCCCCGCGGGACGCGACCGATCCCCAGGACCTATTGCGCAAGGCCGATCTCGCGCTCTACAGCGCCAAGGAGGCCGGCAAGGGCCGCTGGCAGAGCTTCGATCCCGACCTGGAGCACCGCATCCAGCGATGGCGCGAGCTCGACGGCGCGATGCGCGCCGGTCTCAAGGACGGCGAGATGGCGCTGCACTACCAGCCGCTGGTGAGCCTGCAGGACGGCGAGGTCGTCGGTTTCGAGGCGCTGCTGCGCTGGACACGGCCCGGCCACGGCCCGGTCTCGCCCGCGGAGATGATCCCGATCGCCGAAAGCACGGGCTTCGTCATCACGGTCGGGCGCTGGGCCCTGAGGCAGGCCTGCGCCGAGGCGCTGAGCTGGCCGAGGCGGATGCGTGTCGCGGTCAACATCTCGTCGATCCACTTCCGCCTGCCGGATTTCTTCCGAGAGGTCGAAACCGTACTTGCAGAGGTCGGGCTCGCCCCCGAGCGCCTCGAGATCGAGATCACCGAGTCGATCTTCCTGGCCAAGACGCCCCACGTGATGGATAACCTACGGGCGCTGCGCGCAATCGGGGTGCGGATCGCACTGGACGATTTCGGGACGGGGTACTCCTCGCTGAGCTACCTCACCCAGTTCCCTGTCGACAAGATCAAGATCGATCGGGCCTTCGTGCGTGAGCTGAGCAGCCGCCCGGAATGCCTGTCGGTGATCAAGGCCATCATGGTCATCGCGCAGGACCTGGGCATCGACGTCACGGCTGAGGGCGTCGAGACGGAGCAGCAGGCGGAGCTTCTCCGCCTCAGGCGCTGCAACAGCGCGCAGGGCTTCCTCTACAGTCCCGCATGTCCCGCCGACGAGATTGACGGCCTTATCACGCGCATTCCCGAAGCGGTCGGGCAGGGCCAGGTTTCTGTCCGGCGCGTGGCCTGAGGCGAGGCCGTACGGCCGGAACGGCGGCCTCACTTTCGCCGCGGCCGTCCCGCTCTGGTGGGACCGTCCGTCCGTCCCAAGCCTGTCTGAAGAATGAACCGCCCCACGACGAGCGAGCGGGAGGCGGCGCGCCTTCGCGCACTGGACCGCTACCGGCTGCTCGATACCCCGCGCGATCAGGATTTTGACGAGATCGCAGAGGCGGCCGCCGAGCTCTGCGAGGCTCCGATCGCGGTCGTCAATCTCGTCGGCGACGGGCGGCAGTTCTTCAAGGCCGAGGTCGGCCTCGGCGTGCGCGAGACGCCTCTCGAGAGCTCCTTCTGCCGGCAGGCCATCCTGCACGACGATTTCCTCTACGTGCCCGATACCGCGCGCGATTCCCGCTTCGCGCTCAACCCGCTCGTCACGGGCGATCCGGGCTTGCGCTTCTACGCGGGCGCTCTCCTGAGGACCGCCGAGGGGCAGGCAATCGGAACCGTCTGCGTCCTCGACACTAAGCCGCGCGAGCTCTCGGAACGGCAGCGTCGTGGCCTGAGCCGGCTCGCCCGCCATGCGATGGTCCAGATGGAGCTGCGCCGCGCGCTGCGCGAGCAGGAGGAGCAGCGCCTGCTGCACGAGCGGATCCTCGACAGCGCGGCCGATTACGCGATCGTCGCCACGGATCCGCAGGGCCTGGTCACGCGCTGGAATGCGGGCGCGGAGCGGATCCTGGGCTGGACCGAGGTCGAGATGCTGGGCCGGACCGTTGATGTGGTGTTCACATCGGAAGATCGAGCGGGCGGCAGGCCCGGGGTCGAGCGGCGCCTGGCCACGGAGACCGGCAGCGCGCCCGATGAGCGCTGGCACATGCGCAAGGACGGGAGCCGCTTCTGGGCCTCGGGTGAGATGATGCCCCTGCGCTCCGAGAACGGCGCGCTGATGGGCTTCGTCAAGATCCTGCGTGATCGCACTGGGCAGCGCACCGCCGAGGCCGCGCTCCAAGCGAGCGAGCTCCGCTACCGCTCCCTGGTCGAGGTCAGCCCGCAGGTGGTCTGGTTCGGCGATGCGGGCGGCGCCATCACCTACTGCAACGCCTACTGGTACGACTACACGGGGCTGCCCGCCGGCGAGACCGGCGAGGCCAGCTGGATGGGGGTGATCCATCCCACCCACCGCGAGCGCGTCCGCGACAGCTGGCTCGGAGCGACGCAGAGCCAGGGCCCCTACGAGGTCGAGTTTCCGCTCCGTCGGGCCGACGGGCAGTACCGCTGGTTCCTATCGCGGGCCCAGCCCGTGCGCGACGCCGAGGGCCGCCTCACGAGCTGGATCGGCACCACGCTCGACATCCACGAGCGCAAGGTCGCCGAGGAGCGCTTCGCAGCGCTCACCGCACTGGCGCCCGCGATCATCTGGTTCGGAAACACGGACGGCAGCCTGAGCTACCTGAACGAGCGCTGGTACGCCTATACGGGTCAGACCCCGGAGGAGGCGCTGCCCTTCGGCTGGGGCGCGGTGATCCATCCGGACGATCTGGCGAACCTTCTCCAGGCCTGGGAGACCGCGCGCACGCGAGAGATCGTCTACGACACCGAGGCGCGTCTGCGCGACCGCGAGGGTTGCTACCGCTGGTTCCTGATCCGCGCCGAGCCGCTGCGTGACCCGGGCGGTGCGGTGGTCGGCTGGCTCGGCAGCAACAGCGACATCCACGACCGGCGCCGGACCGAGGAGGATCTGCGCAGGGCGCGCGAGCAATTGCGCTTGGCCGTCGATGCGACCGGCACCGGCATCTTCGACTACGACCTCGTCACCGACACGCTGGAATGGGACGTGCGGACCCGCGCGCTGTTCGGCCTGCGGCCCGACGCGCCCGTTACCTACGACGTCTTCCTGGCGGGCCTGCACCCCGACGACAGGGAATGGGTCGACGGGGCCGTCAAGGCCGTCCTCGACCCGACCGGCCCCGGCACCTTCGATATCGCGTACCGGACGGTGGGCCTCGAGGACGGCGTCGAGCGCTGGGTGGCCGCCAAGGGGCAGGCCTTCGTCGTGGATGGGCTCACCGTGCGCTTCATCGGCACGGTGCGCGACGTGACCGAGAGCCTCCGGGCCGAGCAGGCCCTGCGCGAGACCGAGGAGCGCTACCGGCTCGCCGCGCGGGCCACCAACGATGCGATCTGGGACTGGAACCTCGCAACGAACCACGTTCGCTGGAACGAGGCGCTGGAGGCCGCCCACGGTCACGCGCCCGGCGCGGTCGACCGAACGGGCGACTGGTGGATCGCGCAGATCCATCCTGACGACCGATCGCGGATCGACGACTCCATCCACGCGGTGATCGACGGAACCGGCAGCGCCTGGAGTGACGAGTACCGGTTCCGGCGCGCGGACGGGACCTACGCCGATATCCTCGATCGGGGCTACGTCATCCGTAACGCGCAGGGCGCAGCGGTCCGGATGATCGGGGCCATGCTGGACATCACCGCCCGCAAGCGAGCCGAGGAGCATCAGCGCCTGCTCACGGGCGAGTTGCAGCACCGAGTGAAGAACACCCTCGCGCTGGTGCAGGCGATCGCCAGCCAGACCTTCCGGGACGCCACCGACCTCGGCGCGACCCGGGAGGCCTTCGCGGCACGCCTAGTCTCGCTCGGGCGTGCCCACGACATCCTGACCCGGTCGAGTTGGACGGAAGCGCCCATCACCGAGGTCGTGGAGGGCGCTCTCGCGGTCCACCGGGGCGCCGAGACCGCGCGCATCCGCACCGGCGGCCCGGCCGTGCGCCTCGGCGCGCGGGCGGCCTTGTCCCTCGCTCTGGCGCTCCACGAACTCGCCACAAACGCGGCGAAATACGGAGCGCTCTCGAACGACGCGGGCAGCATCGACCTGCGCTGGCACGTGGTGCGGGCTGGCGCGCCGCGCTTCTGCCTGGTCTGGTCCGAGCAGGCGGGTCCGCCGATCCTGAGGCCGCCGTCGCGCCGCGGCTTCGGCTCGCGCCTGATCGAGCGCAGCTTCGCCGCCGAGGTAGGCGGCGAGGTCCGCCTCACCTACGCCCCGACCGGCCTGATCTGCCGCCTGGAAGCTCCCCTCGCGGCGATGCAGGACCACGGCGAGGCCGCCTGACCAGCGTCGGCCCGTCGACGATGCGGCGCCCTCAGGCCCGGTGCGTGCCGGCCGGGTTCGGGGGTGTCCGGGACGCGGGTTCGGCGTCGAACAGGATCTCATAGGTGAGCGGATCGTAGAAGCGCATCACGTTCCGGACCAAGTCCTTGGCCGGTATGCCCAGAGCATCCGCCCAGGCACGGTAGCGGTCGGGCGGTATCCGACCGCGCCCCGTCTCAAGTTGGGAGATGAACGTGTAGTATTCCGCCCCGACCAGTTGTGCGAGTTGTCTCTGCGACAACCCTCGGCCTTCCCTGAGTTCTTTCAGGTACCGGCCGCCCTCACGGCGCAGCTCAAGCACACGTTCGGAATCCAGACGTTGGTGATGAGCATACACCGCGCCGCGCCTTCCCGTATGCGATCGCTGCTTCGCGATGGGAATTGTACAGTGACATCCATATTTCAGGAACATCTCGCGCTGTCCAGGCATGCGAACCCGGCATCCGGACTGATCCTGCTTCCGCGCCTCCTGCCCGCTCCCGCCCGCGGGATGCGCCGCTTGGAATGCTTTCAAACGGCGCTATCTTTCTCCGTCGGGGGAGTTCGGTGGAGGTGGCTGAGATGGTCGGCGCATCTGGCACGCCCGTTCGACGCGCCCGTCCGGGTGGATGGACCGCGCGCCGCTCCGCGATATCGACAGGCCGTGGCATCACAGTCCTGATCCCCGCTCCGGTCCCGGCGTTCCGGGCGGGCCGGCTATAGGCGGACGGATGAGGGATCAGGCGATGCCGGCGGCGCTGAACGACGGGCTCCGCGCGATGCGGCCGGTCCTTGTGACCGCCGTGGTGTTCGGGTTCTTCGTCAACCTGCTGCTCTTCGTGAGCCCTCTCTACATGCTGCAGATCTACGACCGGGTTCTGCCCAGTCGCAATGAGACGACGCTGATCGGCCTCACTCTGATCGCGGCGTTCGGCCTCGCGGTCTACGCCTCGCTGGAGATGCTGCGCGCGCGGCTACTGGTGCGCGGCGGCATGATCTTCGACCAGAAAATCGCGGACCCGATTTTCGACGCCGCCCATCGCGGGACGCTGCTGAGGCCAGGCGCGCAGCACGAGACGGCGCTGCGGGACGTGGATGTCCTGCGCGAGTTCCTGACGGGCAGCGGCATCCTGGCCTTCTGCGACCTGCCCTGGACGCCGATCTTTCTCGTCGCCTGCTTCGTGCTCCATCCCTGGTTCGGGTGGATGGCTCTCCTTGGCGGCGGCGCGATCCTCGGCCTGACTGTCCTCAACGAATTCGCTACCCGCGGGCCGCTAGACGCGGCCAACCGTGCCTCCCGAGTGGCCGGGCAGCAGGCCGCGGCGACCTTCCGGAACGGGGAGGTCCTGCAGGCCATGGGGATGCTCGCGGACCTCCGCGGGCTCTGGCGCCGCCGCCACGATGACGTGCTGGTACGGCAGGCCGACGCCAGCGACAGAGCCGGCCTCATCGTGGCCGCGACGAAGTTCGTCCGGATGCTTCTCCAGACGCTGGTCCTCGGGGCGGGCGCCTATCTGGCGATTCACCGGGAGATTTCCGCCGGGTCTATGATCGCGGCCTCGATCATCATCGGCCGGACGCTCGCGCCGATCGAGGCCGTCGTGGGCAACTGGAAGGGGTTCTGTGCTGCTCGGGGGAGTTACCGGCGCCTGCGCGACCTCGTCGCCCTCGCCGAGCCGGAGCTACGTCGCGTGACACTGCCGCGTCCCCGCGGCCTGATCGAGGCCGAGAATGTCTCGGTCGCGGCGCCCGGCTCGGCGCGCCCGATCCTGACCGATGTCAGCTTCCGCCTGGAGCCCGGTAGCGTGGTGGGCATCATCGGGCCGAGCGCCGCTGGTAAATCGACGCTGGCCCGCGCCATGACGGGGATCTGGCCCCTACTCGATGGCGGGATTCGTATCGACGGTTCCGACCTCCGTCACTGGGATCCGCAAGGGCTGGGGCGCCACATCGGCTACCTCCCCCAGGACGTGGAGCTGCTCGACGGTACGGTGGCGCAGAACATCGCGCGCTTCGCCGACGCGGACGATGCGGACGTGATCGCGGTGGCGCAGCGCGCCGGCTGCCACGAACTGATCCAGGCGCTGCCCGACGGCTACAACACGGTGATTGGGACGTCCGGAACCGGCTTGTCAGGCGGACAGCGTCAGCGCATCGCGCTCGCCCGGGCGCTGTTCGGAGATCCGAGCCTCATCGTCCTCGACGAGCCCAACGCGAGCCTTGATCAGCCGGGCGAGGCAGCCCTGATGCGAGCGGTGGCGGATCTGAAGCGGTCGGGAACGACAGTCGTGATCGTGACGCACAAGCTCGCTCTCCTCGCCGAGGCAGATCGGATCTTGGTGATGGGCGGCGGTGGCCTGCAGACGTGCGGTAGCGCGGAGCACGTTCTCGGGCAGGTGCTCGGTCCGCGTCCGAACCCGACCCTGCTCCCGACCGGAATCCGCGCGGTACCAGCCGACCATAACGGCGCCGACGCACAGCGGAACGCGGGGTAAGCGATGCCGGCCGTGCGAATCGAAGAGCGGATGACCCTGCCGGTCGCGACGCGCCGGCTGCCGGTTAGGAGTTCGCCTGCCCCGAGCGAGATCCACTGGCGGCGCTACGCTGTCGCGGGCTACGCGCTCATCGCCGCGACCTTCGGCGTCGGCGGCCTCTGGGCGGCACTCGCGCGCCTCGACCGCGCCGTCATCGGTCCGGGTGTCGTCGTCGTGGAGGGCAACCGCAAGGTGGTCCAGCACCTGGAGGGCGGCATCGTTCAGGAGGTCTTGGTCCGCGACGGGCAGAGCGTCCGAACGGGCGATGTCCTCCTACGCGTCGATCCCCTGCAGTCGCGCGCGAGCGCGGACCTGCTGCGCGGCCAGCTCGACGCCGCCCTGATCCTGGAGGCCCGCCTGCGCGCCGAGCAGGACCAGACCACCGATCTCGAACTCCCCCCCGAGATCGCCGCGCGCCGCAGCGAGGACACGGTCGCCCGCATGATCGGCGACCAGGCCAGCCAGCTCTCGGAGCGTCGGGCCTCCTTCGGAGCTCAACTCGCTCTCATCGAGAGCAGGGTCACGCAGTTCAGGACCGAGATCTCGGGGCTTGTGGTTGAGAAGTCGTCGGTCGAGCGACAGGTCGCACTGATCAACGAGGAACTGGCGGGCCTGCGGAGCCTGCGCGAGAAGAACCTCATCCCCGTCACGCGCGTGCTTCTCATGGAGCGCGAGCGCACGCGCCTCGAGGGCGTGATCGGGCGGTCCGTGGCCGAGACCGCGAAGGCGCAGAACGGCATCGGCGAGGCCCGGATGCAGGCCACGCAGCTCCGCCAGAAGCTTCAGGAGACCCTGACCGCCCAGTTGCTGGAAATTCGCCAAAAGGTGACCGAGCTGCGCGAGAAGCTAGTCGTCGCGCAGGACGTGTTGCGCCGGCACGTGGTGCGGGCCTCGCACGAGGGGGTCGTCCAGGGTCTGAAGGTTTACACAATCGGTCAGGTCATCCGATCGGGAGAGCCGTTGATGGAGATCGTCCCGACGAACGATAGGCTCGTGATCAGCGTCCAGTTCGCTCCGAACGACCTCGAAGCCGTCCAGGCTGGCATGCGGGCCGAGATCAAGTTCCCCGCCTTCCAGACCCGGCGGATGCCGGCCATCTTCGGAACGCTCACGACGGTCTCGCGCGATCGCCTGATCGATGAAGCGACCAGACAGCCCTACTTCGCCGGGACCGTCGAGATCGACGAGCGCCAGCTACCGGAGGCGGTGCGACCGCGCCTCCACGCCGGCCTGCCAGCCGAGATCGTCGTCTCGGCCGGCGAACGCACGGCCCTCGACTATCTCGTCGCGCCGTTCTTTGACGCCCTGGGGCGCGGCTTCCATGAGCGGTAGCGGTGTCGGGTGCATGGCGAGCACGGAAGGGAGATCCGGATGAGTGAGGTGCTCTCGTTTCCGCCGCCCACTACGGCGGCCCGGCGCGGCTGGTCGCAGCAGGAACTCGCGGAATTCTACCGGGTCGAGGCCGCTCTGGTCCGGGCCGGGCTGCCGATCGACAGCGAGCAGGGTCTCAGCGACGAGGCGGAGCCGTGGTTCGTCTTCTGCCGGCCGGACGGCGCTCCCATCATGCATTTCGCGCGGATCGGCGGACGCTACCTAGTCGCCTCCGAGGTGCTGGACGGCCCCCTGTGGGGCGACGATTTCCGCGGCCTCATCAACCAAGTTGCGCTGCGCCATCCCGAGCTTCTGCCAATCAGGCAGGGTGGCGACGGCACGCGGATCACCGTTCATCCTGCCGCCCTGCTCGCGGCGCTGGTGGCTGCCGCGACCGTGATCCTGTCATCCGAGGATGCCGAGGCCGCCGAGTTGGGCAACGCCGCGGCGCTCGCGCCCGTCGGCCGGCTCGAACAGGCTCCCCAACCGCGTCCGGGAGGCTCAGCCGGCCCGGCCGAGGCGGACGAGCGCGACAGCTACCGCAAGCAACTCGAGGCGCTCGTCGTCTCGGCCATGATCTTCGCCGCCTTCGCGGCGGAGGAGGCGGAGTCGCGAGGCGGGCTCGAGGCGCTCGTCGATCCGCAGGCGCGTGCCGCGAAGGCGCAAGATATCCCGCTCGATGCAGACTCGTCTGCGTCGCCGGATGGTGCGGTCCACAGGGCCGGCCCTGGCGCGCCGCATGTGCAGGGATCGGCCGGCGCGGTACCCGCCGGCTCCGGCTCGGCCGTACAGCCGGGTGCGGCGGCCGGTTCCCGGCCCGTAGGCGCCGAAGTCGCGCCGGACGGTCCCGAGAAGGCGGCACCCGCACAAGGCGGCCCGCTCACGGCGGAGCCGAACGGCCACGCCGTTTTCCGGTCCGGCGAGGCGGGCCCGTCCCGCGCCGCGGGGTCACCCGCATCTGTGGAGCCGGGTCTGGAGCGGAGCGCGGCATCGTCCAGCGCCGCGAGTCTGGGGGACGCGGCGGGCGTCCCCCGCACGGGCGCTGACGACGCGGCGGTGCAGAGCCAGCCGCGGAGCGTCGCGCATGCGGCCGAGGACGCAGTCTCTGGCGGTCCGGTTCGGATCGAGCGCGCCCTTCATCGCAATGCGGACAAGGGCGCGATCGAGGCCGATGAGGCGGGCCGTGGCGCGGCCAAGGGTGCCGATGGGGCTAGGGGCATCGAGGGGAGCAAGGGTATCAGGGGGGAGAGGGGTACCGACGGTGACGCGACTTCAGCCGACGGCCATTCCGGGAGGGTGCACGCAGAGCGCCCAGGCGAGGCATCTGGCGGAGCCGACCCCGGCCGCCGCGAGAGCGACGGCGATCTCGGCCGGGCGGGCGACAGAAGTGACGCCCCTGGCGGTCCGGCAGAATCCCGCGGGCATCACTCAGTGGCGTCGGCCGAGGTACCCGCCGCGCAGCCGGATGCCGTCTCTCGGGACGGTCGGGGGGATTCCCGACCCGCCAGTGGCGGCGATACGTCCGATCTGGGTGAACATGGCTCGAGAGAAGCAGGCGCCCCGGTGGAGACCGCATCCACCTCCCACTCCTGGACGCAGGCTGGGACGCAGGAGTCCGATGCCCATCCTGCGAAGGGCGCCGAGTCTTCGGGCAAGGCTGCGGGCGGGGCCGAGCCGGCCGCCGGGCGCGGCTCGGACGCGCCCGGTTCCGGAGAGCATGGCGCGGCGAAGGCGGCCGCTGCCGTCCCGGCGCACGCGGAGGGCGGTCCCAGCGCGGCGACCCATTCGCCGGCCTCCGAGTCCGGACACGACGGCAACGTTCCCCGCCAGCTCGGCGGCGGCGACAAGCTCGTCCCGGCCGGGCACGGCGAGGCGCGATCGGGTGCTTCGGGCGAAGCTGCATCCACCTCACACCCGCACGACGGACCGGCGCAGGCGGGCGAAGCCTCGAGCGCCGAGGCGCAGGGCCGCGGCGCCCACGGACACGGCCAGACGACCGGCCTCGGTACGGACAGCGCGATTCCGGAATCGCGCGACGCCGCGAGCCTGGGCGCCGCGGGCAAGGCCGCAGCCGCGTCCCATCTCGATGACCCGCCTCTCGTCGTGAACCGAAAGTCGGTCGCCGCGACCCCGGATCCTGATGCGGGACACGGCAGGACTGCCGACGGCGCCGGGCCCGGTCCGCAGCGAGATGCTGCGACGCACGCCCCTGCCGCGCCGCATGCGACCACGCCGCAAGCCGACGACGCGTCAGTGCAGCCTCGAAACGCCGGCGCGGCCATCAGTCAGGGCCCGGGAAAGGTGCTCGCGGCGAACGTCGATGCGCACGGCAACATCGTGTTCTCATCCGATCCCGGGCATGACTCGGCTCCGGCACCGGGCCATGTGCAGGCGCACGATGGCGCGCATGCCGAGGTCGGTCTGGTCGGGCTGGCAGATCACCCCGGGCAGATGCACCACCTCGATCTCCACGGGTGACCGCCCTCCCGCGCTGGGTCTCCCATCTACAGCGTGGCGGCCACGGCTCCCGCTCGTCTAGAACGATCGCCTGATCAGGCCGGATGGGAAGCCCGGACAGGTCCAGGTACCCCCGCCGTCCTGGCGCGTGAGCGGCGTGCCGCAGACGGCCATGATGGCGGACAGGCCCTCGGCGCAGCTCTCGGCGTCGGCAAGCGTCATGAACCCGTCGCGGCGATAGGCGGTACCCGAAGCCGAGATGGCCACGACCGCGAACCGCCCGTCCGGGCAGTCGACGATGCTGTAGGTCACAGGTCTTCGCATCAACTCGGCCACCCTCCCACGGAGCCTCTGCGCAAACGCCAAAGTGACAGGGAACGATCCCCCACCCCATGGGGGTTAGATGTTCACTGTACGACCGGAACGCTGGGTCCTATCTTCGCAGGCGGACTCGGCAGACGTGAGTTGATGGACATGCTGATAGCAGGCGGCCTTGGTCAGGATCACCCGAGCAACCGAAGCCTCTCCGCATCCCTTCCCATGCCCGCGGCCCTGCTGGATCATCTCGGCATCCAGCTGCGGACGGCCTACGAGGCGCTCTGTGAAGCTCGGCCGCCCGAACGGATGATGGCTCTCATCGCGCAACTCGACGCCGCGTTGCCCCATCGAGAGGACGAGGCCCTGGCTTTCAAGAATGGGCTCGTCGAGGCGATCCCAGCCTTACGCGGCTTCGCGATGTCGCTTGTCGCAGATTCAGCACGCGCCGACGACCTCGTGCAGGAGACTGTGCTCAAGGCGTGGACCAAACAGGAGCAGTTCGTGGCCGGCACGAACCTGAAGGCGTGGCTCTGCACGATCCTGCGCAACCAATTCTTCAGCGACTGCCGGAGGCACAAGCGCGAGGTCGAGGACGCGGACGGCGCTCTTGCGGCGCAGCTGATCACGCCCGCGGTCCAGGAACATGGCATGGACCTGCAGAAGGTGCTTGCGGCGATGGCCAGGCTGCCTGCCAGGCAGCGCGAGGCGCTGCTCCTCGTCGGGGCGCAGGGCATGACCTACGAGGCGGCCGCCGCCGTGATGGGCTGCCAGACTGGGACCATGAAGAGCCGTGTCAGCCGCGCCCGAGCGTTCCTTGCGGAGGCTCTGGGGGATGCCAAGCCATCGCCGTCGGTGCGCGACGTCCTTCACGGTCGCGGAACGATCCACACCGACCAGCGACCCGCGCAACCGCTCGCCACCTGAGTGTCTGAGAGGGCAGCTTCCGTGGCTGGCTCTCCGTCCATTGGAGGCCGAGATGCGATCTGTCGCAGCTGCGCGACGGGTATCCTGACCACGGGGGTAACCTCCTGGGGTAGGCCGGCCAGCGTGCGGCGCGGCGCCCGCAGCCTTGAGCCGCCTGAAGGCTCGTGGATCGGACAGCCGTTGAAGCGCATGTGCTGGTCGACGGCGTCGACCCGGCTGGTCTCCCAGCTGTCCTGTCGGCCGATCCGGATGGTGACCACCGTCTGGAAGGGCGCCACGCCCCTCTCCCAGACCACGGTGGGATCCTCGACAGGCTGGCGCTCTAGATCGCCGCAGAGCTGAACCCCGAACGTCCACGTCCCGTCCAGATCGGCCATCTCGGCTCGGACCGTCTCGGGGATCACGTCCGGGCGACCCGAGGCATCGATCTCGCTGCCGGTCATGCCCGTCAGGCGGGGAGAGTCCGGCGCAATCGAGAACTTGGCGATGTCGTCCCGTACTGGAACGGCGTGACGCTGTAATAGGTCTCGCTGAACGTCGACCGTTTGCAGCGCCTTCTTGATGCC
This sequence comes from Methylobacterium gregans, assembly GCF_022179245.1. GTDB lineage: Bacteria > Pseudomonadota > Alphaproteobacteria > Rhizobiales > Beijerinckiaceae > Methylobacterium > Methylobacterium gregans. The sequence goes on from NZ_BPQM01000036.1 coordinate 30,061, forward strand.
GCGCAGCACCGTGGAGACAGCGACCTTCAGGCCCTCGACCCTGTCCGTCGTCCCGGCGCGCAGGTTCAGGCTGCGCAGAAAAGTTCTTGCATCCGGCGCCTGCAGTACCGGGCCGTTAATCATGATGAGTTCTGCGTGGTGCCCTCCGCGTCGGGCAGGCCCTCGCCGGGAACGTCCAGGCCCTTCAGCGCGCGGCCGCGCGGCAGCGAGACCGCATCGGGCAGGATGCCGCCCGCATTCGTCGACAGGCGCAGGAGTACCCGGCGCTCACCGGGCTTGGCGAACTGAGGCCATGCGTAAGTTCGGGGGGCAGGCCGGCCTCGACCGTCCGCGTGCCCTTCAGAAAGCCCTGCGCCTTCGCGCGCACCGATCACACCGCGCGGCCGGTATCCGTCGAGACTCGCTCCAGGATGGCATCGAAGGTCTTGCTCAACTGCTCGATCGTCTCCCCCCTCGTCGGGTTTCACGTCCTCGACAACCGGAGTGAAACGGACGTGCGCCTGCAGGGTCATCGTGACCTTCGTGGATCGCTCTCGGGCTGGAACTCGGGACAAACTGGCCGCATTGGTCGCCGTTCCGAGCGGTAGCGTGACCAAATCTCCGCGATGTGCTGGGGATGAACGCCTTCTGGCTGCGCCCTGGGCGAGCGTTTCAGACATGCGGCCAAGCATACCGGACGGGGATTTCCCGTCCTGGATCGAGCCGTGGCGTCACCCAAGCTCGCCGGTCCTCCGTGAAGCCCGATGTGCGCGTGCGTATCGATCACTGTCTTGTGATGGATTGATTCGGAACGTGGGTCACGTAAACAACTTGAGCGCCCGCCAACTGTAGAGCTCCCGTTTGCCGCGGGGCGGAGAAATAGGCGCCGGAGCTTTCTGCATGCAGAGCGGATATTGGCAGGACGGTCATCGACAGGACGGCCTCCCCGTTCTCTTAAAGCTGGTCGGTGTCCGGTCCGCTCGCCACAGCTGCGGAGTAGGGCGAGGATGAGCGAGCGCACCGAAATCCTTGTCTTCGCCCATGTCGGCGACCTCCATCTGACCGATCCGCGCGCTCGGAACGCCGTCGACTACGAGGCCATCCTCAGCGAGATTGACGAGACCAGCGGACTCGATTTCGTCTTCCTGCCCGGTGACAATGCCGATCACGGCCGGCCGGAAGAGTACGCGCTCGTCCGCGCCGGGCTCCGAGGCCTGCGCCTGCCGGCTCACGTCATCACCGGCGACCACGACATGGAGGGTGGCAGCCTCGACGCCTTCTATGCCGGCCTCGGCGCGGAGAGGCTGCCCTACGCCGTCACGGTCTCGGGCACGCGCTGCCTGTTCCTCGACATGTGCGGCATGGGCACGGGCGGACTGGACTTCCGGCTTGGGTCCGACCAGATCGCCTGGCTCGAACGGGAGCTGGCCGAGGCTGAGGCGGAGGCGCGGATCTGCGCCCTGTTCATGCACAGCTATCCGGCGGACCTGAAGGCCGAGGGCGAGGCGGCCCGGATTGCCGAGATGGTCCATCGCGGGCCGGTCCGGCTCGTCGAGATGGGCCATACCCACTACAACGAACTCGCCAATGATGGCCGCACCGTCTATGCGGCCTGCCGGTCGACCGGGCAGATCGAGGAGGGCCCGGTCGGCTATGCCGTCGCCGCTCTCGACCGCGGCACTGTCGCGTGGCGCTTCAAGGAGGTCGGCCGGTCCTGGCCCTTCGTTCTGATCACCACCCCCTCCGACCGGCGGCTTGCCCATGCGCACGATCGCCCCGTCGCGGGTGACACGGAGATCCGCGCCGTCGTGCTCGGGTCGACCGAGATCGTCGAGTGCGTCTGCTGCATCGATGAGGGTTCCTGGCATCCGATGCTCCGCGGCGCGGATGAGCGCTGTTACCGGGCCCGCATCGCTTGGCCGCCGGGCGCGCGGCGGATCGCGGTGCGCGCCCGGGACATGGCGGGTGGTCTCGACGAGGATGTCGTCGAACCGGCGAGCACGGGTGCGGAACCCCTGATATCGAGGGGAATCGGCAGCGACGCTGACGCTGTCGGGCCCTGGCCGGAGAAGGGCCTGCTCGGCACCCAGCTCGGCCCGAACCGGAACGGGCGGCAGTGGTAGGCGGCGCCTCGGACCCAATCCCCTAGCAGACCCAGAGAAGGAAGCTCGACGCCGATGGGCGCGCTCACCCTGACCCCGAACGTCGCGACATGGAGCATCGCCGCGCTGGCGACTCTCGGCGTGATCCTCCGTCCCTTCGCGTGGCCCGAGGCGATCTGGGCAACCTTGGGCGCCGTGCTCCTGGTCGTGCTCGGGCTGATGCCCTGGTCGGTCGCCCTCGACGGCGTGGCCAAGGGCACCGATGTCTACCTGTTCCTCGTCGGCATGATGCTGCTCTCGGAGGTGGCCCGGAAGGAGGGGCTGTTCGACTGGCTCGCCGCCCATGCAGTGCGGGCCGCGCAGGGCTCGGCGACGCGGCTGTTCACGCTCGTCTATCTGGTCGGCACGGTGGTGACGGTGTTCCTCTCGAACGACGCTTGCGCCGTCGTCCTGACGCCAGCCGTTTTCGCCGCCACGAAGGCGGCCGGGGTGAAGCAGCCGCTGCCCTACCTTTTCATCTGCGCCTTCATCGCCAACGCGGCGAGCTTCGTCTTGCCGATCTCGAATCCGGCCAACCTCGTCGTCTTCGCCGAGCACATGCCGCCGCTGGGCCGATGGCTCGCAACCTTCACCCTGCCTTCGGTCCTCGCGATCGTCGCGACGTACCTCGTCCTGCGCCTGACGCAGAACGGCTCCCTGCAGACCGAGACGGTCGCGACCGACGTCGACACACCGGCTCTCGGACGGGGCGGCCTCATCGCCGCCTGTGGGATCGTCGCCACCGGAGCGGCCCTGATCGGCGCCTCGGCTGCCGGGATCGAGCTCGGCCTACCGACTTTCGTTGCCGGTCTCGCCACGACTTTTGTCGTGTTGCTGATCAACCGCGGTGGCGTCGTCGAGGTCGCCCGTGACGTGTCCTGGAGCGTGCTGCCGCTGGTTGCCGGGCTGTTCGTCCTGGTTGAGGCCCTGGAAAAGACCGGGGTGCTGGGGATGCTCGCCGACTTGCTCAAACGCGCCGCGGACAGCGATCCCGCCGCGACCGCCTGGGCAGGGAGCGCCCTCGTCGCCTTCGGCTCGAACCTCGTCAACAACCTGCCGGCGGGGCTGCTGGCCGGGGCCGCCGTGCAGTCCGCACACGCCCCGGAGACGGTGGCAGGCGCGATCCTGATCGGCGTCGATCTCGGACCCAATCTCTCGGTCACGGGATCGCTCGCCACGATCCTCTGGCTGACGGCGATCCGGCGTGAGGGCCAGGACGTGTCCGCTTGGGGTTTCCTGAAGCTCGGGATGCTCGTGATGCCGCCGGCTCTCGTCCTGGCGCTCGGCGCCCTGATCCTCGTCTGATCCCGCCCTCGCCGACCCGGAGACGTACCCTCGTGACTGCCGCGCTGCTCTATCCCTTCATCATCGTGGCCGGCGCACTCCAGGCGCTCGGCAACTCTATGAACGCGCAGCTGCGCGGGCATCTGGTCAACCCGTTCCTGGCTGCATCTGTCTCGTTCCTGCCGATCGTCTTCGTCTTCGCGACGCTGTTCCTGGTGATGCCGACGCCGCTGCCGAGCCTCGACAGCCTCGCCTCCATGCCCTGGTACGCGCCGTTGGGCGGCGTGGCCGGGGCCGTGGCTGTGTTCGGCGGCCTGGCCTTCGTCGACAAGGTCGGCGCCGGCCCGTTCAACGGACTGACGCTGACGGCCAACATCCTGACCTCGCTGGCGATGGATTCGCTCGGCCTGTTCGGTCTGCCTGGAGGCGGGTTCAAGCCGATGCCCTGGCTCGGCGGCCTGCTCATGGCCATCGGCGTCACCTTCATCGCGCGGGTCACGCCCAACACGGGAGAGAAATCGGGCGCGAAGGAGGAAGGGCACGGCCTGAACCCGAGGCTGCTCTATCCCTTCATCGTCGTCGCGGGCGCCCTCCAGGCGATCGGTGTCGTCTGGAACGCGCAGCTGCGCGGCGCGCTGGTCAATCCCTGGCTCGCAGCCATGGTCTCGTTCCTGCCGGTGGTGTTCGTGTTCGTGCTGGTCTTCCTGCTGCGCCCGAAGCCGCTGCCGCAACGGGCGGATGTCGAAGGGGTGCGCTGGTGGATGCCCCTGGCTGGCCTCACCGGAGCGGTCGCGGTGTTCGCGGGCCTGCTCTTCGTGGACAAGGTCGGCGCGGGCGCCTTCAACGGCCTGCTGATTACCGCCAACCTCCTCACCTCGGTGGCACTGGATCATTTCGGCTGGGTCGGCATGAAGCAGGTGCGGGCCGGCGCGTCGCGGCTCGGCGGGGCCGCCCTTATGGTGGCCGGGATCGTCCTGATATCCGTGTTCTGATGACGTGGGCTCCGTCGCGGTCGAGGTGTTCCGAGCCTCCGCGGACGAGCCATCCATCCCCGCCATGGCTGGAGGTGCGAGCGGCGTCGAGCAAGATCGGCCGCTCGCAGGCAGCGATGCCAGATCTGCAGTGGAAAGCCCGAACAGCGCAATGTTGCCATATGGCAACACACGGGCTGCGCGTCGCAGGTCCGGCGGAAGGCCGAGTCCGTGCGGTCGCGTCCGAGCTTGAGTGTTTGCAGAAGAAACACAACGGCTTGCTACAGTCCCAAGCATTTATCTTGTAATAATTATGAAGTGGTGAGCTCGTTTTGCCTTCAGAAGCAACTTGATTGGTCGGCCATGAAGTGTTTGACCTGCCATACGACGCGCTGGAGGTGAGTGGGCCGGCCCTATGCAGCCGATATCGATCGATGCGCTGCATCGTAGCGAGAGTGTCAAGCTCCGGCGCTTCCTGCTGCGCCTGCTCGGAAATTCGGCCGACGCCGCCGACGCTCATCAAGAGACCTACCTGCGCATGCTCGCGGCCCTGTCGCGCACGCAGGTCGAGCAGCCTTCGGCCTTCCTGTTCCAGATCGCGAACAACGTCGCCCTCCGGATGCGCAACCGGCAGCGGTTCGAGAGTACGCTGTTCCGGACCCTGAGCGAGGCGGAGTTGGAGGGCATCGCCGACGGCTATGCGCTGCCGGAACGTCAGGCCATTGCGCGGCAGGAGCTGAGGCGGCTCGCGGCGGCCGTGGATGGACTGCCGCCTCGGTGCCGCGAGGTGTTCCTCCTCGTCCGGATCGACGGCCTCGCGAACGGGGAGGTCGCAGCCCGTCTGGGCGTCAGCCGGAACATGGTCGAGAAGCACCTCATCAAGGCCCTTCTCCACTGCCGTCGCGGGTTCGGCGATCGCCGATGAGGGATGACGTCAGGCGTTCGGCGTCTCGTTGATCCTAGATCATGGGTTACACGGTTCGGTCGCCCGAACCCTGGTGCGGCCTCAAGGGGATGAGAGTGGCCGACAGCGCCGACAGCGATGCGACCAGCCCGCAGCATGCGGGCGACGAGGACCCGGTCTACGAGGTCGCCGCGGGCTGGGTCGCGCGGCTCTCGTCGCCCGACGCGACGGAAAGTGACCGCGAGGCCTTCGAGGTCTGGCGCTCCTCCGATCCGGGTCACGAAACGGCCTATGCCGAGATGGATGCGCTGTGGCGCAAGCTCGGCAACGTTCCCGATCCTCGGCAGCGCCGCCGGACCGCGAAGCGTCTGGCCGGTATCGCTGCCGTAGCCTTTCTCTGCGCCGGGCTCGCCCATCAACTCGGCCTTTTGGACCGGATGCGGGCTGACCTCTGGAGCGGCGTCGGCGAGATCACGCACGCGACCCTCGCCGACGGTAGCCGCATCGATCTCAACACCGACACAGCCCTCGCCCTGCACTTCGACGAGACCGGGCGCGAGGTCGAGCTCCTGCGCGGTGAGGCCTTCTTCGACGTTGCGCCCGACCCGCGGCGTCCGTTCGTGGTCCGTGGGAATGGCTTGAGCGCTCGGGCGCTTGGGACCCGCTTCTCCGTGCGCGTCGATGGGGCGGAGCGGCCCGTGGACGTCGCCGAGGGACGCGTCGAGGTGATGGCGGCTGGCGGGTCCCTGCAGGTCTCAGCGGGCGAGGCGGTCCGGCTCTCGGACGGGGAGCGCCCGTCCGTCATCCGGGCGGATTCGGGGCGGAGCGCGGGGTGGCGGGAGGGCCGCCTCGTCTTCTCTGGCGAGCGGCTGTCTACCGTCCTGGCGGAACTGGGGCGCTACCGTCGCGGCCGCATCGTCCTGCTCGATCCCGGTGTGGGCGAGCGGCGCGTTACCGGGGTTTTCGACCCGCGCAACACGGACGACGCCCTCGACGTGATCGCCGCTACGATGGGGGTGCGCGTCACCCGTCTGCCGCCCTTCCTTGCCCTGGTCGGGTCGCCCCTGTGAAACGGGCGAGAAAACGTCGCGCTCCGACGTCAGGAGATCGCCGCCTCGTTGATCTCAGTGGGTAAGGGCGAGAGAGCGCGAAGCGCGCCGCCCCTTCGAGCAGACGGATGGGGTGCGGGATGGCGGTGCGGAGGCGTGGGTATGCCGGCAACGGGCGACGAGCGAATTTCGCCCTGACGGGCGTTTCGGTGCTGGCGATGGTTCCGGTCGCCGCTCAGAGCCAGGATACAGGCAGCCCCTCGGACGCGGTCTCTCGCAGACCGAGCATCATCGCGATCGCGCCGGCCCCCGTAGTCGCCCAGGAGGGGGGGCAGGTCGCCCTGTCGATCGCGCAGGGTCCGCTCGAGCCGGCCCTGGTCGCCTTCACCGAGCAGGCCCGGGTGAGGCTCGTCTACGCGACCGCGCTGACGGAGAGGCTGATGACGCGAGGCGTCGAGGGGGCTTACCAGCCCCTCGACGCGCTCGGCCGCCTCCTCGACGGCACGGGCCTGACCTACCGGGCGGTCGGCCCCTCCACGATCACGCTCGTCAATCCGCGCTACGTCCAGCTCGGCGGGGATCCGACACACGCCGTGACCCTCGACGAGTTGAGCGTGGAGGGCCAGCGCACGGCCCCGGGCACGCTCGCGGCCCTGCCGCCGGCGAGCGGCACGGTGGGGCAGCCGCCTGTACCCTACGCGGGCGGCCAGGTCGGAACGGGCACGCGCGTCGGCTTCCTGGGCAATCGCTCGGTCCTGCAGACGCCCTTCAACGTGACGGGCTATACCGAGAAGCTGATCAACGACCAGCAGGCGCGCTCGCTCTCGGATGTCGTGCTGAACAACCCGTCCGTGCGTAACGACGCCCCGCCGTTCAGCGAGCGCGATTCCTACTTCATTCGCGGCTTCTCGGTCACCAACCTCGACACCGCGTTCGACGGCCTGTTCTACCTCGCCAACCCGCGCCGAACCTTCACGGAGGGGCTGGAGCGCGT